>PMAM01000132.1 GCA_003152595.1 Acidobacterium sp.
CTCGACGAGCCCTACGCCGGCAAGCCCTCCGACGCGGACTACGACGCTTACCGCGACGACTTTCCCTCCGTCTCCCCGAGCCTCAGCGGCAATGTCACTGCCGAGTGGGCGGAGGCGCTGCCCGGCTTCATTCAGGGCCAGGACCTCGTCGTTCCCGCCGGCATGTACTTCTGCATGGGGGATAACCGTCTGGTCAGCCTCGACAGCCGCTACTGGGGCTTCGTTCCTCGCGCGAATATCGTCGGACGCCCGCTGTTCGTTTACTGGTCCTTCGAGACGCCGGAGTCGGAGGAATATAAGACCTCCGTTGCGGACCGCGTCGGCTGGATCCTCCATGAGACGATTCACTTCTTCGACCAGACTCGCTGGAGCCGCACCCTCCACCGAGTGAAATAGCCATGCCTTCGCTGGAGGAGCTCGTATCCTCCGAGGAGTCTCGCAGCCCTCGGCCTTTTCCGTGGCTGCGCGTCGCCATCGCCGGCGCCCTCATCGCGCTTCTTCTGCTGGCCATCTTCCTCCCTCCGTACTTCAACCTTGGCAAGTATCGCCACACCATCACCGCCAGCATGTCGGAAGCTCTCGGCCGCCCTGTCTATGTCGGCGGCATGCAGCTGCGCCTGCTGCCCACGCCCGGGATCGTGATGACCGACTTCACGGTCGACGAAGATCCTTCTTTCGGCTACGAGCCCGCGCTCCACGCTACTTCTGTGGTCGCCTCCCTCCGGCTCACTTCGCTGTGGCGTGGACGCCTCGAAGTCAGCCGCATCAGCCTCGACGAAGCCAACCTCAATATCGTCCGCAACGCGGCTGGTGAGTGGAGTATCGGCTCGGTCCTGCTCCGCGCTTCGCAGATCGCCAACGCCCCTACCGGCCAGCGGCGCCTCAGCGCGCGTCCTCGCTTCCCCTACATCGAAGCCACCAACGCCCGCATCGACTTCAAGGATGGCGCGGAGAAGAAGCCCTTCTCGCTGATGAACGCCGAGTTCTCGATGTGGCAGGCCAACGCCGACGAGTGGCGCCTCCGCATGCGCGCGCAGCCGGTGCGTACCGACCTCGAGCTCCACCTTTCCGACACCGGCGGGCTCAGCATTGAAGGCTCGCTGCACCGCGCTCCGGCGCTCGATGCCATGCCCGTGGATCTGCGCGCCGAGTGGAGCGGCGCTCAACTCGGCCAGGTCACCCGGATCTTCGCCGGTATGGACAGCGGATGGCGAGGCGACCTCGACCTGACCACCGATCTCCGCGGCAATATTGGCGATCTGCAGCTGCAGTCGCGCCTCCGGGTTGCCGACCTGCGCCGCCAGGAATTCCAGCCGCCCTCCACCGTCGACGTCGACGCCACCTGCCGCAGCCAGTACCATCACCTCCTGCACACGCTCGACAACATCACCTGCTTCTGGCCCGTAGCCGACGGACATCTCCTGCTCACGGGCAGCGTTCAGGGCCTGCAGACCCCCAAAGCCAACCTTCAGCTCGAGATCAATCGCATGCCCGCAGCTTTCCCGGTCCGCTTCTTCCAGCTCATACGCCCCGGCGCGCAGAACATGACCGTCGGCGGCATCGTCAACGGCAGCTTCCGCTTCCTCACTGCCAATGGTCCGCTGCTCACCGGCACCGCCGACGCCACTGGTGTCTCGCTCCGTTATTCGGGAGGCACGCTGAACCTTCCAGCGATGCACTTCGTTGCTCCGTCTCCGCAGCCCTTGAGCCCGCACCGCGCGAAGCGTCCGCAACCACCGCCGCCGCCGGCGCAGAACGCGATTCAGCTCTTTCCCATTTCTGTTCCGATGGGTGAGCCGCAGCCCCTCGTAGCGGATTCGCGCTTCACGCGCGCCGGATTCGAACTCCATCTCACGGGCCCGGCCTCGGTCGCGCGTCTTCTTCCCGCGGTGGCCAGCTTCGGCGTGCTGCAGAACGCCACCAACCTCGTCGCGCCGCGCGGGCGCGCCACCCTCAACCTCTCCGCCACCGGTCAGTGGATGCGGCCTCTGCCTGGTGCCGGCAGCGGTAATGGCATCGCCACCAGCGGCTCCATCATTCTCGACTCCGCGCAGCTGCGTCCCGCGTTTCTTCCCACGCCCGTCGACGTGCAGTCCGCCGAGATCAACCTCGCGCCCAACCAAATCACCTGGCAGAACGTAGCCCTCACGTACCAGAAGATGCCCATGCACGGCTCGCTGCAGTTTCCTGTTCTCTGCACTGACCCGGCAGGCTGTCCCGCGACGTTCACCCTCGGCCTTGGATCCACCAGCGCTGACGCCATCGAAACAGCGCTCGGCGTGAACCCCGATAGCGGCCTCCTGAGCAAGCTCCTGAGTCTCGGCGACAATCACCCCGGCTGGCCCAAGCTCCAGGGTCAGCTCCAGTGCGAGCAGCTCGATCTCGGCCCGCTCCCGCTGCACAATGTTGCCGCATCGCTCAGCGTTGCCGGCAACACCCTCACCTTCTCCTCGTTCGACGCGACAGCGCTCGGCGGAGCGCTGCACTGGACAGGAGAAATGAGCATCGAGAACGGCACGCCGCACTGGAAGCTGAAGACGCGCATCACCGGCGCCAGCGCCCCTGAAGCCGCCGCGCTCATGGCAGAGAAATGGGGCCCTGGGCAGATCAGCGCCGATGCGGCGCTCAGCATGACCGGCTATCGCGCCGCCGACCTCGCCAGTTCCGCCACCGGCGACTTCTCCTTCACCTGGCAGAACGGCGTATGGCCGGGCGGTGCGCCCGCCAATGCCGCGAGCGACAGCACCGCGCCGCCTCCGACGCCCTTCGAACGCTGGACAGCGAAGGGAACGATCGCCTCTCGCGCGCTGGACATTGCCAACGGCGGCCTCTCACGTGGCGGAAAAACGAGTGCCCTCCGCGGATCCATCTCCTTCGGCCGCGACCTCGACCTCACCATCGAAACGCGGCGCGGCACGGAGAAGATCACCGGCACACTCGCCGAGCCGGTCGTCAACGCGGCTTCGCAGCCGTGATGATCCGCTCGTGAACGCTGTCCCGCGCCTCGGGGACTGTGCAGCGTGGTAACCTCGACACTGTCCCGACCCCCAAGGCAAGCAACGGAGTTCCCTGTGAACCAGCCGATAGTGAAGATACAGCGATTGAAAGAAGGGCCGCCAGCCGGATTTACGAGCCCCACTGCCCTGCCCACAGACGACTCCCAGAACCTCGATTGGCAACAGCAAAACAAGGACTGGTGGCAGAAGCACTCCATGCGATACGACTTCACCACCCCCATCCCTTATGAAGAATTTACCGCGGCCTTCTACGACGAAATTGACCGTCGATTCTTCGAGAACGCATCGCATTATTTGCCGCCTCGTCAGATTCCCTTCGACCGCCTCATCGACTTTGCCTCGCTTCGCAACAGCGATGTGCTGGAAATCGGATGCGGCAACGGGAGCCATGCCCAACTGCTGGCGGCGCGGGCCAAATCCTACACCGGCATCGATCTCACCGACTACGCGGTCAAAAGCACATCCACTCGCCTGGCGCTGCGCCGTCTGCCTGGAACCGTCCTGCAAATGGACGCCGAAGCGATGCGCTTCCCCGACAATTCCTTCGATTACATATGGACCTGGGGAGTCATCCATCATTCGGCGAATACGGCCCGTATCCTTGAGGAAATGCACCGCGTTCTCAGGCCCAGCGGCCGAGCCCAGGTCATGGTCTACTACCGCAGTCTATGGAACTTCTATGTTTTCGGAGCCCTCGTTTCCGTCCTCAACGGAAAATTTCCCACCCGCCGTGCAATTAATACCAGTCGCCAGCTGGCCGAGGACGGCGCCCTGACACGCTATTACCGCCCCCGCGAGTGGCGCCGGATGGTCGGCGGCAACTTCACCGTAAATAGCATCCGGGTTTACGGCCAGAAGGAATGCCTGGTTCTGCTTCCGGCGGGGAGGCTAAAGCGCACCCTTCTTGGATTGCTGCCGGATTCCATGGCTCGTTTCCTGACTGGCACGTGCCGTATGGGCGGCTTCCTGGTTGTGGATATGGAGAAGAAATCCAGCGCCCACGACTGAGGCCGATCCCGTTCGAAACGCGCCGCGGCGCGGAGAAGATCACCGGCACACTCGCCGAGCCCGTCGTCACTGCGGCTTCGCAGCCGTGATGATCCGCTCGTGAACGCTGTCCCGCACCTCGGGGACTGTGCCATCGTTGACGTCCACCTCTGCCGGATCCTCCGCGAACGTCATGCGATGCGTGATGCGCGCGTGCGCCGGAACCAGCACCCGCTGCGTCACTGTTCCGCTCATCCCTTTCAGCGTCACCGACACCTCGGCCGCCGCATACCCATCGTTGCGGATCTCCACCGCTACGAGCACCTGGTGCGACGACTCCCGGCTCGGATACACGCCGCCAATCGATAAATCCGGCAGTCCCTGGTCGCGATACACCCAGTCGTCGAAGAACCACTTCAGATCCCGGCCGCTCGCCTTCTCCACCAGCTTCTCGAAATAATCGCGCGTCGTGTCCTGCGCGGCCTCGTACGCCTGCATCGCGCTCTGCAGCGCCTTGTCCCCCGCCAGGTCGCGCAGCATCCACAGCACATACTCCGCCTTCGTACGGTAGTAGACCGCGCTCGTCGCGTGCAGCAGATCCTCACCCGCTCCCTCGCCCGGCGATGCGGGCTCCACTAGCGCCAGCGCCGGCCGGCCCGCATTCAGATTCTCCAGAGCCGCCGGCTGTCCCTGACCCTGTTCGATCCACAACGATCCCAGAAACGCCGCCACGCCCTCATTCAGCCACACGCGCGGCGATTCGAATGAGCCATGCGCCAGCGCGTGCACCGCGACCGGCGCCAGATGCTGCGCTTCGTCGGTCGAGAGCGGCGTCGCCAGCACCTCGCCCGTCTCCGCCGGAGCATCGTCCGTCTCCGGTAAATCGAGAATCGTGAACGCCGTCTTCGGCTTGCCNNGAACGATGGCGTCTCGAATCCCAGCCGCGTCGCCGGCAGCACCGCCGTCATCACTCCAGGAAACGACGCGGTCGGCATCGCCGCCGGCTGCACGCCGCTCATGAAGCGCCCATCCAGCAGCACCGCATTCGGCACCGGCGCAACAAACTCATCCGTCACGCGCAGACTCACCGTCGCGTCCTCATCCATCTGCTTCTGCCGCCCGATCTCCGCGAACAGCTTCGCTCCGTCCTGCAGTGAAACCGGCACCGAACTCACCGGATACCACACCACATTTCCGAACCCTCGCACCCCGATGAAAGCCTCGGTGATTCGATCCCAATCCGACGCTTCGGCTGTCGCATCCGGAGCCCCAATCGCCGTCAGCCGCTCCGCCGTCAGTGGCACGGTGCCACCGTAGTCCACATCCAGCGTCATCGATGAACCTGGCGCCAGCGCCTCCGCCAACGGAATCACTGCCTCCTGGAGTTTGCCCGTATGATCCGCATCGCTCGCAACCGAGTGCTGCGTGAAGGCCACCTTTTTGCCGTGCAACCCCACCGTCTCAAAATGGAGCGTCGACGAAAGCTGCAGCGGGATTCTGCTGAGCGGCGCCGAGCCTGCATTCCGCAGCGTCACCCGCGCGTGCACCTCCATCGCCTGCTCGCGCGGGCTCAGATGCACATCGAGATTCCACGCCGTGATGGCCACCGACCTGCGCTCCGCGTCGGTGACGGGTGCTGCTGTTGCGGTGGTCGCCGCCTTCTCACTCGACGCAGGCTGCCCGGAAAACAACACCTGCGGCTGCTGAGGAATCGGCTTCTCGTTCTGTTGTCCGAATCCGGGCTGCACGAATCCCAAACAACCGCCAAGCCCGGCGGCGCAGAAAATCCAAAACTTCATGAACCCAGGCCTTTTTGCTGAGGCCGGCCCGGTTTCGCCGCGCGAGCCGTAGCTTCCGAACTCGCCCCCGCCCTCCGCTGACGCGCTGCCTCAAACAGCACCACCGCTCCCGCCGCCGACACGTTCAGCGAATCCACCTTCCCCGCCATCGGAATGCGCAGCAGATGATCGCAGGTCTTCCGCACCAGCTCGTGCAATCCCGCTCCCTCGCGCCCCAGCACCACTACCGTGTTGGACCGGAAATCGTAGCGGTCGTAATCCGTTGTGCCGCGTTCGTCGAGGCCGACGCACCACAGGTTCCGCTCCTTCAGCGTCTTCAGCGCGCGCACCAGATTCACCACTCGCGCCAGCCGCAGATGCTCCGCCCCACCCGCCGAGGCCTTCACCGCCACCGCGCTCATCGGCGCCGACCGCCGCTCCGTCAGCAGCACTCCATCCACGCCCGCGCCCTCGGCTGTCCGCAGCAGCGCGCCCAGGTTCTGCGGATCCTCCACGCCGTCGAGAGCCAGCACCAGCCGCGGCTCCGGCCCCTGTAGCAGATCCTCGAGGCCCAGAAACGCACGCTCACCGACGACTGCCACCACGCCTTGATGCGCCGTTGTCCCAGCCAGCCGGCTCAGCGCTTCCCTCGGCTCGGTGCGCACCGGTACGCCCGCCGCGCGCGCCAGCGCCGCGATCTCCCCCAGCCGGTGGTCATGCCGCTCCCGCGCCACGCAAACGTGGTCGAAGCGCCGCGACCCGGACCGCAGGGCTTCCTCCACCGGGTGCAACCCAAACAGAACGTCCATCCCCTCAAGTCTATCGTTGCGGACGGCTCAAATCCGACTGATAATGGTAGAGTTACCTTAAGCCCAGCCAGTCGGCGGCTATCCCCCACGAGGCACGCGGAAAGGGCAGCGATGGATCTGACGCAAAAGGTTGAGAAACTCGTAACCCGAGGCGTCTTTCGTGCGCCTTCCCCCGTCTGTCAAGCTGACATGAGTACGGCAGCGCTCCAACTTGCTGAGGTCGTCCGGTCAGAGAATGCCCGCGTCGTCGAAGGCCTGCGCCGCCAGGATCCTGCTCTCCTCGACGAACTCATCCTCCAGTATCAGCACCGCCTTCTGCGCTATCTTCTCTATCTCACCGGCAATCGCGAGATAGCCGAAGACCTCTTTCAGGAAACCTGGATGCGGGTTCTGATGCGCGGCGCGCAGTTCAACGGCAACTCACGTTTCGATACCTGGCTGTTCACCATCGCCCGCAACCTCGTCATCGATCTGCGCCGCCGCCGCTCCATGGCCAGCCTCGAGGAGATGTGCGAGGGCGGCGACGAGGAACGCCCCTTCGAAGTTCCCAGCCAGGACAAGTCTCCCTTCGACCATCTCTCGACTCTCGAGAGCGGCCAACTGGTCGCCGATGCGCTGCTCACCCTCGACCCGCTTCACCGCGAGGTCCTGTTGCTGCGCTTCCGCGAGGAGATGTCGCTGGAAGAGATCGCGCGCATGACTCGCGCTCCGCTCTCCACCGTCAAGTCGCGCCTCTATCGCGGACTGGCCGCGCTGAAACCTCAGGTCGAACCGGCAACTCGTTCCGTGGCCGCTTCGTCTGATCGGATGGAGGCTCGATGAGCAGCGAAGTACTCCATCCCCGCGGAAATGTCACCGGTCACCCGGTCCCCGAAGTCGTGCTCCGGACCCGTCGATCCGTGATGGAAGCCGCTATCGAACTCCAGACGCAGCGGACGCGCAGGCGCCGCCATGCCGGGATCGCTCTGCTGGCCATGGGTGCGTTGGTCTTTCTGGTTGCGCCGCTTCTGTGGAGCGCTGTGAGCGATCTCAGTAACGGTGAGCACTTCTTCGATCTGCCGGTGATGGTGCTGACGCTCTTCGTGGTGCTGCTCTCCGCTCTCTTTGCCATCCTGCTGCTGACGTGGAGAGACCGTGCCGCCCGCGCCGAGCGATAGTTTCCTGGGACCCGTGCAATGAGCAAAGATGTTCGCCAACGCGCAGAGTTGCATCCGGAAGGCTTCTCCGGCGAGTTCAGTCTCATCCCCCTCTGGTCTCTTGTGGGAGGCATTGTCGTCTTCGGCCTCATGGAGTACCTGATGTGGGTCGTCGTGCCGGCCCATCGTCACCATCCGCCAAACCTGCCCTTCTGGTTCCGCTTCTATATCGACCTCAGTTTCGGGTTGCTCGCGGGCCTTTATGTACTCATGATGGGTTACATCACCCGCGACTCTCCCCGCCGCGGCATGAGCGTCCCGCTCTGGGTGGTCGTCTGCGTCGTCATCCCCAGCGGCATCGGGGCGGTTCTGTATTTCCTGCTGCGTCTCCCGGTGCTTTCAGTGTGCCCGGCCTGCAGCGCGCGCATCGAGAGCGACTATCACTTCTGCCCGCAGTGCGCGTATCAGGTGTCGCCCTGCTGCGGTAATTGCCACCGCAACGCCCGCCTCACGGATCTCTACTGCGTCTACTGCGGCCACCACCTCGCCGCGGACAATCCGCCTGCACGGCTGCACGCCTTCGCCGAATAGGTGGCGAGGGGCATGGCGCCTGGGCAGACGGGAAGTTATGGGCTCGTGAGGGAGAGGTGGCCCGACGCCTGGGTTGAACCTGGGGACAGTACAAGCCCTCTGCCCTCTCCTTTCGTCGAGAATTTTCCTTCCATTGAAACCCTCCAAACTCCTGGCATCCGGGTCGAGTACCGCTATCCGGAAGTAATTCTCAACTGGCGCGTACAGGCCATTGCGCTCATCGGGCACGAGCTGACCTAACCGTTTTCCACCCGCGCCTTGATGTCCGAGTACGCCGCCTCGATGAGCCTCTGGAGCGCTGCGGCATCGGTAGCTGTTCCCGGCTTCAGCTTCACATGGCGCATGAACTTCCCGGTGCCTTGCAGCAGGCGGCCCGGATCCGGCAGCGCCGCGCCCTGAAAGAACCCCACGTTCACGTGCGACGTGAATACATTCACGTAGCCAAAAGGCGTGTCGCCGAGACACGCCACCGGACAGCCGTCATGCAAAAGCTCCCGGACCTCGTCCCCGCACCCGCGCATCACCTCAAACCATTAGCGCGCGATGGCTGCCAGTTCGCCATCACGCTCTCTCATCCACGCATCGATGGCAGGATCCCGTTCAACCGCACCGTTGAATCGCAGCAAGTCCGTTCGCATCGTCNNCGGTATCGTGACCTCCGTACCGTCTCCCCCTCCGATTTCCCTTGCCTCAACCCCGCAAAAACCTACCCTCAATTCAGGGAAAGCTCTGTCCGCCTCATACGGCGCACGGAGCTTTTCCATTTAAGGCGGCACGAATAAACGTCAGGACCGGAAGTCAGGCATGTCCAAACACGAGTTAACCACTTCGACAACCCCAGGGGGTCGACCCCTCCGGATAATCCTGATCCCATTGGAAGGGGAGGGGGGTCCACCCCCAAAAAACTCAAAATCGATCGACGGACCGAGTTGCCGTTCTCAGGATTGATCTGAGGACGAACAACGGAGGGTTGGATCGACGGAACGAAGCTTTAGAGGGCGAGCGAAACAGACTTAACCAACTCGATAACACCAGAGGGGTTGACCCCTCCGGATCATGCTGATTCCATTAGAAGGGGAGGGGGGTCGGAGCCGAAATATGGGGTCTACGACCCGGTCCGAACCGAACGGCTGATCACCCGGGTCGACCGAACCGGCTTCTTCCCCGAGCGGACCAGCTTCGGCGTCGCCGCCTCTTCCTCCAGCCCCGACCGCCGATCCATCCACTCGTCGAGTCGCGACTTGCGGAAGCGCCAGCGGTTCCCAAGCCGGAACGCCGGGATGAACCCGGAGGAGGCGTAACGATAGAGGCTGTCGGCGCTGATGCCGAGATAGTGCGCAGCCTGGCGAATGTCCATGACTTCGCGGATCTCGGGCGTGGCGAGCGGGACTTTCACTTCAGTCCTCCCAGAGCAGTGAGGCACGCTCTTTGTACCACACTCCGCAGCCGGAAAGGAATGACGATTTGGCGGGGTATTTGAATGAAAACCCCATACCATTCAACCATCTTGGAATGAACAGGATGGGGCCGATCAATTAAAGCTTTGGCTCCAGTGAACTGATCAGCGACAGGAAGCTCTCGTCCAGCGTCCGGTTCTTCGCGATCGCCTCCGCCAGCGGGATGTCCTCGATCTTCGTCCCGTGCAGCACCACCAGCCGCCCAAACTTGCCCTGGTGAACCAGATCGATCGCCGCCAGCCCGTACCGGGTCGCGAGCATGCGATCGTACGCCGTCGGCGTGCCGCCGCGCTGCGTGTGCCCAAGGTTCACCGAGCGCGTCTCGAAGCCCGTCTTCTTCTCGATCTCCTCAGCCAGGTGCTCGCTGATCCCGCTCAGCTGCGCGTGCCCGAACGAGTCCACCTTGGTCCCCTTCGTCGCCTGCGCGCCGGAGTCGGGCAGCTTCGCCCCCTCCGCCACCACCACGATGCCGTAGTTCTTGCCCGTGGTGTAGTTGTACTTCAGGATCGCGCAAACGTGATCGAGATCGATCGGCCTCTCCGGCACCAGAATCACATGCGCGCCACCCGCGATGCCGGCGGTCAGCGCGATCCAGCCGGCGTCGCGCCCCATCACCTCGCACACGATCACCCGCTCGTGCGACTCGGCCGTAGTGTGCAGCCGATCGATCGCCTCGGTCGCGATCATCACCGCCGTGTCGAAGCCGAAGCAGACATCGGTGCCGTTCAGGTCGTTGTCGATGGTCTTCGGAACGCCCACTCCAGGCACTCCGGCCTGGATCAGCGCGTTGGTCACCGACTGCGTGTCGTCCCCGCCCAGCGCGATCAGCGCGTCGATCTTGTTGGCCTTGAGCACCTGCACGCACTTCTCGATCCCGCCCTCGACCTTCCGGACGTTGGTCCGCGACGTGCGCAGGATCGTCCCGCCCCGGGTCAGGATGCCGTCCACCTTCTCCAGCGTCAGGGGAACCGTCTTGTTCTCCAGCACGCCCCGCCAGCCTTCGAGGAAGCCGACAAACTCGTCGCCGTAGTGGGTAATGCCCTTCTTCACCACCGCGTGGATCACGGCATTCAGACCGGGGCAGTCTCCGCCGCCCGTCAACATTGCAATTCGCATCGATGTCTCCCTTTGGATTGAAACTGAACCCTGTCGCCNNCCCCTCCCGCCCTTCAAATGACCAAAATAACTTGAGCCGCTTTGCGGGCGTCTGAGCCCGCAGGCGAAATCTTGAGGCGTATTGCGGGCGTCCGAGCCCGCTGCCGAAATCCTGAGCGAGCCGTAGGCGAGTCGAAGGACCTCGTCGAGCCAGGCACTTGACGGAGCGAGCGCCGGCGAGTCGAAGGATCCCTGAGCAGCTCGGTGAAACTGTCTATCGTTAGAATCGGTGCATGTCTCTTCTCAAGGTGATCGTGCTCGCCGTCATCCAGGGCCTCGCGGAGCTGCTGCCCGTCTCCAGTTCCGCCCACGTGGTGGTGGCGGAAAAGCTGATGGGCATGGACCCATCGTCTCCCGCGATGACGCTGCTGCTGGTCTTGCTCCACACGGGCACCATGTTCGCGGTCATCGTCTACTTCTGGAACCAGTGGAAGCAGACCTTCTTCGCCGACAGCGAGGCCTTCAAGCGCTTCGCGTGGCAGGCCGTCATCGCGACGTTCTTCACCGGCGTCGTCGGCGAAGGGGTGATCAAGATTATCGAGCACACCCTGTTCCGTCACGCGCCCAAAGCCCAGATCGAAGACCTCTTCAGCCATCTGGAGATCGTGGCGCCCGCACTGCTGGCGGCCGGAATCCTCATCCTGATCGCCGGGCTCAAACAAGGCCGCCGCCCCGATTCTGAAGAGTCAGACCAGATCGGCTTCGGCCAGGCTGGAATCATCGGCGCCGTCCAAGGCCTCTGTCTCCCCTTCCGCGGTTTCTCGCGCTCCGGTGCGACGATCTCCGTCGGCATCCTGCAGGGGATCAAAAAGGTGCGGGTCGAAGCCTTCAGCTTCGCGCTCGCCGTGATCATCACGCCGCTGGCCATCGGACGCGAGGCGCTGCGCCTGCGTCACGCCGACGCGAGCGGCTTCGCCCATGCGGCCGCGCCCAGCCTCCTGGGCATGCTGTTCTCCTTCCTGGCCGGCCTCCTGGCTCTGAAGTGGCTAAGCACGTGGCTGGAGCGCGGGCGGTGGTACATCTTCGGCATCTACTGCATCGTCGCGTCCATCGTGGTGTTCGCCCTGCACGCGAAGGGCTATTAACCCCGGGCGCTGTGGACCGATGGATGCTTTCGTCTTGCTGAACGCTGAACGCTGTACGCTCGTTCTTATGTGGATTCGCAGGCTGCGCATTGACCGCGTCACGCCGGCCGGAGAGGCAATCCCCTGCCCCATGCCCTGGATCGACAACTTCGCCATGCGCAACTTCACCAACGACGCCATCTTCGACGACACCCTGCCCGCCGGCGACGGCGTCCTCGAGGCCGGCCTGCACGTGCCACTCGATCGCCTGCAAACCGCGATGGAGGACTGGTTCCGGCGCAAGGGCTATCTGAAACCTGAGGAGAAACTGCGCGTACAGGAAATGGCGCGCTGACCCGCTTTAGTCCGCCTGCTCGCCCGGCGCGTAGCGCAGGTAGATGTACTGCTCGAAGGGCGTGGCAACGCCGTTCGTGATCTGCTGCGCGAACGTCAGGTGCTTCGCAAACTCCATAGCGTTGTGGATCAAATCGTCATCGTCGGCATCGATCAGGTCCGCCTTGTGAACTTTGCCGTCCGCGTCCACCCTAACCCTGATAAGCAGATTGCCATAGAGCATGTCGAGTTGCACGGGTTTGAAACTGATCACCTTGTGCGCAGCAGTCCCGTTGTCCTCGGGCTCACCCATGTCCGGTTCGTTGGGCGGAATCGTGAAAAGGCCTGGAGGGAAAGACTTCACGACTTCGGCTTTGCCGGAGGCTTCCACCATTATCCGGCCTGCGTCGTAGATGCGGAAGCGGCGCGCGACCGTGTGCGTGCCGATGGGCTGCCAGTCTTCCCACGTCACCGTCTGATTGAAAATCTCCGCGAAGGCCAGGACATGCGCGAGCGGATCGAAGCAGATCCGCATGTGAAAGGACTGGCTCGTACAACTGAACGGCGAACCCTCGATCTGCTCAAAATGAACGTCGTGCCCAGGAAGCGCGAAATACGAGACCGCGAAACCGGGCTCGCTGTAGTTCTGCAGCAGGTCGTACACCTTGACTGGCATCACTCCGTTGAAGTGCCGCCATTGCGCGGTATGGACCAGGTCTTCGATGTGCGTGTAGTGGAAGTCGCCGGCGGCAATATCGCTGCGTGTAGAGCGAAGCGGATCGCTCCATATATCCCAGGTACCTTTGGTGAGCTTGCCCGTGTGGCTATAGAGCTTCAGGTCGTAGTGGGTGTGGTGGGGAACGTCGGTAGCCAGCGCGCCGGCTTCAAGAGCGCGGGCCCTGGCGATGGCCGCCGAGAACGGTGGATTCGAGACGACCTGCGCGAACGTTGCGGGCCAACACGACAACAGAATCAGCACGAACAGCAGACACCGCATTGCGACGTCTTCCTCCCCAGGAAACGCGCCATCATAACAGACGCCTGAGAGCCCCAAAGGCCCCACAGCAGTGGGTGTTGCGATTCTTCGTGATGGTGGTCACTGTCCGCTCATCCGCGACGGGAGTAGCATCCGCCGCAGTGGCGGTCCCCTTCATTTCGACGAACACGGCTGAGGCTCTGATGCTGGGGCTGGCGACCGGTCCCGTGTGCATAGCCTCCTGCGGACCAGTAGTGCTGCCATGGATGCTGGTGCAGCCGCAGGGCGTTCGCGTGCACGCGCGGCAGATGACGCTGTTCCTCGGCGCGCGCCTGGTTGGGTATCTGCTGTTTGCGTCGCTCATCTGGATGGCGGGGGCTGCAATCGCCCGCACCTGGGGTGAACAAACCTGGATGGTTGGCGCGGTGCAGGTGCTGCTGGCGGGTGGACTGCTGATCTACGCGGCGGGCTGGCCGCACGCGCACTGTGCCATGGCCCAATCGGAACCACCGGGGCTGGTCCAGATCGGCGCGGCGCCGGCCGAGCCTCCGCGGCCGCGGCCCACCGGCGCCGTGGCGCTCGGATTCCTGACCGGAATCAACCTCTGTCCGCCCTTTCTCGTCGCCGGTGTCCGCGTTGCTCAGTTGCCATCGCTGGCGAATGCCCTGGCCTTCTTTGCGCTCTTCTTCCTCGGGACCGCGGTGTGGTTCATGCCCCTCCTGTCCCTAAGCGTGGTGCGACGCACGCCATCCTTCCTGACCGTGGCACGCATGGCGGCCGTGCTGCTGGCTTGCTGGTACGGCTTCAGCGGAGCCTCGCTCCTGATCGAAAAGGCCATTTATGGCTAGCGCCGCGATTTTGCATCCGAAGCGGCGCCCTCCGCCATTCCGAACCGTGGGGCGCTCGGTTCTACTTACCCTGCCCATCGCGCTGTGGGCTTTGCTGATGTTTACGCCCACACTGCGCTCGCCCGGGCTCAACCATCACATCGGTGCCGCCGCCGCGGTTCTCTTCATGACCCTGCTGTTTTTCCTGATGATGCGAACCGGAAAGACGTTTCGCTGGCGACGCTACTTCTTCGTCGCGCTCGGATTCCTGTTCCCGGTGGGATTCATCGCGAGCCTCATCCACCTGCGCGGCAGCATGAGCATTTCGCTCGAACACATGTTGGGCGGCGATACGCCGTTTTGTCACATGGTCATCCCGATGATCCTCATCCCGGCGGCTCTCACGCGGACCGTCATCTTTCCGGGATCGATTCTGCCCACCGCAACGAATCCGCATTCGGTTGCAGTCATGATCGGGCTATGGCTGGCGCTTACTCTGGTTTTGGGCAAGGCGTGGTGCAGCTATGCCTGCTTCTTCGGCGGTATCGAAGAGGGTTTTGCCGCGCTGCCCAAACACATCAGGATCCGCAAGATCGATCCACGTCTGCGGCTGGTGCCCTGGGCGCTGCTCATTGCGGTCGCGGTGCTGTCCGCCGCGTTGTTTGAGCCCGTTTACTGCATGTGGCTGTGCCCCTTCAAGGCGGTGACCGAGTTCCCGGCGGTGACGGGCGTGAAGACCGCCATCCAGATGGGGATCTTCGTCGCGCTCTTTGTTGGTCTCGTCGTCGTGCTGCCCTTCCTCACAAAGAAACGGACTCAGTGCGGGTTCTTCTGCCCCTTCGGCGCTTTCCAGTCGCTGTTCAACAAGATCAACCTGTTCGAAATTCGCTTCGACCGGACGAAGTGCGTGGACTGCACGCTGTGCCAAACCGCCTGCCCGACCATGGCGCTGTCCGCGGAGTCGATCCGCGAAGGCAAAACGCTGCTGAACTGCATGAAGTGCGGAGCCTGTGTGGACAGCTGCAAAAAGCATGCGGCGGTGTGGCATCTGAAGGGGACGCCTGTCGCGGTGAAGCCGGAGCGGGCGCGGCTCCTGTTCCTGTATGGAGCGTGGGCGCTGGCAACAATGCTGGGCGGCAGCATCATCGCCAACTCGCTGGCGACGATCCTCGGCTTTCTACCGATCCGATAAAGGAGGGTGCTGTGCACAAGCGGTTGCTTGCGGTTCTTGCTTATGTGGGCGCGGCCCTCTCGCTGATAGTCGCGGCTTGCACCCCCTTTGTGCTGATGGGAGCCTTCTCCGAGGCGGTAGCGCGGACGGGTGTGCACGTCGATGCGGTCTACTCCGGGGGCACGATTGCACGCACCGTGATGCGCGACGGGTACCAGATCGATGTGTACCGCCCAGTGCAGCCCCACGCACTGCAAAATGTAGACCCATTTGTGCAGATTGCCTTCCGGCCCGCGGCTTCCCTCCCTCGGCGTTTCAACACAGAGCTTGACCTGGACGGCGACGGGCGGCCCGATGTGCGGGTTAGCCTGGTCATGCCCAGGAATCCCCGTGCGCGCCCCAGCGGCGAGGTGGTCGCGCTCAGCGAAGCGTATCGGTCGTTCCGGATGCCGGAGAGCGAGGTCGGGTTCTCCGAACTGATAGCGCAGAGCAACGGCGCGGTCCTGGTGCGCATCCCCGTGAACCAGCCGTCGGCTGGACGGTGATCCGCGGAAGCGGATGCAGGAGGTCCCCGCCAATCCGATGCGCGGGTAGCGTCGACTACGCTGACTCAGACGTGCTGCAGCGATTCTTCTGCGGCGATGACGGAGGCCGATGCGGGAAGGGCTTCGAGATCGCAGGCGTTGTAGATCTTCTCCACTACGGGAAAACCTGGGAACTGGACGAGGTAGACATCGCGCAGCGGGAGTTTGAGGAAGACCCGGCCGATGGCTCCACTGTGCAGAATGCGCACTTGCTGCCCTGCTGTGTAGACCATACCGTTGGGAAGGCTAGGCCCGCGGAGAGACAAGTCGGAATCCCCTGAGAGTGTCACGGGAGGACACTTTGGGAATCTTGCGAAATGGTTACCGCCCGGGGTAGCCGGAGGCGGCTTGCGGACCGAAAGACCCCGTGTCCCCCTGTGAGAAAGGACACGGAGTATCCGGTGCTCTGCTTCTCAGTGCTGGCCGTAGATTTCCGGCGCGGCGGTCGCCCAGGCGGGATCGATGTAGCTCTCCTTCGCGTTCACCACGAACAGATTGCTCTGGCTGGACTCAATGCACCTCGCCAGTTCCTCGATGCGCTTCACGCCATCCGCCCCCTGCGCAGCCATGAATGCATCGTCGTCGGTCATGCCCTTGTCCAGTTCCGCCAGCGACCGCATGGGGTTGATCACCGTGTACTCACCGCCGTTGTTCTCGCCAAACATGCTCTTAAAGACCGCCCAGTGATGATCGGCCATGCCGGCGTGACCATCGACATAGATCTTCACCAGATCGGCCCATTCCTTCTCGTGGCCAGGCTTGATGTAGAACAAGGTCAGCTGCCAGTAGCGCTGGTGCGGCACGTCCACGTGATCGTGCAGGCTCATCTCAGGCTGATACACAAAGGTGTTCGCGTCATACCGGGTCAGCAGTTCGCCGTCCGCAAGACTCGCGGCGTCGAGTCCCGCCGCCAACTTCGCATTGGCATTCTGCGTCTCCTGGTCTTTGCCGTAGGCCTCGAACGAGTCATAGCCGAACATGAACAGAGCCCGGGTCGGACCCGACATCGAGTCCATCGCAATGTAGTGCGTCGGCCAGTTGGCTTCGGTGCTGGCCTTGATGAAGTTGCTTTCGGACTTTACGTGAATATCGCCAGCCTTGCCGGGCTTGAGGTATTCACGCTGAATGACGAGAACCTTCGGCGGCGGCGGCGGCGTAGTGCCCTGGGCGGCCGCGGCGATTGCGCAGCCAACGAAGATGCTGGAGAGTGTGAGTGCAACGGCAGTGCGAGATTTCATGGGTTATTGCCCTCCCTGGGGCTTCTGTTTCTCCGCGGGCCGATTGCGTGCAGTGAGTCTGCCGCGATATGGCAACGATGCGGGGCGGAGACGTGGGGTGAGTCAGAGCGTCGCGCGAGACTGGGGCCCGACGCTGCTTACTGTGAGGGGCGGGGGAACGTCGATCGTGCTTCCGCTGAAGCGGAGCAGAAAGGACTGCACACTGGAGAGGCTTCCGGGAAAGCAGATGTATGGTTCCGCGTGCGCGCGCGCTTGTCAAGCTACCTGCGGCGCTATTGGCTGCTTCGCTAAGTGAGCCGGGGCGCTCACATCCACTTGACGCCGCTCTCCCCAACGATCACGAACACGTCGAGCAGATGCGTGATCCCGAGCAGGTGGCGTATCTGCTTGCTCAGGTGCGCCAGTTCCAGACTGCAGCCTGCGGATTTCGCCGCGACGTAGAGACGCACCAGCGCTCCCATCCCCATACTGTCCGTGTGTTTCAGGTCCGAAAGATCGAGCACCACGCGCTTGTGGTCCGGAAAAAGCGGGCGAACGCCAGTGAGGAGCACGTCCGTGACCCCGGCGACCAGCTTGCCATGGCAGCGGACAATGGCAACGCTGTCCGGACAATGTTCCACTTCAAAGGTGAAAGCGGAGGGTGCGGCCATCTGAGACATGAAGTGCCCTCGTCAAAGGCGAGCAGCAGGATTGCAGCGGGGTCGAGCGATTATCGCACAGCTGGCAGGGTGCGGGATCAGGCGGCCGGCGCGCTGGCCACCGGCAGCGAGGCCGCATCCCAGGCGGCGAGCCCCCCGGCCACTTCCACCAGATCCGTGATTCCCTGCTGCTGCAAAAGGCTGGCCGCAATCGAGGAACGATAGCCACCGGCGCACTGCACCGCGATAGCGCGATCGCGCGGGATCTCGGCGGCCTGATCGCGCAGGCGGTTCAGCGGCAGGTTCACGCTTCCGCCGATGTGCCGCGCGGACCACTCACGCGACGTGCGGACGTCGATGAGCAGCGGCGGCACCGAACCGGCCATCAGCGCCGCCAGCTCCGGCGCGCTGGAACGAAGCGTGTACGCGAGCAGCTCCGGGTGGTCCGTCAAGGCTTCCATCCCTCCCCCAAGATAGCCACGAACCTGATCGAAGCCAATGCGTCCGAGCCGGAGCGCGGCTTCGTGTTCCCGGCCGGGACTGGCGATGAGAAGAATAGGACGGCTGGGGTTGAGCACCGTGCCGGCCCAGGTGGCGTACTGCCCGTCCAGACCGATATTGATGGAGCCGGCGAGATGGCCCGCAGCAAATTCGTCGGGGTGGCGGACGTCCAGGACCTGCGCACCGTCGCCCGCAAGGGCGAGGAATGCATCCAGTTCGAGCGGCTGCAGGACCTGTTCAAGGTTGGTGTCCAGCGTCGTCCGCTCGCGCGTGTTCAGGACCGCGTCCCAGGTGAAGTAGGGCGGCGCGTCGGGTTGATCAGCGGTCACGATAGCGATGAACTGCTCGCGGGTCATGGGTTGTAGAGCGTAGTTGAAGCGGCGCTGCTCACCCATGGTGGAGACGGTCTCCTTCGAAATGTTCTTGCCGCAGAGCGAGCCGGCCCCGTGCGCAGGATAAATAAGAACCGCGTCGGACAGCGGGAGCAACTGGTTGTGTACGGAGTCGTAGAGATGGCTGCCCAGTTCCGCGGCGGTCCAGCCGAGTGAGGCGCGCAGGTCGGGCCGTCCAACATCGCCGATAAAGAGCGTATCGCCCGTCAGCACGGCGTATGGCTGCTCGGAATCCCGCTGCTTGTCGTAAACGAGCAGCGAAATGGACTCGATCGTGTGTCCGGGAGTCTCAAGGACCTGAAGACGGAGGCCGGGAAACTCCAGGGTGTCGCCGTTGTTCATGGCCACAAAGGAATACTCGGCTTTTCCGCGGGCGCCGAGGTGAATCGTGGCGCCGCACCGGTCGCGCAGCTCCAGGTGGCCCGCGACAAAGTCGGCGTGGAAATGCGTCAGGAAGACGTGTCGGATGGTCAAACGGTTCGCCGCCGTGTCAGCCAGGTACTGCTCGATGTCGCGCTGCGGATCGACCACGATCGCCGTGCCGGATGCCTCGTCTCCGAGGAGGTAGGAAGCATGGGCGAGACAGCCAAGGTAGTACTGTTTCAGAAACATTGCGTAGAAGCTTCGCCCGAACAGCCTGCCGCGGTCAAATCTAATTGCGAATATCGCCCATGGCGGTGGCGACTTCGGTCTTCTGGTCGATGGTAAGCGGCAAAAGCGGGATGCGGGGAACCCCGCCGTAATAGCCGTTCAGGTCGCAGGCGTGCTTGATGCCGGCAATGCTGTATTTGCCGGTCACCACGCGCGCAGCCTCGATCAGACTCCGCTGCTTTTCGCGCGCGACGATGGGGTCATTCTCCTTCCAGGCCGTGTAAACCTCCTGGCACGCCTGCGGTGCGCAGGCCGCAAACGCCAGGACAGCCCCCGAGGCTCCGGCCTCCAGAGCGGAAAGCACGGTCTCGGCTGAACCGGACAGAATCTGAAAGCCCACTTCCTTCCTGCGCATCGTTTTGATCACAGGAGGGACAACAGCAACGGCCGGTGCACCGCCGAGAAGTTCAGCCGAGACGAAGTCCGGGATCGCCGCGGCCTCCGTCTCGGCCATCATCATGCGGCTGGTAATCGCGGTGAAGACCGGCGTTACGAGGACACTCCGTTTAGGCGCGCTGCGCGTGGCGGCAAGCAGAGCCTGGATGCGTTCGAGCGAACCCGACGAGTCCTTGATCCCGATGATGTTCGGGTGCTGGGCCAGCTCGGCAACCGCTTCAACCGGCAGCTCGACATTCGTGAAGCGCGGAATACTGTACAGGACAACGGGCAGGGGCGAGCGGTCGGCGATGGCGCGGTAGTAAGTGAGCATCGGCGTGGCGCCGGAATTCAGGCCGTAAGAAGGCGTGTAGTAATTCGGCGTGCGTACAAGGACTGCGTCATATTGCTTCTCAGCCGCGTATTCGGCGAGTCGCAGGGTTTCCGAGAGGCTCTCGCGGGCGACGCCGGCGAGAAGGATCTTGTCAGGAGCGGCCGCAGAGGCGGCGTGGCGCAACACGTCGCGGGTTTCCTCGTCGCCCAGCATCACGGCTTCGCCGGTCGAGCCCAGCACAACCATGCCGGCACACGGAGTGCGGGAGTAGCGCTCAACGTTGTGTTCGAGCTTGCGCAGGTAGAGGCGGCCGTCGGGATAGAACGGCGTCGTGATCGCAGGGAAAATGCCTTCGAGAAGCATGAAACGATTGTAACGAGTTACCAGAAAAGTGCAGACACTCTCTGCAGCCACAACCAGGGGGCGTTAGTCTGAGGGACAGATGCGATTCGGAGTGCGTAGATGAACTCGCGGCCGGTTGAGAGCCTGGGACCCCAGGAGACCCGCGTCCTTTTCCAGGCGATGTGGTTCTTCTTTCATCTGGTCCTCTGCCTCATAGCCTGGGGAATCGCGCTGGGGGCGATCACGCTGTTTCACCCCGCCTACGTGCCGCCGCTGGTCACGCTGATCGTCTCGTTCGTGGTGCCTCTGGTGGCCGGATTCGGGTTCACGAAACTGCACCCGACCGAGAGCGCCACCCTGCCGTGGATGTTGGGCCTGATCTGGTGGATGGTTTGGGGACTCCACGTGCTCGACATGCCCACCGGGCCCATGGCCTGCTACCACTGCGGCGCGGTGGATAAGCTATGGCTGACATTCCTGAGCCTGAACTCCGACAGCGGCCTGCTCGATGGTCAGGGGCGGTTCATCGCCACGTGGCCGGCGGTGGCGATGATCGGATACTCTATCGGGGCGAAGCTGGGGCTGCGGAACGCGGACATCCCCTTCGAAAGCAATTGAGCAGCGGGCCGGCCCTCGAGTCGCAGCAAAACCGAGTCGCTCCGCTTAACCATATGAACCCTCGTCGGGCCATGGAGTCTCATGCCGATCCCCGTTGAAGTGAGACTGGTCTTCCGGCAACTGCGCAAATCTCCGGGGTTCACCCTGACCGCGGTCCTGATGCTGGCCTTCGGCATCGGGGCAACGACGGCCATCTTCTCCATCGTCGATGGCGTCCTCCTGCGGCCGCTTCCCTTCCCGCATGCGGACCGGCTGGTCACGCTCGGCGATCAGGTGGAGGGAACGACCTGGGGGCACTCCGATCCGGGACCCGTTACAGGGCCGGAAGTGATCACCTATGCACGCGACACGCGCTCGTTTGAAAGCCTGGGCGGCTACACAGACAGCCCCTACGAGCTGTCCGGCTCGGGCACGCCGGCGCAGATCTATGGCGCGCGCATGACGCCGTCGATGTTCACGGTGCTCGGCGTGGCTCCTCTGATGGGCCGCGCCTTCACCGCCCAGGAGGACACGCAGAAGACGCAGGTCGCCGTGTTGAGCTATGCCATGTGGAAGAGCCGCTTCAACGGCGATCCGTACATCATCGGGAGAAAGATTCTGCTGGACCGCAAGCCTTACACGGTGATCGGCGTGATGCCGCGAACTTTCGAGTTCCCGCTGAACCGCGGAACGCTCTATCGCTGCGAGTTGTGGGTCCCGATGAGCTTTTCCCCCGACGAGCTGTCCCCGGAAGCGGAGACCAGCTGGTATCTGCAGATGGTGGGGCGGCTCAGGCCCGGCGTCAGCCCGGCGCAGGCGCAGGCCGATGCGGTGGGTGTCGCCGCGCAGATCATGCGCAGCTACCCGCCGGATCAGGCGAACTTCCGCATTCACCCCGTGGTGTATCCGCTGCAGCAGATAACGGTGCTCGAAGCGCGGCCCATGCTGCGGATGCTGTTCCTGGCGGTCGTGGTGGTGCTTCTGATCGCCTGCGCGAATCTGGCCGGTCTGCTGCTGGTGCGGGCCATCCGCCGCCAGCGGGAAACCGCGGTGCGGCTCGCGATCGGCGCCCCCGCGATGACTCTGCTGCGCCAGATGATGCTGGAGAGCACGGCTCTGAGTTTGTCAGGCGGTCTCCTTGGAATCGCGCTGGCCGCGGTTGGGCTCGCCGCGGGACGACGTTTCATCCCGCAGACCATTCCGCTGGTTCACGAGGTCCAGCTGGACTGGACCGTAGTCGGATTCGCCCTGTTGCTTGCATTGCTGACGGGGTTGCTCTGCGGGCTCGCCCCTGGCTTCGCTGCGCTGCGCACCAACGTCAGCGCTTCGATGAAGGAAGGCGGACGGAGCGGATCGGCCAGCGGCAGTCATGCGCGGCTGCGGTCGGTGCTGGTGGTAACGGAGATCGCTGTTGCGCTGGTGCTGCTCGCCGCATCGGGACTGCTGCTGCGAAGCTTCAGCAGGATGAGCGCGGTGGATCTGGGCTTTCGGCCGGACCACGTCACGACTGCGTATTATTCACTGCCCCAAAAACAATACTCGGCGCAGGCGCAAATCGATACTTTCAATCGCAGGCTGCTCGATCAGCTGCGTTCGCTGCCCGGCGTGCAGGCCGCCGGACTCACCAGTACGATTCCGGCGACGGGGGATGGAATCGAAGCCTTCGTGGCGGACGCTTACGTCGATCCGCGCGGACCGGACCGTACCGCGGCATCTCCCTCGGCGGTGATCGGCGATTTCTTCAAGGCGATGGGCATTCCGCTGCTGCAGGGGCGATATTTCTCCGTCAGCGACGATGCCAATAACCAGCTCGTGGTGATCGTGAACCACGAATTTGCCGAGCACTACTGGCCCCACCAGGATCCAGTCGGCAAGCGGATGCGGATTGGCACGCTGAAGATGAACACGCCGTGGATGACGGTGGTGGGCGAAGTCGCCGACGCGAAGCTCAATGCGCCCGACGTCGACGCGCGCGAGCAGTTCTACCTGCCCGTAGCCCAACTGGAGAAGGATGAGGGGACTTTGGCGCTGCCCACCGATCTGAACGGTAACATCGGCTACATCGTAGTGCGATCGGCGCTGCCGCCCGAGCAGATGGAGAATGCGGTGCGCGCGACGGTTCGCTCCATCGATCCATTGCTGCCGCTCGCCGAAGTGAAGACCATGGATGAGGTGGTCGCGGCGAGTGAGGCCCCCCGCCGGTTCAATACTGTGATCATTTCCAGCTTCGCTCTGGCCGCGGTTCTGCTGGCCGTGCTGGGGATCTACAGCATCATCGCCTTCTCGGTGGCGTCGCGCGTACAGGAGATGGCGATCCGCATGGCGCTGGGCTCGCAGCGTTCGCACATCCTGCGGCTGGTTGTCGCCTCCGGACTGAAGCTCGCCGCCGTCGGCTGCGCGGCAGGGCTGGCCGGCGCGGTAGCCGTGTCCAACCTGTTGCGATCCTTCCTCTATAACGTGAGCCCCTTCGATCCTCTGGTCATGACGCTGACGTCGCTGGTGGTCCTGGCGCTGGCCGCCGCCGCGTCGGCGTTACCAGCCCGCAGGGCTGCATCGGTGGATCCTATTCAAGCCCTGCGAGGAGAGTAACCGGCAGCAGTCTCAGGGCACTGGACCAGAGATTGGGGCGATCGGCTATTTGCCCTTCATCACCTTGCCGCTGCTTGCGTCAACAAGGGCGGCATAACCGGCCTTTTGGGTGCCCCACAGGATGTACCACACCGGCGCCGGGAACTTATAGGTATCGCCGGCCTCGAACTCGGTGACTTCCAGTTTCGGCTGCTTTTTCAGGATCTCGGCAGCGTCGGTGGCGGCCGCCGCGTAGGCGGCATCGGAGTCCACGCTGAACATTGACGTATCGATCGGCATCGCATCGCGCGTCGGGCCTTTCCACGGCAGAGCCAGACCCGCTGCAACCCCCTTCGAAACAGAGGGCGGAGCGTCCGCGATCGCATACTTGAAGGTGCGATAACTGCCGAGGCTGGCTGAACCGAAGACTGCCTCCCACATACCTGCTTTGCCGGCTGCGTTCTTGTAGCCGGGAACTTCCCTCATTGTCAGCCGTATCGGCTCCGCATCGGAAGCCCACGCGTGAGCCGTCTTGTACATCTCCCAGAAGGCCGTTTTCCCGCTGACGATCTGCGGCGCAGCGGCAGCCTGGGTCGTGGCGGCCGGTTGGGGGCTCGGGGTATTGCTGTTGCTGGAACTGGAGCAACCGGACAGGAACAAGATTGCAACTGCCAATAGCGCGACATGGCGCAGAGAAACCATCTTTGTCCTCCACCTCAGGATCGAGACGCAACGTTCGTCCGGGGAGCAGTATAGACCGCGGCGACCGTCCACGACAGCATGATCGCCGGTCGCGGGAAGAAAACGATGTGACCCCTGTCACCGGAATTCCGGAAAGTGAAAACAGAGCCGCCGCCCGGCAGATCAGGACCGGGCGGCGGAGGTGAGGCGGAAGCGCCAACTATACGGAGTGCGCCGGCTGCCACGCGGAAATCGGAGCCGTTGCTCGCGACTTTCCCTGAGGCGATCCTGCGCTGTTGCCCTCGTCGTCCAGCCGAAACTGATGGATCATGGTGTCAAGATCGACCGCGAGATGCGAGAGATCCTTCAGCGCGGCAACCGCTTCCTCGGCCCCTCGAGTGTTCTGCTCCGCCAGGTGAGAAATCTGGCCGGCCGACTGTGAGATTTCTCCGGATGCGGCGGTCTGCTCGGTGGCAGCCGACGCGATGAGCTGAATCTGGTGCTCGACCTGGCGCGAGGCCTCGATGATCTCGTCCAGGCTGCGGCGGGCTTTGGCGGTTTCCTCCATGCCGGAATCGACGGCGGAGCGGCTGCCGTCCATCACCTCGAGGGTCTGGCGCGTCTCATCCTGAATGCTGTGGATGGTGGCGCTGATCTCTTCCGTCGCGGCCTTGGTCCGTTCGGCCAGGCGGCGCACTTCGCCCGCCACAACCGCGAATCCGCGCCCATGTTCGCCGGCGCGAGCAGCTTCAATGGCCGCGTTCAGAGCCAGCAGGTTCGTTTGTTCGCTGATCTCCTGAATGACGTTGACGACATTGCCGATTTCCTCGGAACGATGCGCCAGCGAGGCAATGCGCTCGGAGACGGAAGTGGTGGAAGCTGCAATCTTCTCCATGGTGGCGGCGGCGGCTTGCATCACTTCGCCCCCGCGGTTCGCCGTTTCGGCCGAAGCGCGGCTGGCCGTGGCGGCGCTCTCAGCGTTGCTGCTGATCTCGCCGATCGTGGCGGTCATTTCCTGAGCCGCGGTGGCGATCTGGTTGGTCATCTGGGACTGGCTCTTCGCGTTGCTGGCGCTCTCCTCAGAACGGGTGCTGATTTCGGTCGTCGCGGCGGAAAGAGTCCCGGCGCTGCGGGCCACGGACTGAAGCACGTCCCGCATGGCGGCGATGCTGCTGTTCAGGGCTTCCCCCATGCGACCGATCTCGTCGGTCGCCGTCGCCTTCACGTATGCGGTCATGTCTTTGGCCTGGAGCCGCTCCGCCATCTTCATGACATTGCGAATGCGGGGCGTGACGAAGCGGTTGAGCTGGAAGCCGATCAGGATCGAGGCGATCACGATCACCAGTGTCGTAAGGACGCTGATCCACGTGGTGCGGGTGCTGGCGGCAGCTACGGCGCCAGCCTGTTCATCGGCCTCCTTCACATTCACCTGGAGATTCTTGTTTGCGGTGGCCATCACGTCGGCGTGGCCCTTGATCTGGACCGGATCGAGGACGATCTGGCGCGCCTGATCCGTTTGGCCGGCGGCTAGGGCCGCCATGGCGCGATCGGTGGCCTCGGCATAGCGCGCGAACGCGGAAGAAAACTGCTGGTAAATATAGCGCTCCCCGGGCGAGCTGATAAGCGGCTCGTAATCTTTGGCAGCGGCACGGAATCCCTCAAGGGACTGCTGGCGGACGTCCTTGTAGTGGGCGGTGCAGTCCGGCGTGGAGCAGAGGATCAGCGCCAGTTCGGCCCGGCGAACGCTGTTGGCGTTGTAGCGCATGGCCGCGAGGTCGACAATCGCCGGGACATTGACGCTGCGTACCCCGGAAGCCATAGCGCTGATGCCGCGCATGGTGATGAAGCTGTACACCGCCAGCCCAATGCAGAGCAGGCTGATGATGCCGAAGGCGTAGGTGAATTTGCGAGCAATCGGGAGGTTGCGGACAGCGGACATGGCGATGGGAACCTTTCTGCTCCTTGGTTAATGCGTTGGGATCGATCTTGTTTTGAATCCAGCCGAGAGCTTTGCCCTTCCAGTCCGGCTTTTGGGCGGCGTTAATGTAGCGCTCAAAGGCGAAGATGCCCGACTCGTGAGCGATGCGCTCGAACTGCATGGTGATGGTGGCGGACCGCAGGATGACGCAGCTGCGTTCCATCCCCGCCTTCCTGAAGTACCCCTGCCCCTCGACCATGATCTTCTGAGCATCGGGCTGAATGCCGCCCGGCTTCAGCGTCCGCATATCGATGAGCACGCCAAACGGCCGCCGCGCACCAATAAGGGCAGCTTTGGCTTCCTCCCGCCAGCGTGTCATCTCGGCAGCCTCGATGTTGTCTCCAAAAGTGAGCTGAAACCCAAAGTCCTTCTTCGCAATTCTGTACATGCAGCCCCTGGGCGACCTGCCGGCGCGCTATAAAGCTCTATCGGCGCCCACGGCCATTTCATGACAGCCATTCCCGGCAATCTTTCTGCAACAACCGAATCGCATCTCAACGGGAATGATCCGACCCTGTTTTCTGGTGATCGACAAGGAATATCCCGGCAGCATTTCGACCCGCAAGCTGGTCATCGAGACCGCCCTCNNCGCTTCCCCGCCGTCGACGGCATCGTGCTGGAAACGGAAGTGAAGGGGATAACCTGTCGCGAGCTGATCCGGCGCCTGCGGGCGGTGCGCAGTGACCTCCCCATCGTTACGGTTTCACCGAGCGGCCATGACCCCTGCGGTGCGGAGGATTTTCACGTTTCCTCCTACGATCCGCAGGATCTGCTGGAGCAACTGAACCGCATCTGCCCCAAAGAAACCCGCGAGGCCNNGCGAGCCCGGTGAGGTAGATGCACCCTGGGGGCGATCAGGCCGTTAGGCACCGCACCCCCGGGTCTTTGGATCGAAGCGTCCCTGGCGGCTCAGCTATGCGGAGCGGCGCTGACGCTGCTGATCCTTAAACTGATCGATCTTCTCGTTCGCCTTGTTACTGGCGTCCTCCACCTTGTTGGCAACATTGTCGCGCATTTCAGCATTTTTGTGTTGACGTTCTGCCTCGTGGGTCTTCCCGGCCTCGTGGGCGGCATCTTTGACGTTACCCCAGGTCTCCTGGGCCGCGCCCTTGACCTGGTCGACAACTCCCTCATTCGCCAGGCGGTCGCTGCCGGTTATCTCTCCGGCGCCTTGTTTCACCTTGCCAACAACCTGATTCGCCTTGCCCTTAACCTGATCCGAGTTCATATGAGTCCCCCTCTTGAGTGTTCAGAACCGGCTGAATTGATGGATGGGAGTCGGCGGCGGCTGGTGTGCCGCCGCTTTCAGAAATAAGGTCCGGGTCGGCGGGTTCGTCGCCGCCGGTCCTCTCAACGATTGTGGGAATCGGCGGCCCAATCCGGCGCCGCCGGGCTTCAAACCACCGGTCTGCGCCCGCTGATCAGCTGAATGACGAGCACGACGAGCGCCAGGACCAACAGCAGGTGGATATACCAGGCGACAACGTGGAACCCAATCAGACCGACCAGCCAGGCGATCAGCAGGATGATGAAAAGTGTCCAAAGCATCCGGTGATCTCCTTTCTGTCTTGCGGCAGATTCAAACCAACGCTTGGATAGAGGGTGCCGGACGGCGGGAGGTTGCCGTTACCATACAAATGACTGGAGGAAGAAGCAGGATGCGCATTGCTATCCAGGGCGAGCCGGGTTCGTTCAGTCATGAGGCCGCCCTCAAAGCGCAGCCGCAGGCAACCCTTCTGCCGTGCGCCCTCTCAGCGGACGTGTTTGCAGCCGTCGACGCGGGTAACGCCGATGCCGCCATGATCCCCATTGAGAACTCCCTGGCCGGCTCGGTGCTGGAGCATTACGACCTCCTCCTGGCGCACGACGTGGCCGTCCAGAGCGAGTGGCTGCTGCGCATCCGGCACAACCTGATCGGAGTGCCGGGAGCCAGGCTGGAGAAGGTTCGCCAGGCGTACTCGCACCCGGTGGCCCTGGCGCAGTGCCGGCGCTTTTTCCAGCAACATCCGGAAATCGAGGCAGCCCCGTACTACGACACAGCAGGCAGTGTGAAACAGTTAATGGAACTCCGCGACCCCAGCGTGGCCGCCATCGCCAGCACCCAGGCCGCCCGGCATTATGGCGGGGAAATTTTGCAGGCCGGCATCGAAGACAATCCGGAGAATTACACACGGTTTTTCCTCATCCGAAAACGGGAACGGCTGGAGGCGGAAGCGCATCCCGATAAAGGGAGCCTCGCGTTTTCGGTGGAAAACCGGCCGGGCAGCCTGGTGGAAGCCCTGCAGGTCTTCGCCGGGCTGGGGACCAACGTGACGCGCCTCGAGTCCAGACCCGTTCCCGGGCGTCCGTGGGAATACGTCTTCTACGCCGATTACCAGTTGGAGCGGCCCGCGACCGCAGACGTGGCCCTGAAAATGCTTAAGGATCACTGCTCCATGGTTCGGGAACTGGGACGGTACCGCGCGGCTTCCGCCCCTTGAGGGTACCGCAGCGCGGGTTTCCGCAGGGCAGGAGGGCGCATCCTATCGCACTCCAGTGTTTCTGCCGATAAGGCTGGAGCGGGTGGCGCCTTCGGGGTAGAAGTCAGGGCTGAACCTTAGCTGTTGATACTACGGTGCTTAGTGCTCAAGGGATGAGCTTCAGCAATGGGCCCAGTACTCGGCGATGATACTTTTT
>PMAM01000272.1 GCA_003152595.1 Acidobacterium sp.
GATCATGCGGTCGTAGTACTAGGGGAAAATCTCCAGAGAATAGGCAACAAGGCAAATCACCAGCACGGTGCCAAGGCCCATGCCTGCGCCTCCGGCGGTGCCCCAGCGGCCGTAGCCGCAGTATCCTCCGCCGAGACCGAAAGCCAGCACCAGAACGATAATAATTAAGAGCAATTCAGATTCCCTTGACCTTCTAGTCGTAACCCTCGGGTTATGCCACAGAGTTGATTGCGGCAGGCGTCTGTACCTGGACAAGTTCATCGAAAAAGTTGCGGTATTGGATCATCCGGGAGCTTCGCGGCAATGTCAAGAAAACTGCAGCATTCGCGCCTTCGTTAAGGTAGCTTTACAAGAACGGCTTCCGCGAGACTCTTGGTGTCGTCACGGGCTTGTAGCACAGAATGATGGAGAGCCAGGAACTCCAAGCGTGAGCCGCATGAGGGTGGATGAGCATACAGGTTGCTCTGAATCACCGGACACAATACCGGTACGACAAGGCGGTTTCGCTCGGTCCACAGGTTATACGGTTGCGACCGGCCCCGCATTGTCGAACGCCGATCCTCAGCTACTCGCTTAGCGTCATCCCCGTAGATCATCTCCTCAATTGGCAACTCGACGTCCATCACAATCATCTGGCGCGTGTCTTTTTTCGAGACAAAACGAATGAGTTCATAGTTGAAGTGGACCTCGTCGCGGAACTGTGTCCTTTCAATCCGTTCGATTTCTTTCTGGAGCCTGGGGTCGAAGACTGCCCCTTCGAATACGTGCAGGAGTTGGCTAAGGATCTCGAACCCTATCTCTCGGTCGAGCCGGCTGGCCCTCTCCTGCAGGCTTTTCTTGACAAGCTTTCCGGCGGAAAGCGCGGAACGATCGGTTTTCTAGTCGACTTGAATCGAAGGGTGCGAGACCAGATCGGCTATGTGACGCGTCTGTATCCCGGAGTCCAGACGTGCGAGCAGACCCTTGAACAGCGCGTGGGGTCCTGCCGCGACTCCGCGTGGTTGTTGGTACAGATTCTTCGGCATCTGGGCATTGCGGCACGCTTCGTCTCGGGATATCTGATTCAGATGGCGTCAGACGAGAGAGCGCCGGAAGATCGGAGCGGCCTGCAAACCGACTCCGCGGATTTCCATGCCTGGGCAGAGGCGTTTTTACCGGGCGCTGGTTGGATCGGGATGGATCCGACCTCCGGCTTGTTCGCAGGCGAAGGCCACATCCCGCTCGTCTGCACCCCGAACGTCTCAAAAGCCGCGCCAATCGAGGGCACCACCGAGCCGGCCAATGTGGACTTCGACTACTCCATGTCCATTCGCCGCCTGAATGATGCACCGCGACCGTCCAGGCCCTTCAGCGAGGAAGATTGGGTCCAGGTTGAACAGGTTGCGCAGTGCGTGGACGCAGACCTGGAGGCGCAGGATGTACGCCTGACCATGGGCGGCGAGCCAACCTTCGTCGGCATCGACGAGCCCGAGAGCCCCCAATGGAACATCGATGCTCTCGGACCNNAAATGGTATCCGGGCGAGCCGTTGCCGCGCTGGGCATTGAGTTGCTTCTGGCGCGGCGACGGCATCCCGGTCTGGGAAAATATCGATCTCATCGCCCGCGAAGATCAGGACTACGGCTTCGGCGCGGCCAATGCTCTTGAGTTCATGGAAGCGCTCACGCGCCGCCTTCAGGTGAGCGTCGAAAACGTGTTGCCTGCTTACAACGCCGAAACCGCTTCGACTGAACCGGCTGGCTACATTCTGCCCATTCGCCGCCGCCAGCCGGCGGCCCAGTTATGCTGGTCGAGCCAGGTGTGGTTCACTCTGCCAGAGCCTCTGGTCCTGACGCCGGGCGACTCGCCCATCGGCTATCGAATACCTACGGAGGTGATGCCCTGGGTGACCCCGGATGAGATTGCATACGAGTATGAGGCCGCACCTTTCACGGACCGGGTCAGGCTCCCCTCGCGCCCGGCGCGGCGGATGGATCTCTTTGAGAAGAAGCCCGGGGCCGATCCGTTGCCCGCTCTCTCGATCACCGCTGAAACGACGACGGAGCTGATCCGACCATCGCTGTGCGTGCAGGCGCGAGAAGGCCGGCTGCATGTTTTTCTGCCGTATGCATCCCAGCTCGCGGACTACCTCGACCTGCTCGCTGCCGTCGAGGACACGTGCCAGCATCTGCAGAAGCCTGTGTGGCTGGAGGGCTACGTTCCGCCTTCCGATGCGCGGCTGCGATCCTTCAGCGTTACTCCCGATCCCGGCGTTCTCGAAGTAAACCTTCCGCCCGCGAGCAATTGGAACGAACTCGAACAGTTCAACACAGTCCTCTTCGAGGAGGCGCGCCGAAACCGCTTGACCGCTGAAAAATTCGCCTACGACGGCAGCCATATCGCTACCGGCGGCGGTAACCACATAGTCCTCGGCGGAGCGACGGTACTGGACAGCCCCTTCCTGCGGCGCCCGGACCTTCTGCGCAGCATGGTGACGTTCTGGCAGAACCATCCGTCGCTGTCATATCTGTTTTCAGGTATGTATGTAGGACCGACAAGCCAGTATCCGCGCGTAGACGAGGCGCGCATGGACGCCTTGTACGAGCTGGAGGTCGCATTCCGTCATTTGCCCGCAACTGACTGTCCGCCGTACATTGTGGATGGATTGTTCCGCAATCTACTCGTCGATATGACGGGGAACTCGCATCGCGCCGAGTTTTGCATCGACAAGCTTTATCCGCCGGAAGGTCTTGGGTTGCGCCTCGGCTTGCTCGAATTGCGAGCCTTCGAAATGGCTCCGCATGTCAGAATGGGACTGGTTGAGATGTTGCTCATTCGAGCTCTGGTCTGCATGTTCTGGAAGCGGCCATTCGAAGGCAGCTTGGTCCGTTGGGGCACGGCGCTCCATGACCGCTTTATGCTGCCGCATTTTGTCCGAAGTGACTTTTCCGATGTGCTCGACCAACTACGCCAGTCCGGCTACAACTTCGATGAGAAGTGGTTCGCTTCGCACTTGGAGTTTCGCTTTCCGAAGATCGGGTCGATCGCCGCAGAGGGAGTCGAACTCGAGCTGCGTCAGGCCCTTGAGCCCTGGAATGTACTGGCGGAAGAGACGACTTCCGGCCGAACGGTTCGCACCGTGGACTCGTCGCTTGAACGGATGCAGGCGAAGATGTCCGGGTTCACGCCGGAATCCCGCTACATGGTTGCATGCAATGGCCGCAGGGTGCCGCTTCATCGCACAGGCGAACCCAGCAAACCCGGAGAGGCGGTAGCGGGCATACGGTATCGCGCCCGAAGACTGTCGGCGGCGTTACACCCTACAATTCCCGTGCACACGCCCCTTGTCTTCGACATTATCGACCGCTGGAAAGAGCGTTCGATTGGCCGATGTACCTACCATGCGCGGCCACCAGACGGTAACGTGTATAGAGCGCGGCCCGTCAGCGCAACGGAAGCCGAAGACCGCCGTCAGAAACGCTTTGAGAAGTCGAACCATGCCCCCGCCAAGATAACGGTTCTGGAGGAAGAGCCCAACCCGATCTTCCCGATGACTCTTGACCTGCGGTTGCCCGCGCCCGGGCAAAAGACCCACACCGAAGAGCCGGGGCTTTTCCCATGACAGTCGATCTTTATCAAAATCCGCTCCGCTTCGGAGCCGCCTATGACGAATTGTCGGCTGATGGCGTGACTCCCCGGCCGCACTGGAAACACCTGATGGAGTCGCTTCGGGCAATGGGCCCGGAAGAACTGGAACGGCGCTGGGGCCGCGCCGAGCGCCGTATTCGCGAAAACGGAATTACGTACAACATCTACAACGATCCCCTCGGGGCCAATCGGCCCTGGAGGATCGATATCGTTCCGCTGCTGATTCCAGCTGACGAGTGGCGCTACATCGAAGCCGGCATCATTCAGCGCGCCCAGTTGCTGAGCCTGATTCTGGAGGATCTCTACGGGTCGCAGCAGTTGCTAGCGCAAGGCCGCTTTCCTGCCGCGCTTCTTTACGCCAACCCCGCATTCCTTCGCCCGCTGGTAGGCGTGCTTGTTCCCGCGCACAGTTATCTGCATATGCTGGCCGTTGATCTTGCGCGTTCGCGGGACGGCCAGTGGTGGGTGTTGGCGGATCGTACACAAGCCCCTTCGGGAAGCGGCTATGCGTTAGAAAACCGCACCATTGTCTCCGATGTTCTTCCGGATCTCTTCCGCGCCTCGAAAGTACCGCGCCTCGCGCCATTCTTCCGCGCGCAACGCGACGCGCTCACCAGTCTGGCAGAGCGTGACAATCCGCGAATCGTGCTGTTGACCCCGGGACCATACAACGAGACCTACTTCGAACACTCATATCTCGCGAAATATCTCGGGTTCACCCTGGTCGAGGGAGCGGACCTGACGGTGCGCGACCGCCGCGTATATCTAAAGACCGTCGACGGGCTGGAGCAAGTCGACGTCATTCTGCGCCGCGTTGACGATAGCTTTTGCGATCCTCTCGAACTGCGTGGCGAATCGCTGCTGGGCGTGCCCGGCCTGGTCGACGCCATCGTTGCCGGAAACGTGAAGGTTGCAAACTCATTGGGAAGTGGTTTGATTGAGACGGCCGCGATCATGCCCTTTCTTCCCGGCCTCTCCACGTACATGCTTGGCGAGAAGCTCAAACTTCCTTCCGTCGCGACCTGGTGGTGCGGGCAGACATACGCGCTCGATTGGGTGCTCGACCATCTTGACTCCGTGGTGGTGAAACCGGCGTTTCCCTCCCGCGGCATGGAGCCGGTCTTCGGGGCCGAACTGCCTCAAACAGAAAAGGGCAAGTTTGCCGAGCAATTACGAGCCCGGCCGCATGAGTATGTGGCGCAGGAGCAGATCGCATTGTCCACCGCGCCGGTGTGGGACAACGGATGCCTGAACTCGCGCAGCGTGGTGCTCCGCACCTACGTGCTGAACACCGGCAGCGGGTGGATCGCGATTCCGGGAGGTTTGGTGCGTGTCGCCGAAGCTGAAGGATCGGTCGTCTCGATGCAGCGAGGCGGCCACAGCAAGGACGCATGGGTCCTCTGGGATGGCCCCGTGGATACGTTCAGTATGCTGCATCCGCGCAATGAACCCGTGGAACTGCGCCGCGTCCCGCGGGTCGTGCCCAGCAGCGTGGCCGACAATGTTTTCTGGTTGGGCCGATATGCCGAACGAGCGGAGAATATCGCCCGGATCCTGCGTACAATGATTCCTCGCGTACGGCGCGCGGAAAAGGCGGAGTTGGCGTGTCTGCTGCGTCTCCACGGGTGCCTTGAGTCGCGGCACAGCAAGTTGCCAAAGCCTAAAGACAGGCTGCCGACTTCCCTTGAACTCGAGCAGGAAATGATCTCAACGCTGACTGATGCCAAGCGGCCGGACAGCCTGGCTTGCACACTGAAAGAGGTGTCCCGGGTTGGTGGCCATGTTCGCGAGCGCTTATCGGCTGACATGATGTTCCTCATCGGCCAGCTACAGGGCTCGATTCAGATCGAGCATGACACACGGTTTCTCGAGTATCCCACGATGCTGACCTCTTGCCTGGAACTACTCTCTGCGTTCTCCGGGATGGAGCGCGAAAACATCAACCGTGGCTTGGGCTGGTTGTTCCTGACCATCGGCCGGCGTTTGGAGCGCGCGATTTATCTGACGAGGCAACTGCGCGAGATCACCACGCCGCTAGCTGAGCAGGACTGGTCGCTTTTAGAATGCCTGCTCGAGGTCGCGGACAGCTCCATGACCTACCGTACCCGGTATTACACGACTCTGCAGCCATTAGCTGTGCTGGATGTGCTCATGGCGGACGAAACGAATCCCCGGTCCCTGGACTTCCAACTGAGCCACCTTGCGGATCTCTATCAAAAGCTTCCTCGACACCTGCCGGATGACTTGCAGGCAATGCGGGACGCGCTGGCAGTGTTACGTGGTTTCGATCTGCGAGAGTTGAAGTACCCGTTACCCGGCGCAGAGATGTTGGCGAATGGATCCGAGGGACTGTCCCGCCTTGAGCGTTTCCTCAGAGAGCTGGAGCGATTGCTACCTTCGTGGTCGAATAACTTATCGAGTAGATACTTTAGCCACGCTCGCACCTTGCCGATCACTATAGGCCTATGATTTATAGAATCGTTCACCGAACCACGTACAAATACAAATATCCTGTCTCGGTTGGAAGCCACGTTGCGTGCCTAACGCCGCGCACCTTGATGCACCGTCAGTTGGTGCGGAGCGAATTGTCCATCCAACCACCCCCGGCAACGCGCACAGAGCGGTTGGACTATTTTGGGAACCTCCTCTGCTTTTTTACCGTGCAGGAGCCGCACAAGGAATTAGTGGTGGTGGCGCGTAGCGAAGTGACAATGAATGGAAACGCGGCACCCTGGCCGCAACAGTCGCTCCCATGGGAAGAGGCGGCCAGGTCGCTGCCTAACGATCAAAGTCCCGCGGGGCTCGAAGCCTACCAGTTTGGATTTGAGTCGCCTCGCATCCGGGTACGGCCGGAGTTTGCGTCTTATGCGCTGCAGTCGTTTACGCCCGGCCGGCCGATGCCGGAGTCTCTTCTGGATCTGACCGCACGCATCCACAACGACTTTCGATTCGATTCAAAAGTGACCAACGTCCGGACGCCCACCGAAGAGGTCTTTCGGAAACGGCGGGGCGTGTGCCAAGATTTCGCGCACTTACAAATCGCCTGCCTACGCTCGGTGAATATCGCGGCCCGTTACGTAAGCGGCTACCTTCGAACCTATCCCCCTCCAGGGCAACCGAGGCTTGTGGGTGCCGATGCGTCCCACGCCTGGGCGTCCGCGTATTGTCCGGGAATCGGCTGGCTTGATATGGATCCCACTAACAACATTGTCCCCTCCAACGGCCACGTGGTGCTCGCCTGGGGCCGTGACTACGGCGACGTAAGTCCTCTGCGCGGCTTGATTCTGGGCGGCGGCGACCACAAGCTCAAGGTCGCCGTTGACATGGAGCCGCTCATCTGAAATAAGACAATGAAGTCGCTGAAGGCATTACCATCCCCAGCCTAACTCCCGATTAACCGGCAGCTCGGAAGTTTCGAGGCTAGTGCCGTGACCGCCTGAAGTTGTCCGGGCCTAAAGGCCGAAGATTTTCGAGTTGCTTGTTCCCCGGCCTAAAGGCCGGGGCTTCTACCGTCGTCCCGCTCAGGCGGGACCGCTTCGCGAAAGGCCTGGAATCATACGGTCGGAGCACTAGGGTACGCTGCCGCCCGGTTCCGTTGGGCCAAACTAATTGGTATGGTCCGCC
>PMAM01000250.1:0-2642 GCA_003152595.1 Acidobacterium sp.
CCACACTCGCCACGCATCCCTCGCTCCAGCGATGCCGCCTTCCCAAAATAGATCAGTGACCTCCCCACACAGTACCTTCGGCTGCCGCACCCATCGATTCCCATCGACATTTGCACGCCCCAAGGTATCCGCTTCTTGCTGTGGGGTGAACCTGGCGCCGGAATGGAGCTGCGGCCCTGGTTCTAAACTGGAAGAATGAGCGACCTGGGGCGGGTGCTGATCGGACTTGGGCTGCTGCTGGTGGTCGTCGGCGCGGTCGTGATGCTCGCGGGAAAGACGGGGCTGCCGCTGGGCCGTCTGCCGGGCGATTTCACCTGGCGCGGCAGGCACACCACGGTGTATTTCCCCCTGGCAACATCGATTCTGATCAGCGTTGTGCTGAGTTTGGCGTTGTGGCTCATGCGAAGATAGCCGGAACACCGTTAACAGACAGTGCGGCCGCGAACCAGGGGCGGCCTGATCAAAATCTACTTCGGGAGACTGCGTGTGAAGCCGATCGTGAAGGCTCTGTCGTCGCGAATCACCGTCAGGACCTATGAGCGCGCAATGACCTATGCGCTGTTGCGGGAAGAGTTCCCGGAGACTCAGACGCTGCGCGAGTATCCCGACAAGCCGGCCATCTGGTCGGCCGCAATCGAAGCCGCGGGAGGACGCGAGGCGCCGATCACCTATGTCGAATTTGGCGTTTATGACGCCACCGGCTCGTTTCGCTACTTCCTGGAGAACAATACGGACCCGTCGTCGATTTTCATTGGCCTGGACAGCTTTCACGGGCTACCGGAACGGTTCGGGAAGGTGGGCGCCGGGTATTTTGACCTGGGAGGCGTGGTGCCGAAGGTCGAAGACCCGCGCGCCACGCTGATCGAAGGCTGGTTCAAAGACACCTGGGACGAGTTGTACGCGCGCATCGCGGGCCGCGATCGGCTGCTGGTGCATTACGACGCCGACATCTACTCGTCGACGTTGTTCGCGCTCGCGCGCATGGAATTGCTGCGGAAGCCGTACATTGCACTGTTCGACGAGTTCACCGGCCCGGAGACGCTGGCGACCTACAACTACCGGCAGGCGTTTGGCGCGAAGCTGGAGATGATGGGGAAGATCACGGTTCACGGATACGCGGAACAGGTTCTGTGCCGGATCGTGCCACACGGGTCTTGAGCGGGGAGCGGGGAGCGGGGTCTTAGCTTCCTGCTTCCGCTCTCTGAGCGGAGGAAAGCATAATGCAAGCGCAACAGGACGCGAAAGGAAGCCGGGGATTTCCGTAGACGGCTGAGAGGTTTGACATGATGGGACCAAATCGGTTTTTCGGTATCGCAATGGGGTTCCGTTGCTGCCGCGTCGACCGGACGGGAAGGCGATCACGTTGGAGCAAGTGAACCGGCTCAGGGACGACGATGAGTTTGTGGATCCGGTCATGGGTCGGCGAAGCAGCGTCTCAGGGGCTGAAGCCCGGAGATCTTCGAACGTGTCCAGCCGGGGACTTACTTTACACATCGGACCGGGGAGATGGCGGCCCCCCACACATGTCCATTTCGCAAAAAGCCGTCCAAACCCGAACGCAACCCAGGCCGCCAGGAAACGCTACTGATCCTCCACCTGCAGCGTCACCACCTGCTGGCCCGTCACCACAGCATCCATCGGCAGCGACGCCATCGGCACCGCCGACTCACCATTCAGCGCCATGCCCTTGTTCTCCCGCAGCGGCGCCAGCGCATTCGCTACCGTCATCGGGAGCGCCGTCAGCGTGCGCCCGTCCACTGCCGCCTGCGCCTCGGGCGCCAGTAACGTGATGTACAGCTGATCGCTGGTATGCACACTGTTGAGTTGCGCGATGGTCGCCGCCACATCCAGCGGCTGCGCGTTGAACTGCGGCGGCTGCATCAGCCGATCCAGCGTCGCCGCATCGCTCACCAGCAGGCGCACCGGACCCTCCGGCAGATTTGCCGGCAGCTTTACTGGTACCCGCACATTGTGCGGCTCTCCATGCCAGGGAAGAATCGTCGCCTCCACCGTGACGGTGTCGCCGGGATGCACCTCCACCCGGCTTGTATGCGCGCTCTCAATCTCCGCCGTCAGCCGCCGCGGAATCGCCGCCACCTCAAGATCCACGCTCTCCACCGGCGTGCGCCGCGCGGCATTGTCGTACAGGCGCGCGAATCGCTCCCCCAGCGTCAGAGCCGTCTGCAAATTCGCCGGCAGTGCATCGGTCGGCGCCACCAGGCTGTTCAGCTTCACCGAAGGATACCCGCTAAGCTTCACCGACCCCTGTACGTGATACGTCGTCTCCGCGGAGTAGGCGTTCTCCTGCATCAGTCCCTGGTAAACCGCCACCATCACCGCCATCGGCGTAATCTGCGGCTGATCGATCACCTCAAAGTGCAGCGCGTCGGCATCCTTCCCCTGTTCCCCGTCGTTGCCGGCCCGCGTCACCCGCAGCGTCACCGGAATCATCCGCGCCGGTTTGCCGAACTCACCCATGATCGCCGACGCGCGATCCTCGCTGATCGACCCCACCGTCTCGGTCGTGTTGATGATCTTAAAAGCCTCCAGCGGCGACGGCAGCGTCGCCACCACATCGGCCTTCGTCATCGGCATCGAAACCGGGCCAAACTGCGTGATCGGGTGCCCGCACGCCAGCATCC
>PMAM01000250.1:2737-9394 GCA_003152595.1 Acidobacterium sp.
ACCCTGGCCGCGCTCGCCATCTCCGTCACCGGCCCGTTGTGCTCCTTCTCCACCGCCAGCATCGACTCGATCGGCGTGATCCCGCAAATCGGCTCCTTGCTGAACTGCCCAATCCGATAAGCAAGCGCGCCCACCAGCCGCCCGTCGATGTAGACCGGGCTCCCGCTCATCCCTGCCACAACCCCGGTGTACTCAGGCTTGGCACCTTCCAACCGGGCAAGGATCATGTCCTGCCGCGGCCCCAGCGCGTTGTGGAGCACCCCCAGAATCTCCACCCCCATCGGCTCCGGCTTCGTTCCCTCGAAAACCGTGTAGGCCACGCCCTGTTGCCCCTTTTGGACCTCACTGAGTGGAAAGAACTTCGTCACCTCGGGCGGACGAGGAGGCAGCGCGGCGGCCGCCACCGGCTGCGCCAACGCCGAGCCGGCGGGAGCAAGAAGCAAAGCACAGGCCCCGGCAACCAGCGCGACCACTCCGCAGCGGATATCTTTCAGTTGTTGATACACGTCCATAGACTATGCTGCTCCCACGCTTGCCGCAAAGGTATCAACGGCACGAAGATTGTTCCAGAGGTTGTTCCATGAGGAAATCCCACCTGCGTTTCCCCGTCGTCGCCGCGGCCCTGCTGCTCTTACAGACGTTTCTGCCCGCCCACTCGTCATGGGGGCAGCAAACCACGCCTCCCAATACCCAGCAGACCCAGCCCCAACAGCAACAGCAGCCCGCCGATCAGACCGCCCCCGAAGCCGGTGGCCCCGGCAACGACAACGGCCCCATCGCGATCCCGAAAAAGGCCCCAGCGAACACGCCACCTCCGCCGCCCCCACCGGCAGTGAAGAATCCTCCCGGCCTCGGCAACCTCTCCCTCCGCGTCGATGTCCCGGTGGTCAACGTCGACGTCAATGTGATGACCGACAAAACCCATCAGTTCATCCCCAATCTCAAAGAGGAGAACTTCCGCGTCTTTGAGGATGGTGTCGCCCAGGACATCGTCGGCTTCCACCAGGTCAAAGCCCCCATCACCGCGGTTCTGCTCGTCGAATTCGCCTCCACCGACTGGAACTTCATCTTTGACATGTGGAATTCGGCGATCGCCTTTACCCGGCAGTTGCAGCCCAACGACTACATCGCGGTCGTTATGTACGACATGCACACCACCATTCTGACCGACTTCACCCAGAACAAAATGATGATCGAGCAAGCCGTCCAGTCCCTCCAGATCCCCACCTGGCAGGAGACGAACCTGTTCGACGCGGTGTATGAAACCCTCGACCGGCTCTCCCGCATCGACGGCCGCAAATACGTCATCCTGGTTTCCTCGGGCCACGATACTTTCTCCAAAATCACCCTCGACAAATGCCTGCAGAAGATCAAAGAAACCCCGAATGTGACCATCTTCTCCATCGCCACTGGCGGCGCCGGAATGATGGGTGGAGGTGGATTCGCCAGCGGCCGCATGAACAGCATCACCATGCTGCAGGCTCAGAACCAGCTCCAGAGCTTTGCCCGCATGACCGGCGGCATGTATTTCGAGCCTCGATTCACCGCCGAGCTGCCGGACGACTTCGGCGCCATCAACGAATCCATTCGTAACCAGTATCAGATTACCTACAAACCTTCGAACATCAGGATGGATGGCACCTACCGCCGCATCCGCGTCGAACTGGTGGACCAGGAAGGCCACCCCCTCCGCATGCAGGACCAGAAGCACAAGTCGGTCAAGTACGACATCATTGCCCGCGACGGCTATAAAGCCCGGCAGCAGGTGGAGTAAGTCTCGGCACAGGAATACAGTCATTCCCAATTCGGTCTTCCCGCGCGCGCCTTTGTGCAGTTGTGATCCGATCAGTACGAAAGTGTCGGTACGTCGGTCATAAGTAACGCGCAAATCGGGTACTTTCTCGTTGTTGCGCCCTCCATGGAAGTGCTATAGATGGACCATCGCCTCGCCGCTCATACTAATGGCGCTTCGAGGCCAGTGGCTCTCTTTTCCGAGGAAGTAAGGGCATGCATGACCTGATTTTTGCTGTCGCATTTGTTGCGCTGGTCGCAACCCCCGCCATGGTCGCCGCCATCGGCGGCCGAAAAGAATTCGATCCCGGCCCCGCGGCTCCCGCAATCCGCACCCGAACCGCTCTGCCCTCCATCAGCGTCCAGCCCTTTACACCCACCGTCCGCCGGCGAACGCCTCGGAGAGTCGTCACCGAACACCGGCGCTGCGTCATCACCGATGGCCCCACGCTTCCCATGCACAACGCGCGGGGCATGGCCAACCGCTAACGAATCTCTGGTTAAGGTCCCGTTTTGAAGGGCCGCAGCTTCACAGGTTGCGGAAAAAACTCGACTGCAGTTGCTTTTGTATCAGGGCACGAGTTCACTCGTCCCGCAAAAGGCCCTAATTCAAATGGGCTTTAGCCCCTGCAGCGAAGGGGCTCAGCGTGGATGCATTCCCAATTCGGTTCACAAGAGGTGGAGGGCGGTACTTTCGAGTGGGATCCTGTGCGAAGTTGCTGGACGTGGCGGCTGACGGAGGTATCCGCTTCTTGCTGTGGGGTGAACCTGGCCTAGGGGCGTTGTTTTTCGCGCGCTCACTCCTGGCTACTCACTGCCGGCTGCTGACTGCCGACCGCTGATTACTGGCTGCGGGCGCTCACTGCTGGCTGTNNGGGCGCTCGCTCCTGGCTGTCGACCGCTCACTGCTGGCTGTCGACCCCACTCACTCTGGGCGGTCGACCGCTGATTGCTGACTGCTGGGCGCTGATCCGGCTGTCCGCTGAACTGGGCCCCCGCAAGTCGCAGGAGCAAAGGACTGCAGGGAAACCGGCGGCACTGCGGTCTGCGCCGCTTCCAGATGTTACCTGGGTAATACCCTTCGGACCAGCAACCCTCGCCCCCTCTGTTGTTTACAGATTCACGCTCTCTTTATCGCGCGTTCATGCTTACTCGTAATCTCCCCTGGTAATTTGGCTCAACCCGCCCCCAATCCTAGAATGGAGCCGCATCTGCATGTCCGCAGGAGCCCGTATTCCACTCACCGATGTAGTCGAAGTACCGGCCATTCCGGAACACCCAAGCGCCCTTCTCCACGAGAAGATGAACCAATCTCCCGGCAGGGCCGGGATGATCGTTTTCGGCATCGCCCTCATCGGCGGCCTGGCGTATGCCGGTTCGCAGCTTGCACGCGACCTCGCCGGAACCCACCTTCTCTCGGCGTGGCCCTATTTTCTGCTCGGCATCGCCCTGCTCATCGCGCTCGGCTTCGAATTCGTCAACGGCTTTCACGACACTGCCAACGCCGTCGCGACCGTCATCTACACACATTCTCTTGAGCCGCCCGTGGCCGTCGTCTGGTCGGGCCTGTGGAACCTGATCGGCGTGCTCACCTCTTCCGGGGCCGTGGCCTTTACCATCCTGTCCCTGCTCCCCGTCGAGCTCATCCTCCAGGTCGGCAAGGGCGCGGGCTTCGCCATGGTCTTCTCGTTGCTTATCGCCGCCATCATCTGGAACCTCAGCACCTGGTGGTTCGGCCTGCCCGCCTCCAGCTCCCATACGCTCATCGGATCCATCATCGGCGTCGGCATCGCCAACCAGCTCATGAATCCGCATACCGGCACCAGCGGCGTGGACTGGGAACAGGCCAGCAATGTCTTCAAGGTGCTCCTGATTTCACCGCTGGTCGGCTTCGGCGGCGCAGCCATCCTGCTGCTCATCTTCAAGTTCTTCGTCAAGAACAAGGCGCTTTACGAATCCCCCAAAGGCAGCGAGCCGCCGCCCAACTGGATTCGCGGCCTGCTCATCGCCACGTGCACCTTCGTCAGCTTCGGTCACGGCTCCAACGACGGGCAAAAGGGAATGGGCCTCATCATGCTCATCCTTATCGGCACCGTTCCCACCGCCTACGCGCTCAACCACGCCGTCGGCTACAGCCAGGTGCAAACCTTTGCCTCCATCTCGTCCCAGGCCGAGCAGGTCTTCAACCACTACGTCTCGCCCGATGCCGTCATCGCCGATGGCCGCACCGAGCTCACCGACTACATCCGCACCAAACAGTTCAACCAGAACACCATGCTGGCCGCGCGCCAGATGGTCGAGGAGATCAACAACGAGGTCGTCCTCTACAAGACCCTGAACAAGGTCCCCGCCAACCAGCAGCAGAACGTCCGCAACGACATGTATGTCGTCAGCGAGGCCCTGCGCATCATGGCCAAATATCCCGGCAAAGACGGAACGCCGGTCTTCACCGCCGCCGACAACAAAGCTCTCGGCGCTTACAAAAAGCAACTCGACAACGCGACGAAGTTCATTCCCACCTGGGTGAAGGTGGCCGTGGCCATCGCACTCGGCCTCGGCACCATGGTCGGCTGGAAGCGCATCGTCGTGACCGTCGGCGAGAAGATCGGCAAGGAGCACCTGACGTACGCGCAGGGCGCTGCCGCTGAGATCGTCGCCGCCGTCACCATTCTCGGAGCCGATCACCTCCATATGCCCGTCTCCACCACGCACGTCCTGTCTTCCGGCGTGGCGGGCACCATGATGGCGAATGGCAGCGGACTCCAGCTCTCGACCATCCGCAACATCGCCCTGGCGTGGATCTTCACCCTGCCCGCTGCGGCTCTGCTCTCCGCGGGCATCTTCGTCGTGATGCGCCAGTTCATGTGATCCACAGCCTGTTTTGCAGCGAGACAACGGCGCTTTCGGTAGTATCGAGAAAGCGCCGTTTTTGTTTGCGCGGCGCCTGTGACCCCACCCATCGATGAGTCTNNCGAAGCCGATGTCGCGGTTATCTCTGAATTGGTTCCGTCCGGCGAAGAAGGCAGTTCCGCAGTGATTCCCTCCGAGCTCTCCGCGCAGAATTCCGCCGACGCGGAGGAAGCGCAGTCTGCCGGCCGCGAAGATTCTGAAGCGGAAAAGAAGGCCGCCCGTCAGCGCGACCGCGATGTGCGCGATGAAATTCGCGGTGTGATCGACGAACTCATCGCCGACTATAACGCCGCCGACAGCGGGCTCGAGATCCGCGAAGTCGCCGGCGGCTACCGCGTCGGCACGCGTCCGGAATACCACGACGCCGTACGCGCGTTCATCAAGACCCTCAGGCCGCCGTTCAAGCTCTCCATGCAGGCTCTGGAAACCCTCGCCGTCATCGCCTACAAGCAGCCCGTCACTGCGCCCGAAATTGGCGAGATTCGCGGCGTCGATTCCGGTGGCGTCCTCGGCTCCCTGGTCGCCCGCAAGCTCATCACGACGGCGGGACGGAAGCAGGTTGTCGGCCGCCCCATCCTCTACAAGACCACGAAGGAGTTTCTGGTCCGCTTCGGTCTGAAGGACGTGAACGAGCTGCCGTCGCTGGAGGAGTTCGAGAAGATGGCCAGCGAGCTGGCGGAGACCGAGGCGGAAGGCGCCATCGCGCCCGGCGAAGAAGAGCTGCCCTTCGCGCAGAACGAAATGGCCGAGATTGAGGAAGCGCAGGCCGGAGGCGGCGACCAGGGGCAGCCTGCGCCACCCATGAACGACCCCGAGCCGGAGGAACCGGAGCCACCCATCAGTGATCCGCCAGCCGAGCCGCAGCCGGCTCCGACCTCGGAGCACGACGTCGCCGAGCAAGTACAAAAGGCAAACGCATGACGGAGCCGGGAGAGGACACGCCGGATCAGCGCGCGGACAGCAGCGCGTCCGAACAGCGCCTGCAGAAGATCATCGCCGCTGCCGGCGTCGCCTCCCGGCGTAAAGCTGAGGAACTGATCCTCGCCGGCCGCGTCCAGGTGAACGGGCAGACGGTTACTGCGCTCGGCTCCAAAGCCGACCCCGCGCGCGACCACATCCGCGTGGATGGCAAGCTGCTGCACGGTCCGGAGCGGCCTCGCTACATGGTCCTGAACAAGCCCAAAGGCTACGTGACCACGGCCAGCGATCCGGAAGGCCGCCCCACCGTCATGAATCTGGTGAAGGGCGGCGAGCGCCTCTTCCCGGTCGGCCGCCTCGACTACTCGAGCGAAGGCCTGTTGCTGATGACCAACGACGGCGAGCTGGCGAATGCGCTCACGCGCGCCGCCGCCCGTGTCGAGAAGACCTACCTAGTCAAAGTCAGCGGCAAACCCTCCGCCTCGGCGCTCAACCAGCTCCGGCATGGCGTGATGATCGATCGCGGAACCCAGATCCTGGGTCCCCGCCCTGGAGCCGAGCAGGAATCCGGCAAGCCGCGACGCCATGAGCGTTCCGAGCCGCCGCGCCACAACGAGGGGCGCGTGATGACGGCGCCCGCTCGCATCCGCCTGTTGCGCGACGCCGACAACCCCTGGTACGAGTTGATCCTCATTGAGGGGCGCAACCGCGAAATCCGCAAGATGTTCGAGGAAGTCGGGCATCACGTCGAGAAGATTCGGCGAGTCGGGTATGGGCCACTGGTCCTCGACCTCGAGCCTGGCCTCTCCCGCGATCTGACGCTTGAGGAAGTCGCCGCTCTGCGCCGCGCTGCCGAAGGCAAGTCGGCCAGACCTGCACGCGGATCGCGCTCCTCCGCGCCCAACCGTTCTGAGCGGCGTTCCCGGCCTCGCACAGAAACCCGTGCCCCTTCCCGACCCTTGCGAACCGCGAGCCGCAACCGGGGACGCTCCGGGGGCAGGAAGCGCACCCCCAATCGCTAGCTGTGGAGTCTCAACA
>PMAM01000152.1 GCA_003152595.1 Acidobacterium sp.
GACAATGGCCGTTCGGAGAAGCACGTGATTTTGGTTTCTTCACCGCGAGCGCTGCTGGCTGCAATCCTCGTGTTCTCGTGTCTGGACGGCGCCGCCCAGACTCCCTCCGCCTGGTCACAGCAACGCGAAGCAGCAATCACGCTCCAGCAGCAGGGCGACTTCGCACAGGCTCAGGCGGCATGGGAGGCGATCCTGAAGAGCCATCCCTCCGATGCCGACGCCTGCGCCAATCTGGGCGTCATTGAGTCGCAGCAACAACACTACCCCGAGGCGGTCCGTTACTATCGCAGAGCTCTGGCGATCAGGCCCTCCATCCCCGGTCTTCAGATGAATCTGGGGCTGGCGCTGTTCAAGGCCGGCGATATGAAAGGAGCCGCGCGGATTTTTGTCTCTCTCTATCACCGCACAGCGCCCGATTCACCGGACGGGCAACGGCTGCGCCTGCTGANNATGCCGAGTCCGCCGAGGCGGACATGCTGGCCGGCGAAGCCTACGACGAGATGCGCGACCACGAGGATGCTGTCCAGCAGTTCCGCAATGCCGTCAAGGCCGACCCGAAGGTGCCTGGCGTCCACTTCGGTCTTGGCTATCTGCTCTGGGCGCAGAGCCAGTATGAAGAGGCCGCGGAGCAGTTCCAGCTCGAAGTGGAAAACTCCCCCACGGACGCGGAGAGCATCGCGTACTGCGCAGATGCCAATGTCCGGCTGAATCGAGCCGAGGTCGCTCGCCCGCTCGTTGAAAAGGCTCTGCAGCTTAACTCCCGTCAGGAACTCCCCTGGCTCGACCTGGGCATCCTCGACGCCCAGGCGGGCAACAACGATGCCGCCTTCCACGATTTCCAGACTGCGGAGAAGATCGCTCCCACCGATGTGCAGGTGCATTGGCGGCTCGCTCGACTCTATCAGTCCATGGGCAAGCGCGCCGAGGCCCAGGCCGAATTTGCAAAGACCAAAAGCATCACCCAGGCCGCCGACCAGAGCCTTCGGCAAAAACTTCAGGCCAGCCACGCCCAGGCTTCGCGCAGCGATGCGCTGTCCGGCAGCGCCGGCCCATCGCCGGCGAGCCGGCCCTGAGCGCATGGCTCGAGGGCGCCGCATGCCCAGGGCAAGGCCAAACCCACCAGGCGCCCAGTGCGTAATACCATGGTCCGTGCAATCCGCGAGGACCTCATGACCCGGCAATTCACCGGCGCGCTTCTCTCTGAAGCCATCGCCATGTTCATCATCATCGCCTTTGGCGACTCGGTCGCCGCGATGTACTCGCTCTACGACCCCAGCCCCTACCAGCACGCTTACTGGGGCGTCTGCATCGCGTGGGGGCTGGCCGTCGCCATGGCCATTTATACGACTGGATCGATCAGCGGATGCCACGCCAATCCAGCCGTGACTCTGGCTCTGGCGCTCTATCGAAGATTCTCATGGAAGCAGGTCGTGCCCTACTGCATCGCCCAGGTCATCGGAGGTATCGCCGGAGCGGCGCTGGTCCTGCAGCTGTTCTCCCCGGTAATCGAAGAGTTCAACCTCACGCATCACCTCACCCGCGCGGCCGGAGGAGCTGCGGGCGTTTTCTTCACGCATCCGGCTCCGAGCATCACCCCATTCCACGCTTTCGGCGACGAGATCGTTCTCACTGCCTTCCTGATTTTTGGAATCTTCGCCATCACCGAGCAGTACAACGAGATGGCCCCGGGCGCGAACTTCGGGGCGCTGATGATCGGGTTCCTCGTAGCTCTGATCGGCGCTTCGATGGGTTATCTGGAGGCCTGGGCCATCAACCCGGCGCGCGACTTCGGCCCGCGGCTATTTTGCTTCTTCACAGGGTGGGGGCCGTCGGCTCTGCCCTCACCGCAAAGCTACTGGTGGGTCCCCATCGTGGGGCCGCTGCTCGGCGGCGTGCTGGGTGGCGGAGCTTACCAGCTCCTGATCCATCCATTCCTGCCCGCGCGGCTACGCGCCTCCTCCGCAAACGGATAAACGGCTGCCGTGGGAGCCGATTCTCATCGAACCGTTTCTTCGCTCATGGTTTTTTCATCGACGGCGGAGTTCGCCACTGGAGCAGCGGTCGCTGCCGACAGCTGCCGCAACACAGACGCGCGGATCGCTCGTGGGCTTCCCGAGCAAATAGCCCTGGACTTCGTTGCATCCGATCTCTGTGATCAGCGCCATCTGCTCTTCAGTCTCCACGCCTTCGGCGATCACCTTCATTCTGAGGTTATGCGCCAGCGACACCAGCGAATGGACCATCGCGTCGACCTCAGGACGAACACCCATCTCGCTGACGAACGAGCGGTCGATCTTCAGCGCGTCAAAGGGCAGCCTGGGCAGATAGCTCAGACAGGAGTAGCCTGTGCCGAAATCGTCGATGGCCAGGCTCACGCCGAGCTCCGCCAGCTCGCTCATCGCCGTGCCGACCCGAGCCGCGCCATTCACAGTCACCGACTCGGTCAGCTCGATTCGCAGTAAGTGCGGATCGAGGCCGGTTTTGCGGAGAGTCTCCGCCACTTCCGCCACAAAGGATTCCCGCATGAGCTGCAGGCTGGAGACATTCACGGCTACCTGCACCGCGCGCCCGGCAATCGCCTGCCATTCGACCGCTTCCCGGCACGCCATCTCCATCATCTGGTGGCCCAGGGCCGAGATGAGTCCTGTCTCCTCCGCGATCGGGATGAACTTCCCGGGCGAGACGAAACCGAGGGTCGGGTGAATCCAGCGCGCCAGCGCCTCGAAGCGCACCAGCCTTCCGGTCGCCACGTCGAATTCCGGCTGATAGTACGCGCGTATTTCTCCCCGCGCGATGGCATGGCGCAGCTCCGTTTCCAGGTTCAGACGCTCGCGAATCGATGCACCGAGTTCTTCCGAGAACGCCATCAGCCGGTTCTTACCCATTCGTTTGGCGGCATACATCGCGCCGTCGGCCTGCTGGAGCAACTCCATCGGCGTCGTACCGTTTTCGGGAAACACGCTCATTCCAATGCTCGCGCCGATCGTGATCTCGTGCTCTTCCACGCGGAATGCAGGCGCCAGCATCGTCAGCAGGGCCAGTGCCGCGACGCTCCCCTGCTCGCGCGCGTTCTCGCCGCTCACTACCACCGCGAATTCGTCGCCCCCCAGTCGGGCCAGAGTGTCCGAGGAGCGCACCCGCGCCCGCAGCCGCTCGGCCACCTGGCGCAGCAACTGGTCGCCGATGGCGTGGCCGAGACTGTCGTTCACGAGCTTAAAGCCGTCCAGATCGATATACAGCAGAGCTACTTCGTGTCCCCTGCGCCGCGCCACGTCCAGCGCATGCGTCAGACGATCTGCCAGCAGCCGCCGGTTGGGCAGACCGGTCAGATCGTCGTTGAGCGCCTGATGTTTCAGCTGCGCTTCAAAGGCGGTCTTTTCCGCGGCGCGCTTCTCCAGCTCTGCCAGCATGGTATTGAAGCCGCCCCCCAGACGGGCGATCTCATCGTTGCCCTCCGCCGCCACCCGCGCCCCGAAGTTGTGCCGTTCGGTGACCTCATGCATTGCCGCCGCCAGCGCCTGGACCGGTTGTGAGATTTTTCGCTGCAGCAGCGATCCGGCGATGCCGCCCACGGCCAGCGCCCCCAGCAGGAGCAGACCGGTGATCTCCAGCATCTGGCGCCAGCGCTCCGCAATCTCGTGCAGGTCGGCGTTCAGCACCAGTGTGCCAGCCGCGTCTCCGCCGCGCTCCACCTGCCTGCTCATCGTCACGAACCCGCGAGTTGCGGTGGCTCCCCTCGCGAACTGCGTCGGGCAGTTCTCCGTCGCTGCGCCACGCTGATATCCGGCAAACAGTCTTCCCGATGATCCGTACAGGCACGCCGAAACCACCGACCGCTCCGCCTCCAGCGCTCCGAGCACTTCCATCGCCGCAGCGCGGTCGTCGAACAACAGCGCAGCCGCGGAATTCTGCCCAACAATGTTCGCCAGGGTCGACAGCCGGTTTTCCAGCTGCCGGTGCGTAGTCACAGAGTCGAATTCGAGAAACGCGCCCATCAGCGTCGCGGATGACACGCTGCTGGCCAGCAGGGCCAGGATCGTCATGCGATGGGCAAAGCTGGTGCGGACCGGGAAGCGCATGGTCAGTTCCCGCCCTTCCCGGCTGAACGCACGATCGTCGCCAGGCCCAGCACCCGCGAGCTGATGCGGATCCCCACGGACTGCGCCGCTTCCAGATTCACTTCGATCCGAATGTGATCCCCGGTGTTCACCAGGGCCACCATCCCGCCTGCCTGCACGAAGGCGTCATTTTCCCCGACGGTGAGGACGCTGCGGCCCTTTACTTTCTCGAGGATCTTCCGAATATCGCTTTCCGATGCGCCGGAAACGTACAACACGCTGCAGCGCTCGAGTTCCTCAGAGGACGCCGGTTGAACCACGCGGATGGTCTGTCCGTCGCTGGCTCGTCCGTTCAGAAGCTGCCCAATCACATCGCTGGTCGGCGCATCGCCTGCGAAGGCGACGATCAGATCTTTCCCCTGCGCCGGCCATCCCACGTACTTGATCAGGTTGTAGAGATACGCCGCGCGCACCGCGCGTTCATCCCGCGACTGCGCTCGTGCCGGGGAAGTCACGACTGCCACCACAGCCAGACCCAGGAGCAGCGCTCGCCCCGCGCGCCGCCAGGCGGCCGCGCGCTTCACCGCTCCCTCCCGCCGCCTCGCACCGGCAGTCGATAGCCGACCTGAAAGCGCCACCCACGCCCGTCCATCTGAATCTGATCCTCTGGATCGTTCGGCCCTGCGGGGCTGGACCAGCGCCGATTGAGCGCATCGTACAGACTCGACGAAAATTGCCAGCCGCCCCACCGCGGCCTGGTCGCAAGAGTCAAATTCGGCAGCAAACTGGCTGGCACCCTCGTGCTCCGTCCGTCGGTCATCGCGCTCACATACAGCAGTTCCACTCCCGCCGTGCCCCATGAGGCCAGCGGCGCGCTGCCGTGCAGCGTTGCCAGAGTGTGAGGAGCATCCTCCGCGGACTGGCCATCCGTATCCGCGCTGGTCATGGTCGCCGCATACGTCGCACGCGCCGACCATCCTGTGCTGCGCTGTGCCACCAACTCCGCTTCCAGTCCTTTGGCATGCATGCGGTCATGATTCACGAAATAGCTCACGGTGCTGTCCGGCTCTGCCACCTGGTTGATCAGATCCTTCAGGCGGTTATAGAAACCGTCCAGGGTCAGCGAGAGCCATGGCTTCAAGTTCCGATCCACGGCCAGCTCGTGCGAGAGAATCTGCTCCGGCTTCAGCGGCGCGGGCCCCGGTACGACCGTCACGCCGTCCGCGTAGTATGCTTCGTACGCATTCGGATCCCGAAACGCCATCCCCACGATGTACTTCACCGCGGTTCGATCGTCCGGCGTCCAGATCGCTGCCCCCCGTGGGCTCAGCGAATTTTCGAAGTCACTGGCCTTGTCCCATCGCGCTCCGGCATGCAGCGTCACATGCGGAATCAGGTTCAGCTCGGCGTCGCCATAGACCGCACCGAGCCACGGCTTTTCGTCGGACCGGAACACGTCCGGTTGCCCCACCTCGTACGTCCACTGCTTCAGGCCCAGAGCGTATTCGTATTCCGCGCCGCCGGTGAACTGCTGCTGCCCGAAATGCTGCGTCACCGTCCCTTCCACACCGATCCAGTCGGCCCGCGCCTTCACTCGAACCGCTAGTGGAGGAAAACCCGGCGGCCCATAATCCCCGCTTCCCACGTAGTCGTAGGCGTCATAGTGCACCGCTGCATCCAGGTCCGTGTCCGCGCCCAGCTTCCGGCTCAGGCTNNCCCCAGCAATCCCTCCACCCTGAAATCCCGGTACTTCAATTCCGCGAATGCCTGTTCGTCGTGCGACCCGTCCGAGTTCTCGGCGATCCCATCGTTGGTCAGCGGTGTGTCGAAGATCGGGAAGTACAGCCGCCCGTTCCCCGCCGAGCGGTACATACTCCCCGAGAGCAGGCCCGACATCTTGCCGCGGCTCCCCATCAAGGTCGCCCGCCCCCTCCGGCTCCACAGGGATCCCGCATCGCCGGAGACCTCGACGGCAGCCTTTTGCCCTGGTTCCCTCGTGATGATGTTGATCACCCCGAAAATCGCATTCGTCCCGTACAGCGAGGAACCCGGACCCCGGACCACCTCGATGTGGTCCACCAGTTCCAGATCCAGCGGAAACTCCGTCCCGATCGCTGCGGTGTCGTAAATCTTGTCGTTCAGACGGTGCCCGTTCACCAGCAGCAGAATTCGCGGATTGTCGTCTCCCGGCCGCATGAAACCGCGCACGCCCAGGTAGGTGTACTGCCGATTATCGGAAATATAAAAGCCCCGCAGGCTGCGCAGCGCTTCGCCCAGCGTGCGCCACCCGTAGCGGCGAATATCCTCCGCAGTGATGATGCTGACCGAGGATGGAGCCTTCCTGATGTCTTCCGAATGCCGCGAGGCACTGTAAACCTGGACGCGGGCCAGGTCCTCCAGCGGCATCGACATCAGGTCCTGATCCGATGCCTGGGTCTGTGCCACCGGCGGCATCGCCAGCAGCAGACCCATTCCCGCCAGCCCCAGAGAGAATCTGCCGTGTTGGAGCGCGCACCTGGCCACGCTCTGCTTATCGGTGAAAATCGCAGTAAGGTTAGCGGGATTCCGGACCGATCCGCGCACCCTTTCCCGCCGTAACCGCCCGGAGACTTCGGTCCGGCCCTCCGCCAATATGACCAGTGGCGGTTACGAATATTCACACAAGTTTACCGCCCCGCTGGTTATGATCTTTACCAAACGCTAACCCAACGGCTCGCCCAGTATTGCTGTATCCCCAGCCGCCTTCCCCTTCGCGTTCGAGTTGGAATGGTCCCCGGGCCAATCTGCGTCAGGAGCCTGCCTTTAGCTCCAGAGGATATTGCATGAATTTTGTGTCGAAGCACACTCCTGTTGTTCTGGCGTTCGCCGCCTCCGCCCTCTTTGCCCTCCTGCCGGTCCGCGCTTCGGCACAGCAGATCACCTACTACGATTTCAACGCGCCACAGGCAAACCCTTCCCAGTACTCCTACAGCTGCTTGCCAGGCTCGGCCTCCAATCCGCTCTTCTGCCTGAACGACGGAACGGGCGCCAGCAGCAACCCGTCTTTTTTCCTCGACGCCTATCCGGCCTCCATCGATCCCAATCCTCCCACACCGCCCAATCCGCCGAACAGCTATTACGCCGTGCAAATGACGCCGGACACCGGAGGCCAGGACGCGAGCCTTTGGTTCTCCACGCCGCAGAATGTCGCGAACGGATTCACAACGTGGTTTGCGTTCAAGTTCACGCCGGACAGCATTTTGAATCCTAATTCGGAGAACCCTTCCACGACCGCGGACGGCGTGGCTTTCGTGATCCAGAACTCACCAGCCACGGGCGCCGTCGCTGACCCCGGCACCGTGTGCGGCCAAAGCGGCGGCGGCCCGACCGCGCTGGGCGGCGGAGGCGGCTGCATGGGCTACTCGGGCATCAACAACAGCATCGCCCTCGAGTTCGACACCTATGCCAATGCCTGGGATCCGAACAACAACCACATCGCCCTCCAGGACTGCGGCGCNNAACTGCTCCGTCAACCTGGGTTCTGGCGACAGCACCGTTTCCACTCTGATTACGCAACCCCTGACGTCGGCCACCAGTGCCGGGAATCAGACCCTCGTGACCCTCGCCAATGGACAGGTTCACCAGGTCGTTATGGTCTACAGCGGGCCCACTGAGGCCACTCCCAACCTGCTTCAGGTCTTTCTCGATCCGGCTTACAACCCGGGTACCCATACTCCGGTCGCGAATTCCATTCCCGTGTTTTCCGGCACGATCGATCTCACGACAGCCGTGAACCTGATCAGCGGCACCAACGCCTTCGTTGGGTTCACTTCGGCTACTGGCGATGCCTTCGAGCAGCATGAACTGATGGCGTGGACGTTCACGCCGCACACGACCGTCACCCAGCAGCAGCCGCTGCAGCCCCCCGGCAGCCCCACCTACACTCAGTTTCCTTTTGGCACGCACACCTACGCCGTGCAGTATCCCTCGGCGGGGGCCTCCGGCAATACGTGCAGCGCTTCCGGCGGCACGACCGACGTCAGCATGACGGTCACCGCCAACACGGTCACCCCGGCTCTCTTCACTCAGCTCATCGCGGGCACGTCCTTCGCGGGTTCTACCTGTCAGGTCTATGACGACACGGGCGGCAATTGCGTCATCTATTCTGCCTCCTGTTCGTGCACGGATAACCCGGGGCAAACCGTCGCCTGCCCCGCAGCCACGGTGTCCAACTGCCAGGGCAGCAACGCCTCCAGTTGCATCAACATCAAGACCACCTACAACAGTTCGAGCACGCCGGCGGCTCCGGGAATGATCCAGGGTGACCCGTTCTTCAGCCCCATCGGCTCCCTCATCGTGAGCGGCAGCAGCGCGACCTTCTACTGCCCAGGCGAGTGCTCTGTGAGCGTGGGCCAGACCGTCACGGTCATCTGTGCGTCGCCCGACACCTTCAACACCACGTACACCGTCACCAGCATCGCCGACCTGAGCGACTTCACGGCACAGACCGCCGTCGGTCCCTCGGGCAGCGCTTCGACTCCCGGCTATCTCACCTCCTCCAATGTCCAGAACATCTTCGTCTCCTGGACGTCGCAGAACATCGACGGGACCTCGACCGGGAGGGGAACCAGCTTCTCTGACTTCGTCTTCACCGACAACACGGTCACTCCGCCCACCAACACGTTGCTCAGCGCCACCACGACATCGCCCACTCCAGGCGAGACCGATGCGCTGACAGCCACCGTGACAGGAACTGTCGCCCAGTATGGCGCGCCCACCGGCACAGTCACCTTCAGCAGCGGCTTACCCGTGACCGACGCCAACACTCTCTGCGGAGGACCCGTCGAGCTGGGTCAGTCCGCTACGCTCGCAGCCACCGCCGCCTGCAACAGCTACACCGCGCCTGCAAACCCGGGGCCGGCCACCATCTACGTCACCTACAGCGGTGACGCCAACCACGCATCCGGCGGCAACTCGCTCCCCATTACCGTCTCCCAGGCCACTCCCAATGTCGTCTGGCCCACTGCCGGCGCCATCACCTACGGCCAGACGCTGGCCGCGTCCACATTCACCGGCGGATCGGCGTCGTTCAACAGCACCACGGTCCTCGGCACTTTTGCCTTCACCATGCCAGGGACCGCGCCGAACGCAGGCGATCCGTCCGAAAGCATCACCTTCACGCCAGCTGACCTCACGACGTATAACCCTGTGATCGGCACGATCCCGGTCCTGGTAAATAAGGCGCCGGTGACCATCGCAACCGCACCGACCGCCAGCGCAATTCTCTACGGCCAGACTCTGGCAGCTTCCACGCTGAACCTCGGCACCGCCAGGTCTTCGATTACGGGTGCGACCGTGCCCGGCGTCTTCACCTTCACCAACCCGGCCACCGCGCCGACGGCGACCGGCCCACAGGGCATTACATTTACCCCGATGGATACCGGCGATTATCTGGGCGCGACCGGCAGCGTTGCAGTCACTGTGACCCCGGCACCGCTGGCCAACATCTCGCCTTCGCAAATCGACTTCGGAACCCTTTACCTTGGTGCCATCCGCGTAGCTACGGTAACGATTAAGAACACCGGCAACGCCGCGATGACGATCAGCGATCCGCTGCTTGCCATCGTCAGGGGCGGCAATTCCAACGAGTTCGGTACCGTCAACCTCTGCCCGAAATCGCTCGCTGCCGGCAAGAGCTGCACCATGGTCATCACCTTCATCGCGGGACCCTTCTACACCCCGCAAACCGCTACCCTCACCATCAAGGACAACGTCCTGGGCAGTCCGCAGACGGTTCCGCTCACAGCAACGGTCATCGATCCTGTTGCAACGTTCAACCCCGGCAGCCTGGCCTTTGGAACGGTAAAGACCACGACGGGAAGCTCAACGAAGCCCATCACAGTGACCAGCGCAGGAGGCACGGCGCTCTCGATCACGAACGTTGCCGTATCGGGCAAGAACGCGGGGGACTTCACGGCGTCAACCAGCTGCCCGGGATCCCTCTCGCCGAAAGCAACCTGCTCGATCAGTGTTACCTTCAGGCCCGGCGCGAAGGGAACACGCTCCGCAACCCTGGTCGTCACCGACAACGAAGCCAACAGCCCCCGGTCGATTTCGCTCTCGGGCACAGGCAACTAGCGGGCGCCCCAGGCGCACTGTTTATTACTGGACTGGCCACATGAAAATCCCGGTGGGTATCCACCGGGATTTTCACTTTCAGGAAGCCTCAGCCCGTCCACCCGTCCCGCTCATCGCTCGCTTCCGGCTGAGTTGCGTGCCGCGCTATGGGTGAGCGGTCAGGAGCTGCTTCAGGTCGGCTCGCTCTGCGATCTTCCCTGCTCCATCTTCTTTGCCGATCGCGTCCAGAATCCGTTGCAAATCGAGCTGGCTGCGTTGCGCCTGCGCTGTCTTTCCGCTCTTCGTCGCCAGCGCTGCTTCGAGCCAGTCGGCCCTGGCCTGCAGAATGCGCAATCCCAGATTCTCCGCCCGCGCCTGCGCCAGGGTTAGTGCCTGCTGCGCTGCGGCATCGTTCTTCGTCTCCAGCAGCGCCTGGGCCAGATAGACCGAGCACTCCACGGAATCGGCCTTGAGCCCCAGCCCATCCGCATCCTGCGACAGCTTCTTCAGCACCGGCACCACGGCTGCGGCGTGCCCAAGTGCCAGGTCGGTCTTTGCGAGATTGACCTTTGCGTGCAGTTGCGTCTCTTTCGACGGCGTCCTCGACGCGATCGCGAGCGCCTGCGCATACTGGGTTCGCGCGTTGGCGTAATCACCCTGGTAGTAGTAGAAATCTCCCATCCAGTTCGTCGCCATCGCGACGTAGGCCTCGTCCTTAATCTGGTGAGCGTCGCTCAGCGCCTCCTCGAGGCTCGCCTTGCCTTCGGGCGCGCGCCCAACCTGTGCGAGGAGATCGCCCCAGCCGCCGATCGCCTCCACCGTCAGCCACGTCATCTCCTTCGACTGCCGCAGCAGGTTCACCGCATCCTGCATCGAATGCAGCGCCGCACCGTAACGCCCCTGGCCCGCAAATACCCGAGCCATAGCGTCAGACGCCATCGCAACGCCGTGCTGATCATTCGCGCTGCGGTACGCATCGACGGCCTTCAGATAGTCCGACAGTGCCGTGTCGTACTGCCCCAGCTTTGTATTCACTTCGGCGAGGTTGTGCAGGCTCTCACCCATATCCGCGGGCACATTCAGTTTCTGTCGCAGCTCATAGCCCTGCTGCAGATATGTCAGTGCATCCTGATACTGTCCCTGATCTGCCTTGATGGACCCAATATTGTTCAGGCAGAGAGCCTGATCGGCCTGATCGCCCACCTGTCGTTCGATCGTCAGTGCTTCGCTGAAATATTGCAGCGCGTCATCCGGTTTGCCATGGTCGTGGTACCACGAGCCAGTCTTGATCAGGGCCATCGCAATCCCCGCCTGATCGCCAATCTCCCTGCGCAGCGCCAGCGCCTGCTGATAGCTCTTCAGTGCGTCCTGGCTCTTGCCGGCGTCATCGTCGAGTGCCCCGATCTCCTCAAGGCTCGCTGCGACACCACGCTTGTCGCCGATCTGCTGCTTGATGGCCAGTGACTGCTGGAAATTGCTCAGCGCATCGTCGGGCCGGCCCATCAGGTTGTAAGCGATGCCCGTGGCCTGCAGGATCGCACCCTTCTCCTGCTGATTATTCAGCTCGATGGCGATGGGCAGCGCCTTGCTTAGGAAATCGAGGCCGCCCTTTGCGTCGCCACTGCGGATGGCGACGCGGCCGCTGGCGAGCAGCGCCGCTACGTTCTTCGGATCGCTGGCCAGCACAGTGGTAAGGCGCTGCCGGGCCGCGGCGTAATCGCCGCTCTGCTCATAGAGCCTGGCCAGGGCGAACTGCACCTCGGTATCGGAGGGGTTCGCGTCCGCTAGTTGCTGATACGCGGCGATGGCTTTCTGGTTGTTGTTTGCGATCTCGGCGTTGCTCGCCTCGATCCGATAACGCTCGCCAGCCGGGAGGTTCGCCGCCAGCTCCATGGCGGTCCGCGATGCGGACTGGGCCAGATCGTCCTGCCCCTGGCTGGCATAGGCCTGCGCCAGGTGTGCAAAGGCGAGAGCGAAGTTTGTGTCCGCTTCGGTGGCGGAATGGAAGGCTTCGATCGCCCGGAGGTTGTCCCCGGCGCGCTCGAGAGCCAGACCGTTCTCGTAATCGTGCAGGGCCTCGACGGAAGTGGTGGAGGGTTGCACGGCGTGCGCCTTCAGATCGCTCAGCAGCTTCGGATCGGCGGTCAGCTTCTCGCGCAGCTGGCCGGCGAGCTTGTCGACGCTCGCGAGCAGCTGGTTCTGGTCGGGCACGTCGGTGGTGACGGTGGACTGAGCGTCGTGCGCCAGATCCATCACCGTGGTATTGATACGGATCGCATTGCCGGCCTTGATGAACTGCCCAAAGATGACGGTCTGCGCGTTCGTGAACTCAGCGACGCGTTTCAGGGTTGCGCCATCGGTTTGGGAATTCGCGTTCAGGTGCAGATCGCCAAGCACCTGCTGCAGGCGATCGGGCGAAACCATGCGCACGGCGGAGGAGCCGCCAATGTCGGTGGAGAGCATTTCCGCAAGGCTGGCGCCGAGCCAGTTCATCGAGGCGTCGCCGGAGGCGTTGTAGAACGGCATAATCGCCAGCGAAATCGACGGCGCGCTTGCCACCGCCGGCGCCGCCGTCCCACTGCGGGAGCCCGCAAAATACCGGACCGCCAGCGAAATCCCCGCCACCAGTGCGATCAGCAGAACGCCCCCGCCTACGATCAGCAGCCAGCGCCCGCTCATGCCCGTCGAGGGCACTTCCGCTTCGAAGTGCAGACTGGCCGCGGCGGCCTTGCCGCGCCATACCTCAAGGTCGTGCAGCACTTCGCCAGCGCTCTTATAGCGCAGGTTCACATCCACGGCCAGGCACTTGTCGATTATGCCGCCCAGCACCAACGGAATCGCCGGGTCCACTTTCGTGCATGGCTCTGCCGCCTCGCGCGTCCGCTTCAGCAGGCTGGCAATCGCGCTCTCGGCTTTGAACGGCATTCGCCCGGTGAGCAGCTCGTAGCCGATGAGGCCGAGGGCGAAAATATCCGACCGCTGGTCCAGCTCCTTGCCCAGCGCCTGTTCCGGCGACATGTATTCCATGGTGCCGACCAGCGCGCCGGACTGCGTCATTCCGTCGCCTTCGATGGTCCGCGCCAGGCCGAAGTCCATGACGACAACGCGGCCGTGCTCCTCCATCATCACGTTCTGCGGCTTCAGGTCGCGGTGCAGGATGCCTTCGTTGTGCGCCGCTTCCAGCGCAAAGCAAATCTGCTCCAGAACGCTCGCTGCTTCATCGGCAGGGAGCTTCCCCCGCTCCTCCAAAATGGAGCGCAGATCACGCCCGGCCACCAGCTCCATGGTCACGAAGCGCATGCCCGCGTCTTCGGAGAGGTCGTACATCCGCACCACGTTCCGGTGCGTTACTTTGTGCGAGAGCCGCAGTTCCTGCTTGAAGCGATCGACGATCGCCGGGTTCCGCGCCAGTTCCGGCCGGATCACTTTGAGCGCGACCATCCGGTCGAGCTCGCGATCCTGCGCCCGGTACACCGATCCCATGCCGCCGGTGCCCAGCACGGCGAGGATCTCATAGCGGCCGGCCAGCACCGTGCCGGGTTCCAGCTCTGCTGTATCGCCGTTCCGTCCGCCAGAACCGCCCGCACGCGAGCCGCCCCGGGATCCGCCGGCGCCACTGCCCGGTACCATCGTCGCCGCATCGGAGCGCGCGCGCGGCACCCCTGGGGCTGCGTCGCTCTTCGAGGGAGGGACGAGCTTCTCGTCCGCGTGGGACTCCTTCGACGGAGGCACCATCGTCTCCAGCGGGCGCAGGTTATCCGCCGAACTACTCACCGCCGTCGCAGAACCAATCTGCGTCGGCATTTCACTCGCGGGTCTCTTCGGACTCTCTGCCATGACGATGCATTTCCGGGCAGCAGCCACGACGTGCGGGCCGCATTCACGCTTTCGGGGATGGGCTGGGGAGGCCCCTGGGGCTTTGGCTCCAGAATAGTACGCACTCAGCCGAATGTCCCGCTTTTTCCGCGCATAGACACCACCGCGCGGTTGTTCCCGCCAGCCACCCAGTCGGCCTTCACCCGGCCAAAGGGTGTCGCGAAAGTTTTCAACACGATCACGAAGAGAGGTACTGCCGGCATCCTTTTCTTCATCTCCAAAGTTCAGTTGCCTGGCTTCAAAAGAGGCCCTATGCTTGCCCATCGACTCACGGGCCCGATGTCTATATACCGGCTTACTCATGCACGATTCAGACGAGTTTCCAGGCGGGCCGCTCGCAGTCTACTTTCGCTGTCCTGACGATTTCGTGAAGGCAGTGCGCTTTGCCCTGCCGGCAGCCGGTGGATCGGCAGGCTACTTTGCTTTTGGCCCGGAGACCACGCTCTACGGCCGGCTTGCGAAGCAGCTCGCCGCCGCCTCGCCCGATGGGCTGCTGCACGATGTTCGCCCCGACGTCGCTATCGACAACGGCGTCGTCCAGCTCCCGTTCGATCCTCAGGAAGCGATCACGAACCTGCGCCACGAGGCGTACATGGGTGGCGCCGCGCGCTCGGGGACGCAATCGCTTACCGCGAAGATCTACTACTTCTTCCGGCCGCTGCTGCCGGTGTCTGCGCGCAAACATCTGCAGAAGATACGGCTGCGCAATTGGGACAGGCGGCCTTTCCCGCGCTGGCCCGTCGACTTATCGGTGGACAATCTCCACGAGCAGCTCCTCCTGCTTACCCTCCGCGCGTCCGGCGCTCAGCGCATCCCGTTCATCTGGTTCTGGCCCGACGGCAAATCCGCCTGCGCCATGATGTCGCACGATGTCGAAACCCAGGCCGGCCGGGACTTCTGCACGACGCTGATGGATCTCGACGACTCGCGCGGCATCAAGGGCTCTTTCAACGTCATTCCCGAGGAGCGCTACGACGTCCCGCAGTCATTCATCGACTCCATCCTCAGCCGCGGCCATGAGGTCGCCGTTCACGATCTCAACCACGACGGCCATCTCTACGACAACCGCGCCCAGTTCGTCGAGCGCGTCGCAAAGATCAACGAATACGGGCGGAAGTTCGGGGCGAACGGGTTCCGCGCCGGCGTCCTGTATCGCAATCAGGACTGGTTCGATCAGTTTCAGTTCGCCTACGACATGTCGGTGCCGAACGTCGCGCACCTGGATCCGCAGCGCGGCGGATGCTGCACGGTGATGCCTTACTTCATCGGCGATCTGCTGGAGATTCCGTTAACCGACATTCAGGACTACTCGCTCTTCAACATCCTCAATGAGTACTCGACCGACATCTGGAAGCGGCAAACGGCCATCATCCTCGCACGGCACGGGCTGATGAGCTTCATCGTGCACCCGGACTACATCATTGAGCCGCGCGCTCGCGCCACCTTCGAGGCTCTGCTCGATCACCTGGCTCAATTGCGCGATACCGAGGACGTATGGACCGCGCTTCCTCGCGAGATCAACGAGTGGTGGCGTCAGCGCGCGGCGATGCAGCTGGTGAACACGGGCGGGGGCTGGCGTATCGCGGGCGCCGGCGTAGAGAGAGCGCGCATCGCATGGGCGACTGAGGTCGACGGAAAACTGTCGTATTCTGTGGAGCCGTCACCTGCAACGGCCGTCCCGCCTTCAGAACAATTCCAGTTCCTGCAGGGATCTCGGCTTCTTCCTGGCCGGATGCGCGTCCTGGAGGACGGTTCGTCCGCCGAGATTGCGTGATATCTCACGTTCGTGCGCCATCGCCGCACCTCTCCATTGTCACTCTTTTCACAAGGGAACCCAGGCTCATCCAACCGACAAGCGAGTCCAGTCGTTTCGCCGGCGGATGCCGAGCGGAGGTCAGCTTAGGCCGGGCGCCTATGCCCTTCGGCTGACATCGATGCGCGCGGCCTCCTCGGCCAATTCGCCGCGCAGAATCTCGATCTGGTCCATCTTCTGGTTGGTCATCGCGTGGAAGTGAAACTCCACACCCTGGTCGCGCCGCTCGACCAGATTCGCGAGCACGCGCAACGGCATGCCCTCGGTCCGCATCCAGACCTCGACCACGGTTCCCGGCTCCAGGCGGCATTTGGTGTCAATCAGGCAGCCCTCCGTCGTGAGATACGAGATCCGTCCCTCGTACTGCAGGCCCCGTCCCGGCAGCACAATCTCGGCGTCGCTGGCTGAGGTTTCACGTGCCGCCATCTTGTAGACCGTGATCTGCTTTTGAGAGGACATGCGTTGTTTATCGGCGCTCCGGGCGGTCACTTGAATTCCATCTGTTACCGAGCGCACGGTACAATCCCTCTTTCCTCTATGCCGCGTTCCCCCATCCTTGTCCTCCACGGCGGCGCCTGGGATATCCCCGCCGACCTGCTCGACGCCCACGAGCAGGGCGTTTTCGACGCCCTTCAGGAAGGCTGGCGCATCATCGAGCGCGGCGGAACCGCTCTCGATGCGGTGGAAGCCGCCGTCACCACCATGGAAAACGACCCGGCCTTCGATGCCGGCCGCGGATCTTTCCTGACGCGGGACGGCAGGGTGCAACTGGACGCCCTGATCATGGACGGGGCGACGCTGCGCGCCGGAGGGGTCGCGTGCGTGGAGCGGATCCGCAACCCGATCCAGGCCGCTCGGCTGGTTCTGGACAAGAGCCCCCACGTCTATTTCGTCGGGCCGGGCGCCGAGGCGTTCGCGCAGGCGCAGGGCATGACGCTGATCGACAACTCCGAGCTGATCCTCGACCGCGAACGCCAGCGGCTGGCCGAAGCCCAGGCCCGCGAGCAGGCTGGAGCGCCGGACCAGACCTTCTCGGGCGGCAGCACCTCGAATCAGGACTCGCACGACACCGTCGGCGCTGTCGCTCTGGACAGCGATGGGCGTCTCGCCGCTGCCACCTCCACGGGCGGCACGCTCAATAAGGATCCCGGCCGCGTAGGCGACTCCTCGCTGATTGGCTGCGGATGCTACGCCGACAACGCTTCCGCCGCCGTCTCGCTGACCGGGTGGGGCGAGCCGATCATGAAGCTGGTCCTCGGCAAGTGGGCGACGGACCGCGTCCTCGCCGGCCGCTCGCCGGAGCAGGTCGCGCCCGAGGCCATGGCGTATCTGCTGCGCCGCGCCGGCGGGCACGGCGGGATCATCCTGCTCGCCCCGGACGGCCGGTACGGCCTGGCGCACAACACGCCGCGCATGGCCTGGGGGCTGCACACAGCCGACGGACCCCGCACCGGCACGCTGGTTCGCGAACAGGACGAGAACGAGACCGACACCGACCAGGGGGCGCCGGCCCCCCCCTGGAATTAAGGGATGGAGGGGGTCGAGGGGGTCGTGGATAGGTGGAATCAACGAGATCTGGAGGGGTCAACCCCTGGATGTTATCTATTTAGTTAATCCGTGCACTGGCAGATACGAAGCGACAGGAGCCGAGGGCGAACCCGGGCAACTGGTACGAACGTGATGAACGGACCCGAGGTTGGCGCACCTGTCCACTCGCATTCGGATTCGCTACACTCGAATCTCTGAGTTCCCGGCCGTACGCTGTATTTTCCCCGGGACGAAGCACTTCCGGAGGTTTCTCCTATGCTGAAAGGCTTTCGCGATTTCATCCTGCGCGGCAATGTCATGGATCTGGCGGTTGCCGTCGTCATCGGCGCCGCTTTTACAGCCATCGTCAACGCGCTGGTGACGGACGTCGTCAACCCGCTGATCGCGGCGCTGGTGCACAAGCCCAACTTTTCCGCCCTCATTCTCGAAGTCCATGGTGGAAAGATCCTGTACGGCGACTTTTTCAACGCCATCATTTCCTTCCTCCTGATTGCCGCGGTCGTGTATTTCGTGTTCATGCTGCCGATCAACGCGCTGCTCAAAAAGTTCCAGCCGACGAAAGTGGCGCCGCCCACGACGCATCCCTGCCCGGAATGCCTCGCCGATATTCCTCTCGGAGCCAGGCGCTGCTCCCACTGCGGGCAACCGGTACAGCCGGCCGCTGCGGCTTGAAGGTTTTACACCTGCACGCGGGCTTCAGTTGATCGGGTTTGCTGAAATAAAAAGCCTGCGGATCAATCCGCAGGCCTGATTCTTCCGAAATCTCAACCTGATCCTCGAAGAGGCGGGCTATCGACCTTTCCGGTGCTCCTTCTTCTCGATCAGTGCAATTCNNGCGGCGTCGTAGACGGTCAGGTTGTGCGCACGCGCCATCCGGAGCACGGCCGATTCATTCGGCGTCAGGTCTCTGCCGATGGGCAGATAAGACAGAACATGCAAAAACGAAGCGGTCTCTGTGTCGCTTAAACGCTTTCGCCGTTCGTTGACGATCAGCGTGTTGCGCACCTCAAACCACCAGTGCGCTGGGACGATGGCCGAATCCGAAAGGAGCATGCGATACGCTGAGTCTGCTATATCGCTCGCCTCATCTGAAAGCGCCCAGACCGCGGTGACCGATGCGTCGATCACAAACGGCATCAGTACTTTCTACCCTCGTCGCGAGCGGAGAGAATTTCTGCGATGGTAACCCGCTCCTGACGGCTGCGGAGCTTTTTCATTTGCTTCAGCGCCCACTCGATCTCTGCCTGCCGCCGCTCCTGCTCCGGAACCAGCCGGGCGATCGGCTTGCCGTGCCGGGTAATAATCAGCGTGTCTCCGCGCTCCACGTCATCCAGGAGCTGCAGGAATTTCGTTTTCGCTTCCGACGCCTGAATTTGCCGCATGTCTGATTATCGACCGGTCGTTTCGACCAGTCAATTGGACCAGTCACTTTCAGGACAATAAAGAAGGCCTGCCGGGAACCGCCCCCGGAGGCCTTGCCCTTTCCTGCTGTCCGCTGCCGGAATCACGCATTTCACGCGAATCAGGCCTGGCCGATGGCCACTCCGTGCTCCAGCGGAATCCCCGCCCGGCTCACGACCTCGAACTGCAGCGTGCTCGACCCCTTCTTGTGGGCATCGATGCGGACGTGATCGCCGTGCAGCACCTCGCCGTCCAGGATCTTCATGGCCAGCGGGTCCTGAACCATCCGCTGGATCGCCCGCTTCAGCGGTCGCGCGCCGTACGCCCGGTCGTACCCGGCCGTGAAGATCGCGTGCCGCGCCGCGTCCGTCAGCTCGATCGTGATATGCCGATCCGCAAGCAGCTTATCCAGATCCTTGAGCCGCAGATCCACGATGTGTTGCAGTTGCTCCTCGCCCAGCGGATGGAAGATCACCACATCGTCCACGCGGTTGAGAAATTCGGGACGGAAGTGCTCGCGCAACACCTTCATCACGCTTTCCGTGGCGTGTCCGAAGGTGGTTTCGTCCTTCAGCGCATCGCCGGTCAGGAATCCTGCCCCCAGGTTCGAGGTCATGATCAGGACCGTATTTTTGAAGTCCACCACGCGGCCCTTCGAGTCCGTGAGCCGCCCGTCGTCGAGCACCTGCAGCAGCACGTTGAAGACATCCGGATGCGCCTTCTCGATTTCATCGAGCAGAATGACCGAGTACGGGCGCCGGCGGACGGCTTCCGTGAGTTGTCCGCCCTCGTCGTAACCCACGTAACCGGGAGGTGCGCCGATCATGCGAGCCACGGCATGTTTTTCCATGTACTCGCTCATGTCGAGGCGGATCATCGACTGCTCATCGTCGAAGAGAAACTCAGCCAGCGCGCGGGCGGTTTCCGTCTTGCCGACGCCCGTTGGCCCGAGGAAGATGAACGACCCGATGGGCCGCTTGGGATCGCTGAGGCCGGCGCGCGAACGGCGAATGGCATTCGCCACCACGCTCAGCGCCGCGTCCTGTCCGACCACGCGCTCCTTCAGCCGCTCCTCCATCCGGACCAGCTTTTTGACTTCGCCTTCGAGCATGCGCGTGACCGGGATCCCGGTCCACTTGCTGACGATCCTTGCGATGTCTTCCTCGTCGACTTCTTCCTTCAGCATGCGAGGGGCGCCGCCCTTGCCATCCTGCAGCGCGTCGAGCCTCTTCATTTCGGCTTCCAGTTTCGGAAGCTCGCCATACTGAATCTGCGCCGCGCGCTCAAGGTTGCCGCGCCGCGTCTGCTCGTCGGCTTCGAAACGCAGCGTCTCGATCTGCTTTTTCAGGTCGCTCAGCCGGGTGATGGCCTCGCGCTCTTTCGTCCAGCGCGCCCGCAGAGCCGTGGACTTTTCGCGGAGCTGCGCCACTTCGCGCTCCACGTGTTCGAGGCGCTCTTTTGAGTTGGTATCGTTTTCGCGTTTCAGGGCTGCGCGCTCAATTTCGAGCGACGTCGCCGCACGCTCCAGCTCGTCAATCTCCTGAGGAACGCTGCCGATCTGAATGGCCAGCGAAGCTGCCGCTTCATCGACCAGGTCAATCGCTTTGTCCGGCAGGAAACGGTCGGAGATGTAACGATGCGAGAGCGTCGCCGCCGCGACAATCGCGGAGTCGCGGATCCGCACCTTGTGGTGCGATTCGTAGCGCTCCTTGAGTCCGCGCAGAATGGCGATGGTGTCCTCGACGTTCGGCTCGCCGACGTAGACGATCTGGAAGCGCCGCTCCAGCGCCGCGTCCTTTTCGATGTACTTCTTGTATTCGTTCAGCGTGGTGGCGCCGATGGCGCGCAGCTCACCGCGTGCCAGGGGGGGCTTGAGCATGTTCGAGGCGTCAATCGCGCCTTCCGCGGCGCCGGCGCCGACTAACGTGTGCAGCTCGTCAATGAACAGGATGATTTGCCCGTTCGCCTCCTCGATTTCTTTCAGCACGGCTTTGAGCCGGTCTTCAAACTCGCCGCGATATTTTGCGCCGGCCAGCATCGATCCCAGGTCGAGGGAGATCACGCGCTTGTCGCGCAGGATATCCGGCACGTCTCCGTGCACAATGCGGCGCGCAAGACCCTCGACGATAGCAGTTTTGCCCACGCCAGGCTCGCCGATGAGCACGGGATTGTTCTTGGTCCGCCGCGAAAGCACCTGGATCACGCGCCGGATCTCCTCGTCGCGCCCGATCACCGGATCGAGCTTGCCGCGCCGCGCCAGCTCGGTCAGGTCCTTCGCGTATTTCTCAAGCGCCTGGTACTTCGCCTCAGGATTCTGATCCGTCACGCGCTGATTGCCGCGCACCGTCGCCAGGCTTTTGAGGATCGCATCGTGATCGGCTCCAAGCGACGCCAGCAGCAGTTGCGCGCCGTCATTCTTCAGGCGCGTGAGGGCGAGCAGCAGATGCTCGGTCGAAACGTAATCGTCCTTAAACTGCTCTGCCTCTTTGAACGCCGCTTCGAACACCTGGTTCAGCGCGTTGCTCGCGCCGGGCTGCGTCGAGGCGCCGCTGACTTTCGGAAGCTGATTCACCGCCTCCTGGGCGCGCGCCTGGAGCTGCCCCACGGGCACGCCAATCTTGTCGAGGATGGCCGGAATCACGCCCTCTTTGTCGCCGAGCAGCACCGCCAGCAAATGCAGCGGCAGAATCTCGGGATTGCCGTTCTCCGCCGCGAGCTGGCTGGCGTTCTGCACCGCTTCCTGCGACTTCACCGTAAACTTGTCCCACCGTATCGCCATAATTCCACTCCATTCGGCTAAGAAGGCGGTCAGCCAAAACGCGGTCAGCTAAAAACCGGTTAGCGATAACCCGGTCGGCGGCCGCGATTGCGAATCCTGCCTCCTGCCATCTTCCAACTTTCTAATAGAACTTACGAACCCCGGTTCAATAAAAAAGCGGTCAGCGACCTGTGCAACCCAAGCGCTGACCGCTTTTAAGCCTGGCCGGTTCTTAGCCGACCGGTTGTTCGCTGACCGCTCGATCAGCTGCTCTTACGCAGCCGTCTTCACGTCCTTCTTGCCTGCCTCGAGGCCGGGACCGCTGACGGCGACCTTGATCTGCTTCGGCTTGGCCTCGGCGCGCTTCTCCAGCTCGATCTTCAGGACGCCGGCATCGTAATTCGCCTTCACGCCCTCCGGGTTGACGGTGTTCGGAATCGTGAACGAGCGGTAAAAGCTGCCGTAGCGCCGCTCGATCCGGTGGAAGTTTTCTTCCTTCTCTTCCTTCTCGAACTTGCGCTCGCCCCTCACCGTGAGGACGTTGTTCTCGAGCTGAATGTCCAGCTCATCCTCCTTCATGCCCGGCACTTCGAGCTTGAGGACGATTTTGTGCTCATCCTCATAAATGTCAACCGGGGGCACGAAGGCCGCGGTAGTGAGGGCGTCTCCTTCACTTTGGCTCCGGTTGTAATCCTGGAAGAGCGAGTTCATACGGTTCTGGAGCGCCAGAACGTCACGAAACGGGTCCCAACGAGTAATAGCCATTGCGACTTCCTCCATCAGATTCTTTAGCGTTGGCGCCGGCTCCACAGGCCCTTGCATGGGTCCAGCCGAAGCGGCCGTCACAACATCTGATGGCACTATAGCACAATCGATGCAGAAAATATGAGTGCTATGTTGTCAATCATCACGGGAGCAATATGGCACTGATTCTTAAACATTTAACGAGCGCGGCCGCCAACTGCTGTCGTGACTCGCCTCTCCAGGTCGCCGTGTGTGCGCGAAGCGCGGCTGCCTGGACGGCCAGTCCCTAATAGACGATCTTCAGGGAGAACTGAATCTGCCGCGAGGTTCCGGCGGTCTTGCTGATGACGCCGAACCCCGACCCCTGGATCGTGTTAGCCGGCAGCCCCATGTTGACGGTGTTGAACATGTTGAAGAACTCGGCACGGAACTGCACGTCCGCGGCTTCGAGGCCGCTCTTGCGCTGGCCGATTGGCGTGTCCTTGATGACGGCGTAGTCGAAGTCGTAGTACGCCGGGCCGCGGAAGGTGTTGCGCCCGAGTGTGCCGAAGCGGCCTACATTGGGGCCGGTCCCGCCTGGCACGTTGATGGGAATCGAGAAGAACGAGGCTGCGTTTTCCGCGCCGCGCCCGAAGTAGTCTTCACGCGCGCGCGTCGAGCTATGCGCGGTCGACAGGTGCGGTTTGGCGATCGGGTCCGGCCGGTCGGCGCCCTGTGTGCCGTAGCCGGTCTGCTGGATTCCGGAGTAGACCGTGAACGGCGAGCCGCTGGAGATCGACGAAATGCTCAGCAGTTCCCACCCGGATGACCACCTTCTGATCTGCGGTCCACTGAGCCAGCCCAGCTCCTGCAAATGCAGATCCTGCGCGGCGCTCACGCTGAACCCATGCGCTACATCGAAATTCGAGGGGCCTCTTTCGGGATGGGTGTTGAAGGGATTCTGCGGCAGCGGCAGCGCCATCGCGCCCGTGGATCCGGTTCCGCCAATCACCCCGCTCGTGTCGTCGATCGACTTCGACCAGGTGTACCCGGCCTGGATTCCCGGCCCGCCATGCTTGACCGCGCCGGAAAGCGAGGTCTGCAGCGCGTGATAGGACGAGTGGGCGGTGGCCTCGATGACATTCTCGAGCCCGAAGCCGCCCGTCACCGCGCCCGTACTGTCGAAGGTGGTGAAGGGCGCGAAGCCGCGCTCGGCTCCGGGATACGCATTTGGAAACGCGGCCCTCGGCAGACGGAAGCTGGCTGTGCCGACGTAACCGGCATCGGCGGTGAGCCCCAGGAATGTCTTCTCGAGGCCGAGGGTCCATGTCTGGAGGAATGCATCGCCGAAGCGCCGATCGATGGCACTCAGACTGAGCAGCGAAAGCTGATGCCCAGGCGCCAGGGTGGCCAGATCGTGCTGGTAGCGGTCCACATCCATGGCCGTGTTCGCCGGCAGTTTCTTCAGCGGCCACGTCGTGAAGACGTTTTGCCCGCTGAGTGTATACGTCTGCGGGAGCTGATCGGGGCTGATCTGAAAGCCATAAGCTACTTCTCCCGCCTTCGACGCATTCACGCGCGGATAGACCGCGAAGGGCGTCGAGCCGGTGAGGAAATTGTCCTGCCAGCTGTTGGGCGGGATCACGGTGATCGCACCGCCGGCGTGCACGCGGAGGTCGTGCGGCGCGTTCCAGCTCAGCTGCACGCGCGGTCCCCAGCCGTTCCAGCCGGAGCGGTACCCGGGCTGCGGATTGATCACGTAGGTCTGCTGCTGACCCGGCGGCGGAGAGACGTTCAGAAAGCTCGAGGTTCGGTGGGCGCGCTCCGTGATGGGCGAATAGACCTCATAGCGCAACCCGTAGTCAAGCGCCCAACGGTCATTGATCTTCCAGGTGTCCTGGAAGTACGCGTTCACATCGTTGCGGTTGATGGCCGCCGGCCCGATGTGTGCGCCGCTGGAAACTTCCGGCGGCGCGACCGCCACCGTGTACGAATACGGATAGCCGACGAGCAGGCTGGCCAGGGTGTTGGGCAAAGGATCGCCGGGGTTCACGTTGTGCGTCCCGCTTTGCGAGGGGATGAAGATGGGCGAATATACCGTGCCGCCGCCGAAGTCATATTCGCCGTTTGGGCTGATGCCGAAATAGGTCGTATCGCGATTGAGCCGCGCCTCGATGCCCCATTTCCACGTGTGCCGCGCGTGCGTCCAGGTGAAATTCTGCTGGCCCTGGAAGAGGTTGCCATACGCCTGCATCACCGACCCGGCTGCCAGATCGAATCCCTCGTAGAGCCCGTCGTTGAACTTCACGGCCGGATCGACATGGTTCGGCGTCGGAAACCCCGGCGTTGTGCGGGTGATGCTGAAGATCGACTCCCACGAGAAGTGTGGCGACTGCGTGCGCGTGTAGCGGAACTCGTCGTTGCGCTGGCGGTCGACGTACTGCACGCCGAAGGTCTTGTCGATCGTGGTCTGATCCGGATTCGTTGTCGGGCCGGTCAGGTTGTCGTAGTTGAATCGCGCCAGGAAAGCGCCTTTCGCGCCCAGTTGCTGATCGATGCGGATCGAGANNTTGGGGATCGGATACCGCTTCAACACCGCGGCAATCGCCGGATTGACCGGGACGGTCAGCGTGTCGGTGCTGCCGTCGGGATACTTCACCACATCCTGGCCTGCGCGCTCGGCGGCGGTCGGCATGGGAAGGACCTGGGTCGTCCCCAGCACCTGCCGGAAGCCCTGATACTGGCCGAAATAAAACGTCTTCCCGCGGCCGTCATAGAGATGCGGCAGGACGACGGGACCGCCGTTTGTGAATCCAAACTCGTTGCGCTTGAACGGAGGAATCCGGCCTGGCTCCGCGATCGACGGATAGTCGAAGTAGTTCCTCGCATCGAGCGCGGAGTTGCGCAGAAACTCGAAGACCGACCCGTGGAAACCCTCCTTGCCGGACCGCGTCACGATGTTGGTGAAACCCGCCGCGCCGCGTCCGATTTCTGCCGGCATCCATCCTGAGCTCGATTGCAGCTCCTGGATCGCATCCACGTTGAAATTCGCAAAGGCACTGCCGCCCATCTCGGGGTCACTCGTGTCCGCGCCGTCCATGGCGAAGACCGCCTCGACGCCGCGCTGGCCATTGATAGCGAACTGCTGGGTGAAGTTCGTCGCCCCGTTGACGTCGGTCATGGTTCCGGCCGCCAG
>PMAM01000348.1:0-3998 GCA_003152595.1 Acidobacterium sp.
AACTCCGCCGCATCATCCGCGATGCCGGCTTCCAGCCTCGCCAGCGCGACACCCTCTATCGCACCCTGTTTTTGAACTAAGCGCGCAATGCAACCTGAATGGAAACGGCATCGCGTCTCTGATCCGACCAAGAGAACCCGCCACTGCTGACACGGCCAGGTTCACCCCACAGCAAGAAGTATCGCCTCTCGCTGCCGAAGCATCAACAGATTCGATTCCGAGCGACACACGACAGTAATGACATGAGCCCTTTTTGGGAAAAGTGCGCAGGTCGTCCCGGCGGACGTGGCGCAAACCCTTCAGAGTACGACCTTCAACCCACGCGCCCCCCAAATAAGACCGACCCGTCTCCGCCGGCAGGGCAGCCAGGTTCACCCCATAGCAAGCAGCAAAAGCCTCTGAGTCCCCGATCGTCAACACCATTCAATCCCGCCTTGGCCCAAAAGTACCGCTCTCTTACCGTTTTGGGAAGGCATAGTCCCCGAGTTGCATGAACTGATCTGGCGGACATTTCGCTGGTGCCGCATTCCAAGAAGGACCGTCGCGCGCAGCCCGGTCCCGCCCTGCGCGAGGACGGCATCCTGCTCCGCCCCGCCGTCGCCGTCCCCGTCGAAATCTACACCCCCAGCGCAAAGACCTTCCTGTCAAAGACCGGCCCATCCTCGCCGCGGCAATGCAGGCCGGTGCCGATTACCTGATCACAGGCGACAAAGCCCATTTCGGCAAATGGATGAATGAGCCTGGCGCCACCAGAACTGGCACGCTGATCATCATGCGCCCGAGGCCGTTTCTGCTATTTCTTGAATCGAAGCGCGGCCAGCGCTGACCCGTTAAACGCCCCTACTCCAGATCGATCTCCCCCGTCATCACGTGCGCNNTCCCCGGTCGACAGAATCCTGATCTGCCCTGCGTACAGATCCACGTCCTTGTCGCCGCTCACGTCCTCGACCGTCACCTCACCCGCGCCCATGTGGAACCGCAGATTCGTCTTCTTCGGCACTTCGATCCGCACTCGCAGATTCGCGTTGTGAAGGTCACTGCCCGTTATGTTCAGCCGCCCATACCCCGGCGTCCCGTCGAACCGCAGCTCAACATATCCGCCGTACTCGTCGCGATCCACCGTGCACGACACCCGCACCGTCTCCGCATCCGTGCCCACGATCTCCACGCCCGCCGGCCGCGCATCGATCACCAGATCCGCCCGCGCTCGCAGAGGTGCTTCGATCGGATGCGTGCAATCTCCCACCGTCTCCGCGAACCCCGTCGCGCCCGCAGCCAACACCGCCGCCATTGCCCCAGCGCACAGAAGTCTCATGCCCACTGCTACGCTGCCTGTCCCCAAAAGGTTCCCACTCAGAGGAGGCGCCCGTCCCATACGCTCAAAGCTGAACAGGCAGCAAAACACGGACCAAAAGACGGGGCTCAGCAAACCGGTCCCGGATCTCCATCAAAAAACCAGATCCCGGCAAGAACCCAGCCTCCAGCAAGACACCAGATCCCGGCAAGAACCCGGCCCCCAAAAATGTTCCTCGGCCAGGTTCACCCCACAGCAAGAAGCAAAAGCCTTCGCTCGTCAAATTTCAACAAGATTCAAGCCCATTCTCAGCCCAAAGTACCTATCGTCGATCTCCGCCCACCAAAATCTTCCCGAAATGAAACTGTCCCTCCGCGGCTCCATTTCTTCCGTACCCCCGACCCAGTGAGCCCCCACTCGGCTCACACCAAAGCTCTCCGCCAGACAACGCCCCCATCCAAATTCACCTCCTATTCACATTGCGGCGTCGAACCCGCGACCGATCCAAAACCACACTGAAAGGACCGATGAAAGCCCTCAGCGACCCAACCCGCCTCAAGCCCATCGACAAAGAGAGCAGCCTCCTCCAGGTCATCGTCGAAACTCCCGCCGGCAGCCGCAACAAATTCGCCTTCGATCCCGATCAGGGCATCTTCTCCCTCAAAAAAGTTCTCCCCGCCGGCATGGTCTTTCCCTGGGACTTCGGCTTCCTTCCCCGAACCCTCGCCCCCGACGGCGACCCCATCGACGTTCTCCTCCTCATGGACGAGTCCGCCTTCCCCGGCATCTCCGTCCTCTCCCGCCTCATCGGCGTCATCGAGGGCGAACAGATCGAAAAGAAGAAGGACGGAGCAAAAAAGATCCGCAACGATCGCCTCGTTGCCGTGGCCGACGCCAACCACATGTATGCCAACGTCCGCCGCATGAAAGACCTGCCATCGCGCTGGGTCAAAGAACTCGAGGAGTTTTTCGTCCACTACCACAGCCTCGAAGGCAAGCAGTATCGCCTCCTCGGCGTCAAAGGCGCTGAAGCCGCCATGACGCTCATCCGCGACGCCCGGAAGACGGCACGTAAAAAATCATGACTGAGCTCGTCATTCGTTTTCTGGTCGGAGGCCTCGTCGTCAGCCTCTTCGCGACCCTGGGCGACGTCCTGCGCCCCAGGAGCTTCGCCGGCCTCTTCGGCGCAGCGCCGTCGATCGCCCTCGCGACGGTGAGTCTTACCATCCACAAAGAAGGCAAACTCTTCGCCGCCCTCGAAGCGAGGACCATGATCTTCGGAGCCATCGCCTTCCTCGCGTACGCCGCGCTCGCCAGCCTGATCCTGCGCCGGCGCCGATTGGGCTCGCTCGCCACCGCTCTGGTCCTCATGCCTGCATGGTTCGGCGTCGCCTTCGGCCTGCTGGCAGCTTTCAAAGGATTCCGCTGAGATGGTTGAGATCAAGCTGTCAACTCTGAAAGAAACGAAACCGCATCAATACCTCGTCCGGTTTCTCTTCGGCGGAGCCGCCACGGTCCTCGCGGGCCTGGTCGCCCGCCGATTCGGCCCCGCTGCCGGCGGCCTCTTTCTCGCTTTCCCGGCCATCTTTCCCGCCAGCGTCACCCTGATCGAGAGCCACGAGAAAGAACTCAAACAAAAATCTGGCCACGACGGAACTGGCCGTGGTCGCATGGCCGCCAGCATCGACGCATCCGGAGCCGCCCTCGGCTCCATCGGCCTCGCAGGATTCGCAGTCGTTCTCTGGCGGCTTCTTCCGCGCCAAAATCCCTGGCTGGTGATTCCCGTCGCGACCATCGCCTGGTCTGTTATTTCCTTTGCGCTCTGGGAACTCCGCAAGCGTCGCCTCTTCGGCCGCCACCCTCATCGCGCCGCATCGCACCATCCCCCGGCCCACAGCGCCCAGTAGCGTCATCCCTGCTCCCTGCTCCCTGCTCCCTCCTCCCTGCTCCCTGCTCTTAGCCTCTCCACCACCACCGGCGCCAGCTGCGAAACATTCCCGGCACCCAGCGTCAGAATCGCGTCCCCCTCGCGCGCCCGTTCAATCGCGCGTGCCACCGCTTCGTCGCCCGACGCGGCGTACGCCACCGCCCCACAGTGAATCCTCTGCGCCAGCGCCTTCGCCGTGATCCCCTCAATCGGCTCCTCGCTCGCCGCGTAAATATCCAGTACTTCCACGCTCGCAGCGTCGTCGAAGGCGTGCACAAACTCCTCCATCAGATCCCGCGTCCGCGTGTACCGGTGCGGCTGGAAGATCACATGCACCCCGCCATATCCGCACTCCTTCGCCGCCTGCAGCGTCGCCCGAATCTCCGTTGGATGGTGCCCGTAATCGTCCACCACTGTCACGCCGCGCACGCACCCCTTCACCTGGAACCGCCGATCCACCCCGCGGAACGACTTCAGCCCCGCCGCAATCGCCTCCGGCGCAATCTCCAGCTGCGTCCCAATTGCAACCGCCGCTGTTGCATTTAAAACGTTGTGAATCCCCGGCACCTGCAGCTCCAGCGGCCCGTACACCTCGCCATCGGCCGCGACCTCAAAACGCGACCGGCAAACCCGCGGCCCCGCAGCCGCTGCAGCCTCCTGCCCCACTCCGGCTGGCAGCAACCGCAGCACAAAATCCGCATGCGGCGACATGCCATACGTGAACACCCGCCGCTGCACCCGCGGCAGAATCCCCTGGAGCAGCGCATTGTCCACGCA
>PMAM01000348.1:4093-8157 GCA_003152595.1 Acidobacterium sp.
CCCCCCGCCGTCAGCACCGACGCCACCATCGACGTGGTCGTCGTCTTCCCGTGCATCCCCGCAATCGCGATGCCGTACTTCAGCCGCATCAGCTCGGCCAGCATCTCCGCGCGCTGGATCACCGGAATCTTCCGCGCCCGCGCCTCCACCACCTCAGGATTGTTTTCGTGTACCGCGGAGCTGACCACCACCACGCTCGCGCCCACCACGTTCGCCGCCGCGTGTCCCTCGAACACCGTCGCGCCCAGCGTCGCCAGCCGCTCCGTCACCGCCGACCGCCGCAGATCCGACCCGCTCACCGGGTAATGCAGGTTCAGCAGGATCTCCGCGATCCCGCTCATCCCGATCCCGCCGATTCCGATAAAGTGAACCCGCTGCGCCTTCGCGAACACAATCCGTCCTAAACTCTAAACTCGAATCCCTAAACTCTCGCTCGCTACAGGCTGGCTCCTACTGGCCGCTTTCAGCCATCGTGTGCAACACCAGGTTCTTCTGATTGATGAACCCGATCACCACGTCAAACTGCTTCCGCCCCTCCCAGTCCTTCTGCGTGATCGGGTAATGAAAGATCAGCTGCCCGTCGACCTCCTGCCCCGGGCTCATCGTGATCCCGCGCGGCATGGGAGTCTCTTTCTGCGCCTCCAGCGCCGGATACGCGATGAAGACCTTCTTGTAGTCCTCGCCGCTCGCCGCCAGGCTCTGCAGCACGTCTCCGTTCGGCAGCGTCACCTCGCCCCACATATCGTGCAGAAACAACGGCAGCTTCGTCGTGCTTTTGACCTTCACAGCGGCGATCACGATCACTTCGTCGTACACATCCGGCTGGCCCTTCAGCCCGCCCAGCCCTCCGCCCGCCGAAAGCTCGCGATGAATCGGATACGCCGATACCGATACCACCTGCCCCGCATGCACCGGGCCCGTCCAGGTGACCCACACGTAAGTCCCGATGACCGCCACGACGATCGCGATCGCCGCCACCACCACCAGCAAAGGATGAAAACCCGTCCCATTTCTTTCGGACATATTGTTCCCGATTCTACTGGAGTATCCGCCGTTGCACGCCCACGCGTACCTCGTCCCTCACGCCGCCATCTGCCGCAGGCGACCGACGCTCAGATCTCGACTTCGCCCTCCAGATAGAAAACGCATTCCCCTTCCAGTTCCGTGCGATCGCCGCGCAATCGGCACAGCACCTTTCCGCCACGCGGCGAAGCTTGAAAAGCCGTGAACTCTGTTTTGCCGAGGCGCTTCGCCCAATACGGCGCAAGCATGCAGTGCGCCGAACCGGTCACAGGATCCTCCGGAATCCCCTTCACAGGCGCGAAGTACCGGCTCACAAAGTCATACTGCGGATCGTCACTCGCGGCCGTAACAATCAAACCCGGCTTGCCGATCCGAATCAGGGCCGCCATATCCGGACCCACCCCTCTGACGGTTCTCTCGTCCTTCAGCAGCGCCAGGTAGTTGAAGTCGTTCTCCGTGACCTCAACCGGCACCACCCCGATCGCCTCCGCAAGTCCCGCTGGCGTGCCGATCGCCTCTGAAGGCCGCGTCGGAAAGTCCATCACGTAGCCGGCTCCGTTCTTCTTCACCGTCAGCGGCCCGCTGGCCGAATGAAACACCACCTGGCTGCGCGTCGGTTCGAGCCGTTCCATCACCACCGCTGCGCTGGCCAGCGTCGCGTGGCCGCACAACGGAACCTCGGTCCCAGGCGTGAACCAACGCAGCTGATAGTCCCCGTCGGATCGCACCAGATACGCCGTCTCGGCAAGATTGTTCTCCTGAGCGATCGCCTGCAGCGTCGCATCAGGCAAAAAGCTGGGCAGAGGAATCACCGCCGCCGGATTCCCGGCAAAGCGGCGGCTGGTAAAGGCATCGACCTGGAAAATCGGAGCGCGCATAAACAATTCTCTTCTATCCCGGCTTTCCGGCGCATGGCGGCAAGGATGAGTTGTCAGCAACCTTTGCCCAGAACGCCTCGCACTGCACCAAACCACGCGAGCCCCACGGCCAGGTTCACCCCACAGCAAGAAGCTGAACCCCCTGCCGCCTAAACATCAACACAATTCGACCCAGCACCCACCCCAAAGTACCGCCCCGACCCATTTTGGAAAACCCGGTCCCGAATCGGAACCACTGCCCCAATCCCGCACCCCCCCGCCCTCACGCAGGCTTCCGCAGCTCCGCCAGAAACTCCCCCCCTCCCCGCGTGTTCAGCACATCCGCCTTTGTCAGCCACGCCCGCCGCAGCTGCTTCACCCCGTAGTGCATTTTCGCCAGGTGACTCGTATGGTGCGAGTCCGAATTCACCACAATCCGGCAACCCAGCTCCTTCGCCCGCCGCAAATCGCGGTCGCACAAATCCAGCCGGTCCGGATACGCATTGTGTTCCACCGCACAACCCACCTGCGCCGCCTTCTTCAGCAGCGCCTCCACATCCACCGCGTATCCCTCGCGCCGCAGCAGCAACCGCCCCGTCGGATGCCCCAAAATCTTCACATACGGATTCTCGATCGCCCGCAGCATTCGCTCCGTCATCTGCTCGGCCGGCATGTTGAACAGCGAATGCACGCTCGCGATCACCACATCCATCTGCGCCAGCACTTCGTCCGACAAATCCAGCGCCCCATCCGACAGGATGTCCACCTCGATCCCCGCAAACACCCGAATCTTCCCCTCCATCTCCTGATCGACGGCGCGAATCCGCTTGATGTGCTCCACCGCCCGTTTGTCGTCGAGCCCCATCGTCATCGCCAGGTTCTTCGAGTGATCCGTGATCGCGATGTACTCATACCCGCGCGCAACCCCCGCATCGGCCATCTCACGGATCGTGTTCTTCCCGTCCGTCTCCATCGTGTGCATGTGGACATCGCCGCGAATGTCGCGCTCCTCGATCAACACCGGCAGCCGATGCTCCTCCGCCGCCTCAATCTCCCCGTTGTTCTCCCGCAGCTCCGGCGGAATCCAGTCCATCCCCAGCGCCCCGTAGATCTCCTCCTCCGTCGCCCCCGCCACAAACGACCCATCCTCGATCTTCGCCAGCGCATATTCGCTCAGCGTGTACCCGCGCTTCAGCGCCCGTTGCCGAACCGACACGTTGTGCATCTTCGATCCGGTGAAGTACTGCAGCGCCGCCCCATACGACCCCACCGGCAGCAGCCGCACATCCACCTGCAGCCCCGACCTCAAACGAAAACTCACCTTGTTCTGACCCTTCGCCAGCATCGTGTTCGCCGCCGGATAATTCGCGACATACTCCACCGCCGCGCCCACGCAATCCTCCGCACACGCCGGCCCCGTCGCCAGAATGTCGAGATCCCCGACCGTATCGCGCCCCCTCCGCAGCGAACCCGCCGGCAATATCGTCGTGATCCCTTCGAACCTCTTCAGATACGCAATCAGCTTCTCCGCAGCCTCTTCCGCGTCGTCGATCAGGAACCGCCCGCTGCGCTGCTTGTAGTCCTCAATCCCCTTGCGCAGCTTCTCGATCAGCTTCTCACCGAATCGCGGCAGCCCCGTCAGCCGCCCCTCGGCAATCGCCTTCTCTAAATCCTCCACCGAGCCCACCTGCAGCGCATCCCACAGCAGCGCCACCGTCTTCGGACCCATCCCCGGCAGCCGCAGCAATTCCAGCATCGTCGGCCGATACTTCAGCAGCAGCTCTTCGCGCAGCGGCAGCGTCCCCGCCTTCTCAATNNTCGCAATCGTGCTCAGCTGGATCGTCGACTGCTCCACCGCCTCCGCCGCCCGCCGGTACGAGCGGATGCGAAACGGATCGCCCTGGCTGATCTCCAGCAGATCCGCTGTGTCCGCCAGCAACTGCGCAATCGAACGATTGTCCATCGCCCCGATTACATCATTTCTCGCCAGGTGAATCCACACGCCGCCCAGCGCCCCGAGCGAATATTCCGGTATGGCAAGTGATGGTGCAGGAACGATGGCTGGATGACAGCATTAGCGATTGAGCGTAAATCGAGATGCGTTTCTGCCGGCTAGCCCGTTTATGAGGAGTAATCCTGAGAAATGTGCTGAAGCTGCGTTTAGTGAGTGCATTACGCTGAAGG
>PMAM01000294.1:0-10549 GCA_003152595.1 Acidobacterium sp.
CACCGACACATCGCCCGCCCCGCGATCCACCGCCAGCAGCAAAAATCCGTTCCCCGACAGCGCCAGCGGCCCCGGCCCGTCGCCCACCTGCACCGTGTTCACCAGCTGCCCATCGTCAATCGAGTACGCGGCCACCGTGTTGTCGCGCGAATTGCTTACCCATAGCGTGGAGTTATCCGCGCTCACCACGCCACCCAGCGGCGCCGCACCCACCACATATGCGCCACCCACTTCATCGGCCCCCGTCGCAATCTCCGACATGGTGTCGCCGCCAAAATTCGACACGAAAATTTCGCCGCCATCCGGCTTCAGCGCCAGATGCACCGGCGCCAGCCCCACATCCAGAAACGCCAGCAGCCGGTCGACCNNGGACATCCATCGAACACCGCCCGCACCTTCAGCTTTTCCGCATCCACCACCGTCGCGCTGTTGCCCACGCGGTTCGTCACCACCAGCGTCGCGCCATCCGGAGAAACCCGCACCACTCCCGGCGTTTCGCCCACACCCACCGCGCCAATCTCGCGCCGCTTTCTCAGGTCCAGAACCGATACGTTGTTCGACCCCGCGTTCGCCACCCAGGCCCGCTCGCCCGTCGCGTCCACGCTGATCGACTCCGGCTCCCGATGCACCCCAATGGTCGCCACCACCTTATTCGTCACCGCGTCAATCACGCTCACCGACGCGCTGCCGCGATTCACGACATAAACCTCATCGCGTGTGGGGTTCACCGCAACGTCCGTCGGATCGTCGCCCACCGGAATGGTCGCGGCGGTTGTCATGTGGACCAGATCCAGCACCGTGACCGAATTTCCGCCCCCATCAGTCACCCACGCGTATTCCCGAAAATCGGTCGGATACGTCGGAAAATGCTTCCGCCTGCACCCGCCCAGGGGGAGTAACAACGGCAACATCGCCGCGGCCACGAAGACGAAGTGTGAAAACCACACGTCTCGACTGGGGAGAAGTTTGTCGTTTTGAAGGGGCACGACTTCACAGCTTGCGGAAAAACTCGCCAGGCTTTGAAGGGACACAGCTTCAGCTGTGCCGTAAGAGCCGTAAAACCACCCCGGCTTTAGCCGCTGAGGGATGATTCTGAGCACCTGAGGCAGTGTCACATTCTCCATTGCGGCCAATTGCTGCCTGAATTATCTCGCGGAAACAGCCGCCGCGCTCTCCGACACATGGATTCCGCGCGGCACGCTCCGGTGCAGCACCGTCGCAATCTGCGAGCACTCGTCCATCAACTGCACGAACTGCTCGGGCACAATCGACTGCATCCCGTCCGACAGCGCCTTATCCGGCTGGTGATGCACCTCGACAATCAGCCCGTCGGCGCCCACCGCCACCGCCGCCCGCGCCAGCGGCAGCACCTTGTTGCGCTTGCCCGTCCCATGGCTGGGATCCACCAGGATCGGCAGATGGCTCTCCCGCTGCACCGCCGGCACAATGCTCAGGTCGAGAGTATTGCGCGTGTGATCCGCGAACGTCCGCACTCCGCGCTCGCACAGGATCACCTCGTAATTCCCCTCGCTCATGATGTATTCGGCCGCCATCAGGAACTCTTCCAGCGTCGCCGCCAGCCCGCGCTTCAACAGCACCGGCTTCCGCTTCCGCCCCGCCGCCTTCAGCAGCGAAAAATTCTGCATGTTTCTGGCGCCAATCTGGATCACGTCCGCATATTCAGCCACCAGTTCCAGCGCCTCGTGGTCGATGGCCTCCGTCACAATCCGCAGCCCGAACCGCTCCCGGACCTCCGCCATGATCTTCAGCGCTTCTTCACCCAGTCCCTGGAACGCATACGGCGAAGTCCGCGGCTTGTACGCGCCGCCCCGGAAGAACTGCGCCCCGGCAGCCGCCACCTGCTCGGCAATTGTGAACGCCTGTTCGCGTGATTCAATCGAGCACGGCCCCGCGATCATCGCCAGCTTCGCCCCGCCGATCGTCGCGTCGGTCCCCGCAAACCGGATCACCGTGTCTTCGTCCTTCACGTCGCGGCTCACCAGCTTGTACGGCTTCGAGACGCGGATCACCTCCGCTACGCCGGCCAGCTCTTCGATGTTCCCGCGGTCCACCTCACCCTGGTTGCCGGTAATCCCAATTGCCGTCCGTTGCGCTCCTGGCAGCGGGTGCGCCCGATACCCGAGCCCTTCGATATGCTCGCAAACCGCCTTAATCTCTTCCGGCGTCGCCTGCGCCTTCATCACCACCAGCATGGTCTTGCCCTCACTTGAGCTAACCCAAGTGTAGTGGAACAGGTGCACAAAGGCGAAGACAGGGCCGGGAAGTGGGGGGTTCCCAGAGCGCAATCACCTGATGACCGGGAGGGACGCTACTCGTCCCGAAACAGGTCCCGTCCGCTCCGCGCCGCAATCACGGCCGGGGTCAGAACCATTGCTACAAACAGAATCACAATCAAAGCGTCACGCATAGGGACTTTTACGCGCCCGGTTCGGAACCTTCTCCGGGCAGGACGCCAGTCTCTGTTGCAGTGGCCCCGAACTAAATAGCACTTCGGGGTCTCCGCATGCGGCCAAAGCGTCACCCCGCCCCTAAAAACACACCCCGGGATTCAAAATATTGCGGCACCCCGCAACTTCCATCCCAACCCAGGGTCCTTACCCAGCGTGAGGGGTCCCGGCGGGCTTCTCACACAGCAACTCTCCTCGGACAACGAGGCTGCCTCTGTCAGATTTCGGTTGGGCAGCCTCGTTGCTTTTTCGTCGACGGTGATCGGTGGCCGCCATGCTTGCCGCCCTCGACCCCTTACCGCTCGTTCAGCAGAATCTCGATCTGCGTGTCCTTCGGAAACCGGACCTCCTGCCCCCGCGCGATCCATCGGTAGTAGATCGACTTCGACAGCGCGAAATACGCGAACCCCTGGCCCACCGCGGGATTCGCCGCCGCCATCGCCGCCACCCGCGCCGCAAATCCAAACCCGTTGCTGATCACGGCGCTGTTGCCCGGATTCGCCGCATCGTCGCCATACGATGCCGCCGTCATCACCCCCAGCGCCATCGGCGCCAGATACTTCCCCGGCCCCGAACTCGTCGCTGCCGTTCCCTCTTCGCTGATCTTCATTTTCGCGTTGCCGGAGGCCTCAGCCCCTGCCAGCTGCCCATGCACCGTCGACGCTGTGCCACCCTCGGCTTCAATGCTGCGAAACGTAAACCGCAGTTTCCCGTTGCGCGCGAACCACCGCGCCGGCTGCGCCAGCGTCACCAGCCCCTGCATCTTCGTGCCCTCAGGAAACAGCACCTGCTTGCCATCCGGCGTCAGCAGCGGCCGAGTCAGGACCGCCGTCACCGGCGCGCCATGCTTGTCCGTCCCCGAATCCAGATCCACATTCAGCCGCGCTTCCACCACTCCGGTCGGCGTGCCATGCACTTCAGCCCGCGGCAGCGGCTCCGGCTCCGGCCCCGGAATCTTCAGTGGCGCAGTCAGCTCCGCGTCGTACTGCGTGCCCGTCCAGATCATCGGCGGACTCCATGGCAGCTGTGCATACGCCCACTTCTCCACCCGATCCCCCAGCTTCGGATGATGAAACGTGTCCAGCGCCTCCCGCTTGCGATTCTCGATCTCCTCCCGCGCCTTTTCCCTGAGCGTCGAGTGCTTCTTGTTGACGCTCATCCGCACCACGGTTGCGTCGCGCTGCACCACCGTCGTCTCGATCGTCGCCGTCGTCCCGTCCGGCAGATACAGCGCATCGAAGCGGATGTCGGGAATCGCCGCCGGCACGAAATTGCCGTCCAGCATCGCCTGCACGCGATTGTTCTCCTGCGCCCGATGCATGCCCACAATCTCGCCCGATACCCGCGTGTTCACCGCCAGCACCTTGTGATCCACGCTGTAGATCGGTGCGATCAGATGTCCTTCGATGTGCGTTCCGGCCCGCACCCGGTAGCGATGGTCCACCTGGATCCGCAGCGGCACCCCCGCCGGAATGGTCGTGGTCTGCGCCCCGGCCGCCAGCCCACCGACGGACCAGACCAACACGAGCGCAGGCGCTGCGAACACCACCATCCTCATCGCTTCAATAGACTCCAGCCGGACAGAAACGCATCGCGCGGCACTCCCCCTTGTACCGGGAAACGCCACGCGATGCGCAGTCGGTGAACGCAGCTTCAGCGCCGCGTCATTTTTTCCCCACCACCACAATCTCGAACGTCCCCGGCTTCATCTGCGGACGCTTTCCATTCGCCGCCGGCTCCATCTCCGCCGTCGGCAGGAAAATCTCGTGTCGCATCCGATCCAGCCCCATCGTCCGCGCTCCATCGGCCGTCTTCACCGTCTGCTCCACGTCGAACTTCCCCGCCTTCTCTCCAATCACCGTCAGCGATCCATCGCGGCAGCTCGCGAATGCCTGATTCCTGAACACCCGCGTCGCATCCACGCCCGCCCCAATCGGCAGGTCCGCCACCACTTTGCCGTCCTCCGTGCTCATCACGATCATCTTCTGCGGATTCCGGCAGCCGACAAACAGACGGTGCGCTTTCGCATCGATCGCCATCCCCACCGGATGCCCGCCCGGCGCCACCGGCCACCGCGCCACCACCTTGCGCGTGTGCAGATCCACTACCGCCACCAGGTCCTTGTCCTCGAGATTGATGTACGCCTTCCCGCTCCCATCCACCGCCAGAAACTCCGGCTTGCCACCCAGGTCGATCGGCGCATCCATCTTGCTCTTCGGATCGATCTCCGGCTTGAACGCCATCAGCGCTCCGCCGTCGCCCGACACCGCCAGCACCAGGTTCGTGCTCGGGTCGTAGATGATCCCATCCGAGTCGGGCATTGTCGCCAGCTTCCCCAGCACCTGGTAGGTCTTCAGGTCGAACACCAGGATCGCCCCGCTCCCGCCTCCATCGGTGATGAACCCGCGCCCCAGCTTCGGCGCCAGCGCCACCCCGTGCGACCGCACCTGTCCCGGAATATCCCCGAGCACCTGGCCGGTCTCCTCATCGATCGCCTGCGTGTGCGTCGAGCGCGTCACAAAAAAGCGGTGATTCGCCGCGTCCACCGTTACATAATCCCAGCCGCCCTCGCCGCCAACGGGAAACGTCTTCGTCACCTGCCACTGCGTTTGCGCCCCCAGCGGCGCGCCACCCAGCAGGGCCACCGAGATCGCAGCGAAAACAACTGGACAAACACGCATCGTCATTCTCCTCGCAGGAATTCCAGCACGCGGAAAATCGCCATTTCGCGCCCCCTGAACTCTACCCGAGTTCTGCTGAATTCTTCCTGAAGGCCCCGCATCGGATCACCCCGACAATCCCGCGCCCTTTCATCGCCCCGCCCCCGGCGCATACCATAGAACTCAGAGCCACTGCATCCGCGCGACGGAGCGGCAGGCGGGAAGGAAAGTTGTGCGCTGGTTTCTCCGGTCCAAAATTCACAATGCCACGGTCACCGAAGCCAATGTCGAATACATCGGAAGCATCACCATCGATGTCGCTCTCATGGAAGCGGTCGGCCTCGAACGCGGCGAAAAAGTCCTCGTCGTCAGCAATACCTCCGGTGCTCGCCTTGAAACCTACACCATCGCAGGCGAACGCGGCTCCGGCACGGTCCAGATGAACGGCGCCGCCGCCCACCTCATCCATCGCGGCGAGCAGATCATCGTCATGGGCTTCGAGCTTTCCGATACGCCCATTCAACCCAAAGTCATCCTCACCGGCCCGGACAACCGCTCGCCGCAGCCGCTCTCCGAAACCGGCTGACCACGCCGCGACCCGATCCGCTTTGTTTCAAGCCGCCGCCGGCCGGCTGTTCTCCAGCTTGAAGCGCCCACCGTCTCCCGCACTTCCGTATTCTGGTTGCGGCAATCCTGTATGACCTCCGCAACCGAAACCACGCCGCTCCTCCTCCTCGACGAGCCCACCCGCGCCTCCCTCTGGACCACTCTCGTCTCCGAAATCGAGCGCTACCTCCAGTCTGTCGACGAGCTCCCCGTCTCGCCCGCCCTCGACGCCCCCGCCATCCGCGCCTTCGCCGAGTCCTTCACCTTCGAACATCCGCTCCCGCCCACAGAAACCCTGCGCTCCATCGCCGCCCAGCTCACCCGCTACCAGGTCCACACGCCTCACCCCAGCTACTACGGCCTCTTCAATCCCGCTTCCACCACCATGAGCATCGCCGCCGACGCCCTGGTCGCCGCGCTCAACCCCCAGCTCGCCGCGTGGAGCCACTCGCCTCTCGCCTCCGAGATGGAACTGCACCTCGTCCGCTCCCTCGCGGAAAAATTCGGCATCCCCCGCGATCAGGCCGATGGCGTCTTCACCAGCGGCGGAGCTGAAGCCAACCACACCGCGCTCCTCACCGCGCTCTTCCATCGCTGGCCGCAACTCGCCGGTGCAGGTCTCCGCTCCCTCGACCAGCAGCCCGTCTTCTACGTCTCCGCCGAAGGCCACCACTCCTTCCTCAAAGCCGCCAAAGCCTCCGGCCTCGGCGCCGATTCTCTGCGCGAAATCGAAGTCGACTCCTCTCTCCGCATGCGTCCCGACGCTCTCCGCGCCGCCCTCGAGCGCGATCGCGCCCACGGCCTCGCGCCCTTCCTCGTCATCGCCACCGCAGGCACCACCGGAGCCGGCGCCATCGATCCCATCCCCGACATCGGCCGCGCCGCCCGCGATCACAACCTCTGGTTCCACGTCGATGCCGCCTGGGGCGGAGCCGCCGTCCTCGTTCCCGAACTGCGTCCCCTCCTCAACGGAACCGAACAAGCCGACTCCGTCACCTTCGACGCTCACAAATTCCTCTCCATCTCCATGGGCGCCGGCATCTATCTCACCCGCCATCCCGACGTCCTCACCCGCACCTTCGGCACGCTCACCGCTTACATGCCCAGGGAGGGCGAGCGCCTCCAGGCTGTCGACCCCTTCTCGCATTCCATGCAGTGGTCGCGCCGCTTTACCGGACTCAAGCTCTTCCTCTCGCTCGCCGTCGCCGGCTGGGAAGGCTACGCCGTCACCATCCGCCACCAGACCGCCATGGGCGACTTGCTCCGCACCCAACTTGCCGACCGTGGCTGGAAGATCGTCAACGATACCCCGCTCCCGCTCGTCTGCTTCACCGACGCAGCCCACTCCTGGGATCTCGCCCAGTGCCAGCGCGTCGCCAACGCCGTCATCGAATCCGGTCAGGCATGGATCTCCACCATCCAGGTGGGCCGCGAGAAACAGCCCGCCCTCCGCGCCTGCATCACCAGCTACCGCACCGAGCCCCGCCACATCGAAACCCTCCTCTCCGCCCTCGACCAGGCCCGTTCGGCTGCGGAAAACCCGGTTGTTTGACGGGTTACAGCTTCACGTTTCCAGGGAAGGCTCCCGCGTCCACCATGATGTGCTTCGGCTCGAGATCTTTGAAGGGGCACAGCGTTCCTCATAATCCTGCCGAGCCGCCTTCAGGCGTTCGTGATCCGGTCGCCAAACCCGCAGGTGGCACACCGGTCACATGCATTCGGTTGCAGTTCCCTTCATATCGAGTTGATCTCGGGAAGCAAGGAGTGGCTTGTCGTCGCGCAGGTAGGGAATACGCTCCCGCCATCGCAGGAAAGGCCATTCCACAATGCGCGTTGCCAGAACCGCCAGAACAACAGCGCCCGCAATCTGAAGAGAAAGGCCAAGCGGATACCAAAGGAACTCTGGCATCCTTTCAACCGCGTGTTCGACAGGTTCTCGAACTGCGGAATGCCAGAGATACAAAGCGTAAGAGTAAACGCCGATCCACGAGACAAATCGATAGAGTTTCCAGTCTCTGATGCCCTGGGAGTGTTCACTAACGAGCACCAGAAAAGCCCCGGATACCAGGTAAAACAACGTGTAGCCAAGAGACTCGAACAGCACAGGATGCGTGCTCAGTGCGCTGATTCCCATCAGCCCTGCCACGATGATCAGGATCAATATTATGGGCCGCCGCGAAAGGGCGCGATACAGGTTCGGACGCATGTGATAGATCAGTGCCAGAATCACTCCGAACATCAAACTGTCCAGTCGGTTCTGGGTCCACATCAGGGTCGCGTGAAAATCTCCGTGGACTGCGCTGATACTCCGCAGCACCGTCGCGATGACACTAGCGACGCAGCAGTACCACATCAGCCCTGCAAACCCTGATCGGCGAGCTGTCAGTAGCCCAAAGCTCAGAGCCAGGAAGGTATAAAAGTGTTCCTCAACCGCCAGCGTCCAGGTTTGCGCGATTGAAGTGCCGAGATAATTCTGCAGATGAAACAGGTTCTGAAACAAAAACGTATGGATCGGGTGACGCCGCACGATCACCTGAACCAGCAGTAGAAAATAGAACGCAGGCCAAATCTTAAAGATTCTTCTCACCAGGAATCGCCGGGCTTTCAGCTTCCCGGTATCTTTAGTATTCCTTGACAAGTAGCCCCCCAACCAGGAATCCGCTCAAAACAAAGAAGAGGTCCACACCGCGCCCTCCCCATGGCAGGATCCGTGTTGATACAAAGTCGACGGCTCGGATTCCCGTGGTTGGCTTCCAGAAATGCCCCAACATGACCATCAGGATTGCTATACCTCGTACGAAGTCGAGTTCGACACGGCGAGGTTTGCCAGGTACCTTCAACTGAGCCATGGGGGGGTGAAACGAGTATACGGCTGCGCTGTAACTCGCGGGCGGCGACCAGAAAGGCGGCCTCGCCATGTTAGCCAGGTCCTGCAACCTGTAACCCGCACGCGCTACACTGCTGCGCATGAAATCCCGCCTCCCGCATGCCCTGTCTCTCGCGCTCGCGTCGCTCCTGCCCCTGACGCTTCCTCTCTCCCTCCACGCGCAGGACTGGGCCAAGACCCGCCTCGAATCCTCGCCGCGCCATCGCGAATACGTCACCCTCCACCACGACGCGCGCGCCGTCCAGGCCCTCGTCGTCTATCCCGAGGTCAAAGACAAAGTCCCCGTCGTCGTCATGATCCACGAAATCTTCGGCCAAAGTGACTGGGCCAGAGAGATGGCCGACGAAGTCGCTGCCGAGGGCTTCATCGTCGTCGAGCCCGACCTCCTCAGCGGCTTCGGCCCCAACGGCGGCGGCTCCGATGCCTTCGCCACTCAGGACGACCGCGTCAAAGCCGTCTCTGCGCTCGACCCCGCCGTCGTTCTTGCCGACCTCGATGCCGCCGCCGACTACGGTAAGAAGCTTCCCGCCGCCAACGGCAAAATCGCCGTTGCAGGATTCTGCTGGGGCGGCACCAAATCCTTCGCCTTCGCCGCGCATCGCAAAGACCTCAGCGCCGCCTTCGTCTTCTACGGCTCCGGCCCCGCGGATGTCACCCCCATCGTCGCGCCCGTCTACGGCTTCTATGCCGGCAACGACGCGCGCATCGGCGCCACGGTTCCCGCGACTACCGAAGCGATGAAGGCCGCCGGCAAAGTCTACGAGCCCATCACCTACGACGGCGCGGGCCACGGCTTTATGCGCGCCGGCGAAGACCCCACCAACACCAACCCCGCCAACAAAACCGCCCGCGAGCAGGCCTTCGCCCGCTTCGTGAAGCTCCTCCACGCGATGCACTAAACGTGCGCCGTCGCCCGTCGGCCCGGCGATCACGCACGATGCTAAGGAGTGGGAAGGGCCCGGGGTCTCTGCACCCTGTAACCTGCACCCTGTAACCTGTCCTCACTCCACCGGTAGACTGATGTAGCTCGCCTCGCCCGGCGTGTGCCAGATGCGCTGCGCCGCCTTTTCGAAATCCCCCGGCTGCGCCAGAAAAATATTCGGCACAAACTTCTGCGGATTGCGGTCGTACAGCGGAAACAGCGTCGATTGCACCTGCACCATGATCCGGTGCCCCGCCTGGAACGTGTGATCCACCATCGGCAGGCCAAACGTGTACTCCAGCGGTTTGTTGGCCTCAATCGCCTGCGGATGTTCGAAGCTCGCCCGGTACCGCCCGCGGAAAATATCCGTCGCCAGCGGCAGCTCGTATCCGCTCATTGCCGTCGACGGAATCGTGTCCGGCTCGACGTCGATCAGTTTCACCACCCAGTCCGAATCCGTTCCGCTGGTCGACGCCATCAGATGCACCATCGGCTCCCCGGCCAGCTTCATCGGGGTGGTCAGCGGCTCGCTCTCCCACGTCAGCACATCCGGCCGCCCGTCCACGAAGCGCTGATCCGTCACCAGCCACGTCCGCCATCCCATCCCGTCCGCCTCATCCACAGGCCGCGGCCGGTAGGGAACCGGCTTCGCCGGATCCGACACATACTCGTCGAACTTCGCGTCTCCCGCCTTCGGCGCATCGAACCCCAGTTTCCCGCTCGCCTTCAGATAGAGCGGCCGCGACACCTGCGGGCATCCCTTCTCGCAGACGACCGGGAACACCGCCGGCCGGTCCCACTGATCCGCGCCCGTGTCGTAAATCAGCACCGGCGGCGTGTCCGCTTTTGGCGAACCCGGCTTCAGATACTGATTGAAGAACGGCAGCAGCACCTCCTTCCGCCACCACGCCGTCGTATCCGTCGCCCACACCAGCGGCCCCAGCGCCCGTCCCTCGCGATTCACCTGGCTGTGGAACCACGGCCCCATCACCAGAGTGCTCATCGG
>PMAM01000294.1:10638-17504 GCA_003152595.1 Acidobacterium sp.
CTCCAGATAATTGGTGTAGTCGTCGCGATGCACATGCGGCACTCCCACTCCCTCGCCGCGCTTCGACGTCTGCCCCAGCACGTAATCGATATTCGGCTGCCGGAACGCCCCATAGTGGAACCAATCGTCGCCCATCCACCCGTCCACCATCGGNNCCCTCGTAGCTCGACCCGATCATTCCCACTCGCCCATTCGACTCCGGCACATTCTTCACCAGCCAGTCGATCGTGTCGTACGCATCGGTCGTATCATCGGCCCCGCTCGGGTTGTAGCCCGACTTCACCGGCGGCGGCGTCATCAGATACGGCCCCTCCGACCCGTACTTCCCGCGCACATCCTGATACACCCGGATGTACCCCGCCTCGACGAACCCCTCATCGCTCAGCGGCAGGGCCTCGATCATGCGCGGGCTGTCCGATCGCTCCGCGCGTCCCGCCGCGTTGTACGGTGTCCGCGTCAGCAGGATCGGCGCATCCTTCGCTCCCTTCGGCACCACGATCACCGTGTACAGCTTCACCCCGTCCCGCATCGGGACCATCACCACGCGCTTGTCATAATCTCTCCCCCGGTCCGGAGCCTTGAAGTCCTTCGCCAGCTGATCCGCCGGAAGATTCTCCTGCTGTGCTATCCCGCTCACCGCGCCCGCCACCAGCATGCACACAGCGCCCCACCGTCGAACTCTTCTCATGAATCCTCTTTCACTCGGTTTTTGTTGGGATCCAACGACGTTAAAAAAAAGAATGCCAACAGCCTACCATCCGCCCGCGACCGCCCTGAAACAGCAGTGTGACAGGCCACGCCCGGTTATCCGCGAGTCCCGCCCAGCGTCCCAACTCCGCACAAACCCGCGCCAGGCCCGCTCCACAGGCCTACAATAGAAGTTGTCAACGTTCTGTCGCGCGGTCCGCCAGGACCAACCGAGCCACCTGCCCGATTGGCCCCCTCCAGCGCTACCGGCAGCAGTGCGATCCACAAACGATCGCGCCGTCCCCCGGCAACCTCCTCGAGTTAGCGCCTCCGCCCCGATCCGCTGAACAAGACTCGCTGAACAAGGAGGATGTATGAATCAGCCAGGTACCCCAGCTAAACCCACAACACCGCCGGTCATCCCCGACGTCCTGCAGTCCGACCATCACGCGCACTTCACCACCCAGGAAATCGCGAAGGCCGTCGCCCGTCACCAGCGCGAACATCCGGCCCAGACCCCGCGCAACCTGAAACCGCAGAAGACGACTCCTCGCCACTGAGAATGTCCCGGCCTCGCGCCGGCCCCCCAAAAATTCTGCGCGGGCAAAACGAGACCGACTAGCCAAAAAACTGAACAGCCAGGTTCACCCCACAGCAAGAAGCGGATACGTCATCCGCCCGCACTTCAAGCCCCCAATGAGGAGCAGCTACACGAAAGTGCCGCCTCCAGGGACTGCCTGAGCCATTTTGGGAATCATCGCAGTCTCAACCTCGCCTCGTGCCAATCCGGCTTCCGCGGGCTCTTCACCTTCGTCGCAGGCCCACCCAACGCTCCGCCGCCAACCCCCCTTTCCCAAGCCCCACCCCACCCGCTATCCTGCTCCGTCACCCCTAAGCCGGAGACCACGTGAACAAAGTCGTCCCCTCCGCCGAAGCCGCCGTCGCCGACATTCCCTCCGGCNNCAACAACATGGGCGTCGACGGCTTCGGCATGGGCCTCATGCTCGAAGCCGGCATGATCGCCTCCCATACCGGCTCCTACGTCGGCGAAAACAAGCTCCTCGAAGAAAAAGTCATCAAAGGCGAGCTCGACCTCCGCCTCATCCCGCAAGGCACCCTCGCCGAACGCGTCCGCGCCGGTGGCGCCGGCATCCCCGCCTTCTTCACTCCAGCCGGAGCCGGCACCCTCGTCGCGGAAGGCAAAGAAACCCGCACCTTCGACGGCCGCCCCTACCTGCTCGAATCCTGGCTCCGCGCCGACTACGCCCTCGTCAAAGCCTGGAAAGGTGATCGCGCCGGCAACCTTATCTATAGAAAGACCGCCCGCAATTTCAACCCGATGATGGCCACCGCCGCCCGCATCGCCATCGCCGAAGTCGAGGAACTCGTCGACACCGGCACCCTCGACCCCGACGCCATCGTCACCCCCGGCGTTTACGTCCAGCGCATCCTCCAGGGCGCCCGCTACGAAAAGCGCATCGAGCGCCGCACCGTCCGCAGTGCCTGACCTCGCAACCTCAGAACAGCAGCTTCGCCCCGAACTGAATCTGCCGCGACGTGGTCGACGTCGCCGTGACCACGCCCGCCGTCGGCGAAACCCCCGAGGTCGCCGATGTGTACACCACCTCGTTCGGCGTCAGCAGGTTCGTGTGATTCAGCAGATTGAAAAACTCCGCGCGAAACTGCAGGTGCAACCGCTCCGTCAGCGCCGTGTTCTTCGCTGCCGAAAAATCCATGTCCTTCAGCCCCGGACCGGTCAGCGAATCTCGCCGCACATCGCCATACGTGCCCGTTGCCGGCGGCAGAAACGCATTCGGATTGAAATACTCACTCGCCGTCCCCGGATACAGATTCCCGTGAAACGCCGGATTCCAGTTCGGCCGCACCGGATTACGCGTATCCCCGTTTCCGCTCGGGTTATACCCAAGCTGCGGAGAAAACGGGAACCCTGACAGCAGCGTCACGATCGAGCTCACCGACCAGCCGTCCGTCGCAATCCGCGCCGGCCCTGGCACGTTCGCCAGCCACGCGCGTCCATGCCCGAATGGCAGCTCCCACGACCCGTTGATCGACGCCTGATGCCGCACATCGGTCGCCCCCGGTCCCCAGTCCAGCTTCGGCCGCAGCGGAAACTCCACAAATGCCGGCGTGTTCCCGCTCACGCTGGTGTTCCACGCCGATCCGTCATCCAGGTTCTTTGACCAGGTGTAGTCTCCGCGCACCTGAAACCCGTGCGCCAGATCGTGCCGCACATCCACCTGCAGCGCGTTGTACAGCCCCACGCCCTGCGACACCCACGATGTCGAATTCGCCAGCTGCAGATTCGCATTCTTCGATCCTGCCGGATAGAACGCCGATCCATCCGCAAGAAACTGCGGCGCCGGCTCGTTCATGTCCTCGGAAAGAATCTGATGGTAGCTGTGCGACCCGACATATCCCGCCGTCAGCGACGTGTGCGGCGCCACCTGCTGCTCCAAACGCAGGCTCCACGTCAGCACCGTCGGCGTCGCGATGTCCGGCTGCACATTGCTCGGCGACACCAGCGCGCCCGCGGGCGGCGGCGTTCCCGGCGTGATGTGCAGATTTGCCACCGCAATGTTTTTGATCGATTCCGCCGTGTTGAACGGCGCTGTCTGATCCAGCCGGTAATCCAGTGTGTCCAGCAGTCCGTGATAAACCCCGAATCCGCCGCGCACCGCGGTTTTCCCGTTGCCGCGCACATCCCACGCAAACCCCACGCGCGGATTCAGCAGGAACTTCGCCCGGTTCGTTGTCAGCGCGGAATCGCCGATCACCGGATTTGTCTGCAGCACGCCATTCACAAGGGCGTAGTTCGATGCGCGCCCGCGCGACTCATTCCAGCCATCGGTCGACTCGGACCGGAACCCCGCGCGCAGCTCCAGCCGTGGCCTCACCTTCCAGGAGTCTTCCACGAACGCCGCACCCTCCAGCGACCGCCATCCCAGCTCTGTCGGCGACGGCACCACCGTGAACGTCGCCACCGTCCCCTGCAAAAACGTCTTCAGCGTGCTGAACGATGCCTGCCCATACTGATCCTGCGCCAGCAAATCGTCCGACTGGATCCGCTGCACCCACCCGCCCGCTTCCAGCTGATGATTTCCCCGCGAGTAGTAAATGTGGTCGTCACCCGTGAACAGGTTCCGCGCCGTCACATTGTTGCTGCCGACGTTGGTGCCCGCCAGCGTGACCTGCGAAGCGCCGTTCGACGCCGTGCTGCCGCTGATCACGATCGCTCCGATCGGCTTGCCTTCCACCCATCCCGGCACCGCAACCGGCGAGTAGCCAGTGAAGTCGTAGCTCGCCCGCGAGTACCCGAACCGCGCCGTGTTCAGCAGCCGCGCCGTGAAAGTGTGCTGCTCCTGCACGCTCGCCACCTGCTCCCGCAGGCTCTCGTCGATCAGGCTCAGCGGATTCTGCGTCGGCGTATTCGCCCCACTGTTGTCCACCGTGTACACCGCGAACAGCAGATCGCGCGATGTCAGATTCGCATCGAAGCGGGTCGTCCCGAAATCCTCGCGGATGTGCTGTTCCGGATGGCTGAACGCCTCCGCGATGCCGCTCCCCAGCTCCGGCCCGTTCGCCACCGGCCACAGCGCCAGCAGCGGCGCCACCGCCGCGTTCACGCCCACGTTCTGCTCCGTCCCCGAGCTGTCCGGCAGATATCCCTGGCGTGCCTCGTTGTCCGGCGCCAGCGTCACCGCGCTCAGCCCCCAGTTCTGCCGGAAGCCTTCGTAGTTGCCGAACAGAAACAGCTTGTCCCTCCGCAGCGGCCCTCCCAGCGAGCCCCCAAACTGATTCCGCTGGAATTCCGGAATCGTTCCCTGATCGAAAAAGTTCCTCGCATCCAGCGCGCTGTTGCGCAGGAACTCGAACCCCGCGCCGTGCAGCGCATTTGTGCCCGACGTCGTTACAATACTCACCTGCGCGCCGTCCCTCTTGCCGTAGCTCGCGCCATAAGTATCCGTCACCACGTTGAATTCCCGCACCGCGTCCACGCCCAGCAGCTGCCCGCTCGTCCCGCCCGGCGTCACGTTGATCAGCGATGCGCCCGTGTACTCAATCCCGTTCAGCAGAAACAGATTGTCCTGCGGCCGCCGCCCGCTCACACCGAACATGTTCCCCACCGACGAGTTCGATGTCCCCACGCTTCCCGAGCGCTCCGCCGTGTAGTTCACCGTCGCCGGATTCAGCGTCAGCAGCCCATCGAAACTCCGCCCGTTCAGCGGCAGCTGCTTCACCTGCCGCTCGTCCACCAGCCCCGACGTCTCCTGCGTCGACGTGTTCACCGTAGGTCCCTGTGTGCTCACCACCACCTGCTGCTCGATGCGCCCCAGCTCCAGCGTCACGGTCAGGGCCAGCGTCTGCCCTACCACCAGCGAAATTCCATGTTCCTGCTGCGTCTCAAACCCCGGATGCGCCACCGTGATCGAATACGCGCCCACCGGCAGCGACGGTGCGGAGAATCGCCCCTCGCCATCGGTCGTCAGTGCTCGCTGGGCGCCTGTCTCATCGTTGCGCACCGTCACCGTCGAAACCGGCAGGCTCGCTCCTGTCCTGTCCACCACTGTCCCGCCCAGAGTCGCGCCCACAATCTGCGCCCGCATGCCTCCCGCACCGGCAAGCACGAAACCAACAATAACGAGAACGACACGAACAGCTCTCTTACGCTGCATCACTGGAATCTCCTGAAAATCGGTTGTCGGGTTGATTCCGCATCCTGAACGCGTCAGGATCGGGCTGCTGCGATTGCGTCCTGCGAACGCGACTGCGTCAGCGGCAACAACAACCCATCCGCGCCGGTGCTCCAGCGCAGGGCAAGCCGCTCCGCCAGGCGGCGGAGACAACGGGGCGCGACATCGGGAATCTCGAAATCATCCTGCGTGTCAATTCAGAAGAGGGAAGCCTAAAAACACGAAACCCGCGCTGCGAAGAAGCTGGCGCGGGGTGACTTTACCTGCGATCCGAAACTCGTTCAGATCTCGCCGGCAACTCCGCCGCAACAGCGCACACAGCTGCAACAGAATCGACAGGCGCTGAAGATGGAGCGGCCAAGGCTCATGCTGTGAAATTAAGCGAACCCGCCTTTTCCGTCAAGCTACACTCATACCTGCATGAGCGAAAAGTTCCTCGCATTGCTGGTCAGCCTGGTCGCGGCCGGCGGCTACGGCGCGGTCGTGCTGCTGATGGCCATCCAGTCGGCGTGCATTCCCATCCCCTCCGAAGTCATCATGCCGCTGGCCGGCTATGCGCTCGCGCACACGCAGTTGCAGTTGGTCCTGCTGGCCACCGTTGCCTCGCTGGCCTCCAATCTCGGGTCCATCCCCGCATACTGGGTCGGTGCCAGGGGCGGCCGCTCCATGGTCGAGCGCTATGGAAGCTGGCTGCTGCTGAGCCGCCGCGATCTCGACCGCGTCGACCACTTCTTCGCGCGCTATGGCTCGATCGCAGTCCTCATCGGCCGCATGTTGCCCATCATCCGCACCTTCATCGCTTTCCCCGCGGGCGTCGCCCGGATGAATCAGGCACGCTTCCACATCTACACCTTTGTCGGCTCGTGGCCGTGGTGCTATGTGCTGGCGTATCTCGGCATGAGGCTGGGCGCGTCATTCAATAGCAACCCGCGCTTCCAGGCCGCGTTCCACCGCTTCCACCTCGGCGTCGAAATCCTCCTCCTCATCGCCATCGTCTGGTTCGTCTGGACCCACTGGCGCAACCGCATCCGCGCCACCGAAGCGTAGTACGGGGTTCCGCACGCCGAACGCGGAACGCCGAACGCTGTTTCGCTCCCAGCACCCTGCTCCCAGCTCCCAGCTGCCCTTCTTTCCTTGCGCTCCCGCCCCAACCGCGAGACACTAACCGTTTGGACTTATAACTTTTTTCTCCCCCTGAAAGGCAGTACCCAAAATGGCATCATCTGAAAAGAAACCCACCATCCAGCCCGCCAAAGGCAAACTGGGAGTCATGACCGTCGGCATGGGCGCCGTCGCCACCACGCTCATCGCCGGCGTCGAAGCCGTCCGCAGAGGCCTCGCCAAACCCATCGGCTCCGTCACCCAAATGGGGACGATTCGCTTAGGCAAGCGCACCGACAACCGCACCCCGCTCATTAAAGAATTCGTCCCCCTCGCCTCCCTCGACGACATCGTCTTCACCGGCTG
>PMAM01000088.1:0-2900 GCA_003152595.1 Acidobacterium sp.
CCCGTACCTCAGCCGATGCCTGCTTCGGGGCAAGAAGCAGATCCGGCAAACTTGTTTTCACTTCACGGCAGACCATACAATCCCCCACATCCAAAGTTCCTTAATCCTGTTGAACGAAGTCCTTCAGCCGTTCCCGCAGCGTCTGATACGCCCGGAACAGCAACGACTTCGTCGCCGACTCGCTCAACCGCAGCACGGCGCCAATCTCCTTGTAATCCAGCCCCTGATACTTGTGCATCAGCACGGCTGCCCGCTGCCGCTCCGGCAGCGCCATCACATGTTTGCGGATGGCCTGCATCCGCTCGTCCTTCAGCAGCTCCTCTTCCACCACCGGCCGCGCATCGGCCACGTCCGGCGTCGTCCCTGTCTCCGGATCGGGCTGATCCAGGTAGATCGTCTGCGCCGCCCGCTCGTGCTTGGTATCGCGCGCGTGGTTCACGCCCAGGTTCGTCGCGATCCGGTACAGCCAGGTCGTGAACTTCGCCTCCGCCCGGTACGTCTGCCGCGAGCGGTACACCCGCAGGAACACCTCCTGCGCCAGCTCCTCCGCCACGGCCTGATTATGCACCATGCGGTACATGAAGTTAATGATCGGCTTCCGGTACTTCTCGATCAGGAAGTTGAACCCGACATCGTCGCCTTCCCGCACCCGGAGCATGATCTCCGCATCGGTCATCGACCGCCAGTCCGCAGGCCCCGACAGGGGTTTCAGGCCGGCATTCAGGCCCTCGGCCGCTTCCGACCCTCGATTGCCCAACCCCGGCGTGGTGAGAGCAACGCTTGCCATATCCCTGCTAACCCCATTCGGATCGTCAGGTTGCGGGAAAGTTTCGCCTTCTTCATCTGTGGATTCCCCGTTTGGCTCGCCTTCTTCGCCCTCGTCCCAGCCCTCGGTGACGTCGGGAACCGGCCCGAGAACCCCCTCGTCCTCATCGAAAGGCGGGTCCAGAGGCGGGTCCAGCGGCCCGTCCAGGGGATCGTGCGGGTCGTCCGGCAATGGGGACGGGTTCCGGAAAGCCATAGCGCTGCATTATTTTACGCTGGCTGACGGACCGCGGAGTCTCTGCCAAAACCAACCAACCACCCGTTAGGGAGCGCCAGGTTCACCCCAGAGCAAGCAGCAGACTCCCACGTAGCGCTAAGATCAATCGAATTCTGCCTCCAGATTGAGCCAACGGTACCGTCCTTGGGCATTGGCGGAACCATTTTGGGAATATCACACCGTACTTTCGCTCCTTCTTTGCCTCTAGTCCTCCGACCGTATGATTCTGGGCCTTTCGCGAAGCGGTCCCGCTCGGGCGGGACGACGGTAGAAGCCCTGGCCTTTAGGCCGGGGAACAAGCAACTCGAAAATCTCCGGCCTTCAGGCCCGGAAAACTTCAGGCGGTCACGGTACTAGATCTGCTGGCGCAAGCTCGACAAGGATGAAGTCTCCCGCCCAAAGACGTTCTGCATGTGCCAGGCAAGGAACTCTCTTCTGGGCGCGAATCGGGTTGGCATTCGCAACGGCTTGTTATTGAAATCGGCCAGAGCCGTTCGAACGAATGGCTGTTTTGAGGAGATGACGTCCGAACGTACGAGGAGTTGAAGCTCATCCGAAACCGTGATTATTCCTCTGTCGAACGCCCGATCATGCAGCGCGCAGAGGCACAGGCCGTTTTCCGGATCGCTTCGGGCAGATTCATCTAGTGCCCACGCCTTGATATGACTCGCAACGAGAAGCCGACGGATATTCAATCCACACACGCAACACGTTGAATCGTAGCTAGCGAGAACGGCCCGTCGGAAAAAGGACTGAAAGAGTCGCACCGTCAACGAGGCACGACGCTCAGAGGCTCCAGTCGGCCTGACGATGATTTGCTCGTCCTCCGCCCCCGGTGCTGACGGCGCATCTTCTCGGCCCCTGGCTGGCGCAGACGAATCGGAAAGCAGTCGCGCACCTTCCTCGACCAGAGCGTCCCAGTGATTGCGAAACTCACCCCAAATCTGCCTGTCGTGTCTGCTGGTATGGGTTAAACCAGAGATTCCTTGCTCTGCCAGCAACGGATCGAAAGCGCCGAAGTTGCCGAGCTTTCGCGCGACGGATGCTGGCGTCCTTCCGATCAGATTCGCGAGCCGGATAACTTCAGCATTGTTGGCCTTTGTCTTTGCGAACGGAATCTGACAATACAAATACAGCGCAAGGATCAAATCCTCGCGGGACCACCGATCGCCATATCTGCCTGATCTGTCCGCTGCCATACTCTCCAGAACATCTGCGTGCCGAGGTGACTTCACCCCTTCCCCGTCCTGCACCGTCTGCGATTGAACACTTGATCTTACCGCGAGTATGCCCCATTTCAAGACACGGGCGAAAATTCTTCCGCACCTCAAATCAGGAACTTGACCGCGAGTCGAGCTAGGATGTTGCCATGACGGAATTGCACCATCAAACAAAGCAACTCTCCTTCGATTCCTCCGTTCCGGAGTCGGTAAAGGAGAGCTTCTCGGATGAAGATGAGTTTCATTGCGAGATGTGCGGGCTCTGCCCAGGCGACGTGGACGACTACACCAGCCAGGCCGCTAGGTTTTCCGCCGACTGGATGCCCAACAACGGCCTGAACTCCAGCAGCCGGTTCCCTGACCTGCGCATTCTTTGCTCAACCTGCAACCAAGGCGCAAAGAACATCACCAACGAAAAGCCAACAGCCATCTGGCTTCTGTCGCAGATTCGCCGTGCCGGGCAACAAGAGCAGCGAGCCGTCTTCGAATGGCTAGTCAAGAAATTCGGCAAAACGGCAAAACTCTAGCACAACCGAAAATTGTCAAGAGGCGAGCCCAAACTCCAAAGTAACGACCCTTGACCTATAACCACTTACAAGCCAACTTGGCTCAACAAACCTGGCAGACTTACTCCCCCA
>PMAM01000088.1:2955-3202 GCA_003152595.1 Acidobacterium sp.
CCATGTCCGACACGCCAACCGCTTCCGAGCCCGAACTCCTTTTCAACCCCTATAACCCCGACCGCAACATCGTCCGCCGCTGCGCCTCCCTCACCGTCAACGGCGTTCAGTGCAAACAGGCCGCCCTCCGCGGGCAAAACTATTGCGTCGCCCACATTGACCGTCAGCCGCGCGCCTTCGAGAACCCCGGACACATCGTCATCCCCCTGCTCGAGGACCACTCCGCCATCCAGCTCACCTGCACCAA
>PMAM01000002.1 GCA_003152595.1 Acidobacterium sp.
CTAAACCGAGGGGGCAGCTCACCATTTTTCGAGGCCTTTTGAAACGGCCCGCACCATCTTGTGGAGATCGTTGAGCACGCCGCGGATCTCCCGGAGCTGACGCTGCTGGAAGAGCAGGGCGAAGTACGGCTGAGGAAGCCGTTGGCGAAGGGCATCGAGCTGTTCGACGCCCTGGCGGTAGCGGCGCACGAGGTCGCCGTCGCCGAACCGGGTTCTAAATGGGTCCCCTTTTGGGTGCCCCAGGCAGGCACCAACCCTCATCCTCAACCCTATCTTGCTGATTTAAATGGTCGGGGAGAGAGGATTCGAACCTCCGACCCCCTGGTCCCGAACCAGATTAAAGCACCTGTTGAAATCTGTTGAAAATTTGTGAAAATAAGCGCTTTTGATGGAATAGCTTACCGCCTGCATCGCAATCGCTGTTGATCTTTGTGGGTTTTGGATGCTTTGGCAGCTACAAAATCGACTACAACGGTTCGAAACTTGCGAAATTTATTGGGGCTGATCAATACCAGTTTGTCTCTCACGGCTAATGGCACATATTTCGCCGGGCAGGCCATCATTCACATCACGCTGTTCATAGACCAAGGCGCGTGAAAGCGTGTGTCTTTTTCAACGCACCGAGGTTTAGCTAAAGCGTGTTTCTCAACTCATCCGCAACCGCATAGATGAACCCTTGTTCCATAGTCGAATTATTGGGCTCAAGACGACAGGTCAGCTTTGGTCGACTGGTCTTCTTGAGGAAGCGAGCAACACTTTCAGAGTCGGAGTTGGTGACTAGGCGCGCCATAGGTACGGATGTGAAGTCCGCCTTAAGCCCCACGAATTTCCGCCCCAATTCAATGCCTAGAAGAAGAAGTTTTCCGTGGAGCAGATCGCGTCTGTTCTGAAGCAGGCTGAGGTGGGAGTGCCGGTGGCGGAGCCGATCACTTCTCACTGACCTCTCCAATTGAGCCCAGAAAAACGGGGACAATGTGGCGGCTGTAAAGGTTCTCTGTTACGTTTTTTGCAATCACATCCTCGTTGCGCTCGAGGATATTCAAATACCCGGATCCCATCTTAGCTGCCACTTTGAATCCGACATGCAGCAACTGGCGCAGGCTGCTGTTATAGGATGGTGCTCCGCGTACATGTCGCAAGGCGGAAGTGTATTGTTCAGAAGTCCAGGTACGGACCTCGCTCGGAGGGGGCAACTTTGCAGTATCGATATCGATGACGGTGGCGTAGGGCAAGCAAAGTTCCTCACAGTGCGCAAAGGCTTCTGCATAAATCTCTTTCGCTAGATTCAGCGCTTCACCCCCAGATTCTGCCAAGCCTATCAGTTCTTCGAGCCACGTGGTCCCGGCAGTCTTGAGGTGAACGCCAGCACCGAAGCGCGTGATGGTCCGGTGAATCGCGGGGTAGATGGAGAACTTGTCGCTTCCGGAGTGCACACTCAGCTTGAGATTATCCGGCAAGCCAAAATATCCAACGGCATACGCGATCGCGGCAACATCAAGGACAAACTCGCGCTCGAACTGCGTAATATCGCCCACATAATCCACGCCCTTATTGAAGCGCCCGCTGAACTTGGGCGCAATGGTCTGAAGGGGGATGCCTTCATCGGCAACCGCCGCCAGAATGATGAGTAACTCGGCAGGGCTCTGTGCACAGTCTGTTTCGTCCATTGACACCTCAGGAATGAAGTTCGCTTCGCCTTTGGCATCACGGATGGTCCTGTAGACCTCACCGGCCTTTTGTACAGCTGCGAGATATTTTTGGGCTGTCTGTCGCAGACTCTCTGTCGTGATCTCGAAGGTATCATCAGTCCCGTAAAGCTCGATCTTTCCCCGCAACGCGGAATAGCGCTTCACGAACTTCTCAATTTCGAATTCCGATACCGCGTGGCCGATGCAGTCGGCCACATCGATGGTGTAGAAGTCACACGCATCGACGAATCGGTGTACGGTTTTGAGAGTGATATGGTCGGCGTCCACAAAGTACGGACGATTCCAGCCGAGCGCATGAACAGCCGCGTCTGCAGCCTTCCGCACTGACAAGGCTTCGGAGCCGATTATCATGTGCTCTCGGTTTGATTTATTCCAAACCGGAACGACTTCTACCCCGCTCTCGAGGGCCTTTACGCAAGCTCTGAGCTGTGCCTTAGCCTGGTGCGCAAACCTATCGCCGGTTCCAACAGAATACTTGCCAAGCTTCAACTGGAATCTCCTTCTTCAGCATTCGCTTTGTGAACTTCTATACCCGTGAATGCTCGCGGGAATCGTCGTCCTGACTACATCAGCCACTCATCTCGTTCAGCTATTGCCGGCTGCCGTCGTCTTCTCCAAACACTGCTGTAAGTTGTCGTGAAGGCACGCTTTTCATATCAAACCGGGACTTCGCATGTAACTGCGTCACAGATGGTCTTCCATTTAATGTACGGTTCTCGTGTCCTGGACGTTTTGTGGGGCACGAATCAGCAAGAGCAAGCATGCGGTTGCGAGGAGTGGCAATAATCCTGCGATCAAAAAGGCCGGTCCGTAGGAAAAGCGATCGACCAGAATTCCAACTGCGATAGTGAACACTGACCCCACCAGGCCTGCGGCCAGCCCGCTCAGGCCTGTGACCGTAGCCACCACGTCCTGGGGAAACAGATCGGAGGGTAAAGTAAGGCCCATGGTGGACCAGCTTGCATAGCCCCACAAAGCAAAGCAGATGAGCGCCAACGCAGCGTAGACGTTATGAACTCCGGCTGCGGGAATGCCTGCAAGCATCGGCAGGCAACTGACTGCACAGACCCACGTACGGGCACGCACCACGGAGACACCGCGGCGAATGCAATAGCCGGAGATGAAGCCGCCTGTGAAGTTGCCGAGATCGGCGGCAATGAAGGGCATCCAGGCAAACAGTGCGATGCGCTGCAGGCTGAAGCCGCGTGCATCGCTCAGATATTGGGGCAGCCAGAAGACGTAAAACCACCAAATGGGGTCGGTGAGAGCGCGGCCCAGTACGATTCCCCACACGTTGCGCTGTCGGACGAGCTGGAGCCATCGCCTCACGCCTCTTTCTGCAGAGATGACGGGGACTTCCTGGCCTGCGCGGATGAAGGAAGCTTCATCTTGCGAAACGCGTGGATGGCGGTCAAGGGGATGATAGGCGCGCAGCCAGAGAAAGAGCCAGACGAATCCCAGCATCCCTGAGACAACGAATGCAGCGCGCCATCCGAGGGCGATTGCGATCAAAGGAATGGCCAGCGCGGCGATGGCTCCTCCGACGCTGGAACCGCTGTCGAAGATGGCCACAGCTATGCTGCGCTCCTCGCTGGGAAACCACTCGGCCACGGTTTTGCTGGCGCCGGGCCAATTGAGGCCCTCGCCGATGCCGAGGAGGAATCGGAAGGAGGCAAAGCCGACGACCGACGAAGCGAAGCCGGTGAAGATGTTGACCAACGACCAGAAGACAACAGCCAGCGCGAGCCCGATGCGCGTGCCGATGGCGTCAAGGAAGATGCCGCCCAAAAGCCATGTGACCGCATAGGAGACCTGAAAAGCGCCAAGGATCTTGGCCAGGTCGGTGTGCGTGAGATGGTATTGTGCGGTAATCAGGGGCGCGAGGACCGAGAAGGTCTGGCGGCTGATGTAGTTGATGACGGTAGAGAGGAAGAGCGTCCAGACGATCCACCAGCGCACACGTCCCGGTGTGTGTGGCCTGGGCCGTGGGGCCGCGCCCTGGGGGAAATTCATTGGATTCCTTATTCATCGCTGCGGAACCTCTTCAACTGGTTCCAGGTTTTGGATCATGACCGGCGCCGCAATGGCTGCGATGGAATCGATATCGAAGTCCCTGTAAAGATCGAGACAGAACAGATCGGGCGCGGACCGGAAGGCGACTGGCGTGTCAAGCAGATAGCTGAGACTCTTCATCCCATGATGGCTGGTGACCGAAGAAAAGGCCGCGGGATCAATGGCCGCCGCCACTGCGGCGATGACGGCGGAACGAATGCCGTCTGTCTCAATGCTAATCGGCCGGCCTGCGTTGTTTTCTCGGAGCCAATGAGCAACGCCGAGCAACTGCGCGGCTTCAAGGCCAAGGGGACGATCTCCAAGGCTGGAGGTCAACGTCTCCCAATCGGTTGGATCGGGAATCTGTGGGCTAGTGAAGCCGTTAAAAATGAGATCGAGGGCCAGTACCTGTTGGCCGCGATTCACGTCGGAGGATATGGCTGCACCGGCGACATGGTAGCCTTGGTCGTTGAGCACGATGGTGGCTGGTGCGTCTTCGCCGGCATCGTTGGTCTTGAGCCAGATGCCCGTCGCGCTGAGACCGTTGCTCAGGTCGAAACGGTACGACAATGTCCTGATCGCCATGTGCTTGGTTGCGCTGATTCTGTGCGCGCTTACTACAGTCACGGGCTTGTAGCGCGTGACCTCCTTGAGCTTTTCCCGCTGTTCCCTGGCCCATGGGCTGCGTGCACTGCTGTCGCTTGGAATAGCCGGCCTATTGATGGACGCGGCCAGCTTGCGCGCCAACCCGGTGATGGTGAGGTTATCGGCGGGAATTCCAATCTTGAATTCTTCCGGAGTCCTGACTTCTGTGGAACTGGGTATCTCCCCAGTGATGGCGGGCATGTGGAATTGCTCGGCAAAGAAGCTGTAGGCATGTTCGCGGTTCACGAGTTGATAGTTGTGCGTACCCGGATCGCTGCTCTCGTACCAGGCAAGATTCCCGGGCTTGCCATAGAGGCTGAAGAAGGGCTTGATTCGGTCGTAATTGTCCGGCTTCACGAGCGCGGCGCGGAAGCAGCAGTCATCTTCCGCGTTATGGATGAGAAGAGTGGGCCGCGGGGCCCGCATGGCCACAAGAATAGGATAGTCGGAACCGTCGTTCAAATCGGTGGCGTTTTCTTCGATCTCATCGGTGTCGACGGGGTGGGTGAGGTTGAACGAAGACGATCCGAAGCCGGCCACCTCGACCATCACGGCGACACGCTTGTCGAGCGCACTGAGCACAATGGTTTGCCATCCGCCGCCCGAAAGGCCCGTCATGCCCAAGCGGGTGGTGTCGACTTGCGGCATCGAAGCCAGATAATCGAGCCCGCGCCGCATGCCAAGGTAAAAGAATCCCAGAGCATTCGATCCAACCAGGTCGAGAGCAGCGGCATCGTCGTGGGCGTCGCCATTTAGGGCCAGTTCACCGAAGCCAACCCATCCAATACTGAGGGCGACGATGCCTCGTTTGGCAAAGTTAATGCACCGCTTCTGCTCATATTCGGCTGCGTTGCCCCTTGGCTCATGGCCGATGACATTGAGGATCGCAGGGACTTTTCCCGAGACGTTGTCCGGCTCATATAGATAAGCTGTCACTTCGAGGCCCGGTACAACTTCGTAGAGAAACTTGGTGACTCGGTAGCCGTTGCGGACCTCGGTGTCACCTACCTGACGGAAGCTGGGAGCGGAGTTAACCCACGCCTCAGGCCATCCATGAAAAGCAACGTCGTCCAGGATGTGCCTGCGTAGCTTTTCCTCCTGCGCGGTCCATTCGCTGGAGGTGGTTGGCGTCGGCAGTGGCGTGATGCGATGACTCAGATACTGCTGCAATTGGAATGCGGTCACATCCGTGGGTTGCACTGGCTGCGCGAGCAATGCCTGCAGCGTTTCAGGGGTCGTTTGGCCATAGGCTTGTACAGCAACGAGTGGAAGCGCGGCCGCCAAGGCAAATACATAATTCCGAGCAGTCAGTCTCATTTACGCTACCTCATTAGTCAAGGGGAAGGTGCGATGCATCCTGGCGGCGACTAAACTTCCGCTAGGAATTGTTTTAAGGATGCTGCCGCGATGAGAGGAACCAGATCTAGACCGGATGGTCGACGATCTGTTCGTTGCGGGCATCCCAATAGAGCTTCCTGCCGCTCCAGTAGGACTGCGCCGCCATGATGCACACCAGCGCATGGGAGAAGCCATCTTCGACAGTAGCGTTGGGCTGTGTGCGCGTTTGCATGGCCTTCAGCCAGTTCATCAGATGGCCTGTGTCATCGTCGTCCGGACCCAGGGAGTTGGGCGTTGGAGCCCCCGGAACTTGCACGGTTTCCTCGCCGTCCCCCGCAGGTCCGATGATCGGGAGCTTGGTGTAAACCGGCCCCGAATCGGTTGGATCGTACTCGGCTCTTCCGCCTTCCCGCGTCACAGTAAACAGGGATGCACCCTCTCCGCCATAGTTCTCGATGGTGCCGTCGCGGCCGTGGATGCGCGAGAAACTCCGATAGCTGTTGCAGAACATGGTCTTGTAGGTGTAGAGAAAGCCCTTAGGATAAGTGACGGCGGCGACGCAGGTATCGGGATTATCGCGCCCGTCCTTCCATACAAAGACACCGCCGTTCGCGACTACGCTTTCCGGATAGGCTTCGTCGGTCCACAGGTGAACCAGATCTGAACCGTGGCTCAGCCACTGGTCGAAGATGCCCGACGAAAAGTCCTTATAAAGTCGGAATTCGAGATAGACATGAGGATCGAAGGGGCGATCGGGCTTGCCCAGTAGCCACCGCTTCCAGTCCGTGTCCTCTTCGCGCAGCTCCGACGTTCTGCCGTAGAGCCATTGCTTCCACTCCATATTGATGTCCATCAACATCTCCTTGGAGCTGCCCGTGTCATCGGGCCTGAATCTCCACCGCTCCTCATTCACATTCCATTCCTGCTCGATGTGCACGATCTTGCCAATGCGTCCCGAGCGAATGATGTCGCGAACGGCCAGCGGATAGGGCTGACTGCGGTGCTGCGTTCCCATCTGCACAACCTGTTTGGATTGCCTGACCAGGTTGCGCGTCTCGATGGCCTCAGAAAGCACGTTGGCAAAGGGCTTTTCAACGTAGCAGTCCTTGTTCGCTCGCACCACTTCGGCGCACAGCTTGGCGTGCTGAAAGTCGCCGGTGGCGATCATGACCCCATCGATGTCTTTGTCTGCGAGCATCTCCTCGGAGTACTTGTAGGATTTGGGCGCATTGTTGAATGCCCGGTTGACCTGCGCGGCTCTGTGCTCTCGTGCCAGGCTCCAGATGTCGCATACAGCGACCGTTTCGACGGGCATCTGTTTGGCTGCTAGCTGGACCATGTGCACATGTCCTTGGCTGCGATCGCCGCAGCCAAGCTGGCCTAGCCTAATGCGGTCGTTTGCACCCATCACGCGGGCATAGGATCTGGCGCTGAGTCCGGCCGCCAGTGCGGTTACAGTTGCCTGCTTCACAAACGTACGTCGGTCGATGCCTTCTTTAGCGCTTTCAAGCATTGCATTCACTCCTAAGCCACCAAGGCTTGATTCTCAATGAGACATATGCACATCGGTCAACTCGGCCGCGGAGTCCACATCCAGATACACGGTTACGTCAGGATGTGTGCGTAAGATCGTTGACGGACATTCGGTTCCGATAGGCTCTTCGAGAGTACGCCGCACCGCCTCTGCCTTGCGGCGATCGGGAACGGAAACGATGAGCTTGGGGACGTGGAAGAGTGTCGGAATGGTGAGTGTGAGCGCCTGCCTGGGCACCTCATCGCGGCTGGCGAACCAGCCCTCGGAGACCTGCTGTTGCCTGCATGCGTCGTCAAGCGAAACGACCTTGATAGCCAGAGGATCTTCGAAGTTGGCTTCCGGAGGATCGTTGAAGGCCAGGTGGCCATTTTCACCGATGCCCAGCAGACAGAGCTGAGGATTGGCGAGATTGAGACTGCGGATGTACTCGCGGCCGAACAATTCGATATCTTCAGCGTTGCCGTTGATTTCGAAAAAGTCGCGCATGGGAACGCGACGGATCAGCTTCTGCCGCAGGTAGCGGCGAAAGGAGGCCGGATGGTCTTCAGCCAGTCCCACGTACTCGTCCATGTGAAATCCTAGCATCCGGCGCCAGGGCAGGCCGGGGATTGAGGTCAGGCTTTCAAGCGTATCAAGCTGTGAGGTGCCGGTGGCAAAGATGACTCCGATGTCTCCGCCCAGCTTTTCCAGGCGGCAAAGTTCTTCCGCTGCGGCAAGAGCGGCAGCTTCGCCTGCCGCCTTTCGAGTGGGGTGAATCTCCAGCTTCAAAGTCCCTGCGGTGAAACGTGTAACCCCATTATTGATCGATTGCATAATCCTCTTCCTGAAAAAGCGGATTGAGTGAAGCCGGGGAGCGAACTTGAGAAGTCCCGCTCCCCAAGGACGCAGTGTGGGTTTAGCGTAGCAACGGGGCTAGAAAATGGCCCTGAGCGAGAACTGGAGAATGCGCGGACTCATGGCATAGGTGAGTTGCCCAAATGCACTGTCCGTCAGGCCGGAATCTGGCATGCCGAAGTTCACATTGTTGAAGGCGTTGAAGAACTCCGCCCTGAATTGAAGCGAAACACCTTCCTTCACCGGCGTGCTTTTCAGAAGGGCCATATCGGTATCGAAGTATCTAGGACCACGAAGGACATTCTTGCCGGAGTTTCCGAAGGTTCCAATTGCGTTGGCTGTAAAAACATTGGGATTGAACCACTCCTGAACGAGCTGAGCGTGTGAGCGGCCTGAACTCAGTTTGGCTGCGCTTATATTGGGTGCCGTCAGGTCTGCGCGGTCGTTGCCAATGCTGCTGAATGCATTGTCGTCCTCAGCGTAAACGGTGAAGGGGAAGCCGGTCTGTTCGGTTGCCACTCCGCTGAGTTCCCAACCATTCAGAATCCGGTCAATCGCACCGTTCACATGGACCTTGGGCGGCGCGTAGTTGCCTGACAGCTTGAAGGTCTTGCTCACATCGCCGGTGTCGGGGCCGTAATCGAATCTCCGGCCGCAAGTGCATGTATTGCTTCCAGATGGATTCTGGTGCCCACCGGAGCCGCCGGGGCCGAAGTCATCGAGCGACTTGGACCAGGTGAAGTTCGACAAGAAGGTAAATCCCTGTGCCAACCGCTTTTGCAGCGTTAACTGCAGGCCGTTGTAATTGCTGTGCACCTCGGAATCCAGCTCAAAAAGCGGACCGAAGCTTGGATAGAGTCGACGTTGCTGCGTATTTGCCTCGGTCGACTGGCCGGGTATGTAAACGGCTGGGTTAACTGCAAGCAACCCGGCCTCCTGATCGCCGGTCCCGTTCAGGTGGGACCCGGAACTGCCCATATACGCTGCGCGTGCCAACCAGCTTTGTCCGAAGCCGTGCTCCAGCGTCAGGTTGTAGGTGACGACCACCGGGAGACGGAAATGCTGCGAGAAATAGGGGTAGAGGGAGATGTCCTGCGGGAAGGTTGCCGACGCACCGGGGTTGGTGGGCCCGAACTCTGCAGGAAATGGATTCGCGATCCCGGCGCTTCCATACGGATCGGAAAAATTCACATCGGTCAGAGACACGATCGGAGCAAACGGCGGAATGCCAACTACGTCCTGGAAGGCCACGGTGTTGGGCGGCTCGTAATAGAAACCTGCTCCGCCGCGCAGGCTGGTGTTGCCGTCATTGGTGAGCTGCCAGGCAAATCCCAACCGCGGGCCGAAGTTCGATGGGTTGTTGTCCATCGAGGACTTGGGGCAACCCGCATCATGATTGCTGCCGCCAAACAGCAGTCCCTTCGGCGCGTTGGGATAGCGGGTTGATTGCATGCCCGGCTGAAAGCAGGCTACGCGGCCCAGGCTGTCAATATAGGGAAAGAACGGATCCCAGCGCAGCCCGCCGCTCACCGTAAGCCGCGGTGTCGCACGCCAGTCATCCTGGATGAAAGTGCTCCAGTTGATGCCGGTGAAGTCGAGGTAAAGTCCGCCGGCCTGCGTGAAGTTGGAGACAGCGCCAAGCATGAAGTCCACCGTGTTATCGCCGGAGAGGCTGTTGGAGAATCCGAAGACTCCGTCCTGCTCATACTCGTTTGCCATTGGAGTACTGATGTGCAAGGCCTCGCCGCCGAACTGGATCGAATGCTTGCCCCGAATCAGGTTAGCTGACTCGCGCAGGGACCAATCGCCTCGCGTGAAGTTTCCGTAGTGGCTGCCGTCGATAGCCACGCCGCCCGAAACGCTCAGATCAAAACCCGGGCCCACGCCGCCTGAAGCGCTCGGAGGCTCGGCAATATTCACTCCGGCCTGATTCCAGTTGAAGGGAATGTTGGAAAGGCTCTCTCCTGCCTGGCTGGTGTAGCCGAAGTAGCTGCTCAGCAGGAACTTCGAACTGATGGTGTAGATGTCGACGACTCCGATGTTCTTAAGCGTGAGCTTCTGCGCAGGGTTGGTATCGATCTCGAGGATGTTGGTGGAGGGAGGCACAAAGATGGGAACGTTGTAATTCACCTGGAAGTAGCGCCCGGTTATGTGATGCTTGCCGATGTTGTAGTCGCCCTTGATAAGGTACTCGTCGGTGTTCTGTTCAAGCGGCGATCCGTTGAAGGTCAATTGGCGCCCCGGACCGTTTGGCAGCGGAACATGTTGCAGGATGTATGTAGCGACAGGGCTGAATCGAGCGGTGGGAATCTGATTGTTCTTGAAAGGGGCTCCAGAGACGGGGTCGATGAGCTGAGTGCCAGGCAGAAGGTCGGAAAAGTCACCTCCGCGTTCCGCCATGGTGGGCACAAACTGCACCTGGCCGTTGTTAGAGGTGCTGGTGCGCGTGCCCTGGTAAGAGCCGAAATAGAAAAGCTTGTCCTTCAGGACCGGACCACCGATGCTGCCGCCGAACTGGTTCTGCTTCAGTGGATCGGGCGATGTGGCGAAATAGTTGGTGGCATCCAATGCATAGTTGCGTACATACTCAAATGCGCTTCCGTGAATGTGGTTAGTGCCGGATTTACTGACCACGTTCACGATGCCACCCGTCGCATTACCGTAAGCGGCGCTCATGTTGTTGGTGTCGAGATTGAACTCCTGCACCGCGTCGGGATTTGGGAAAGGCAGATTGGCGTTAATATAGGGGTCGTTGAAATCCACGCCATCCAGCAAATAAGATACGCCGTTCGATCCGCCCCCATTCACCTTTGCATATTGCTCGCCGGGAAATGTTCCGCCTTCGCAGTTGGCGCCGCAATTCTGCGTAGTTACATTGGTCGCACCGGGAATGAGGAAGACCAGTTGCTGCACCTCGCGACCGTTCAGCGGAATCGTGACGATGCTCTGCTGATTGATGAGTTGCCCAACAGTGGGGGAATCTGTGGTCACCAGCGATGCATCGGCAGTCACCGTAACCTGTTCGGAGACCGAACCTACATGTAACTCGACATTGCTCGTGGCGGCCTGGCTGACAGCCAGTACAATTCCTTTCTGCACATAGGTGGAATAGCCTGCCATATCAACAGTGAGTACATAATTGCCCACGGGCAGGCTGGGAAAGATGTATTCACCCGACGTGCTCGTCTTGACCGTCTGCCTGTAACCGGTTTGTTCCTCCTGGACAGACACCACCGCGCTGGCCACTGCGGAGCCCGACTGATCGGCCACCATGCCGCTCAGTCGCGCCGTGGTGATCTGTGCGGCTGCTGGCGCAGCCCCGGTAACCGCAAACAACAGCGCTAAGGAAGCCAGTGGAAGACATGTGAGCCAGATCCAGCTTTGATGGACTTTCTTCATAGGTGCCTCCTCGGGGATTTTTCCTGCAATTTCCATTTGTGTTCTGCAACGAGAAACTGGCGAGCAATGACACACGACTCCCGTGCGCAGCGCAGGGATGCTGCGCTGCGACAACGCGTATCAGAGTCCAGATGTGAGACCCGGCGGGCTAAAGAGCAATCCGCGTGATTGACGGCAAATCTCAGTGTTGAAGCTGGTAAAGAAAAGCAAAAACGATGTGTAGAGAAGGCCTCTTAGCGTGCCTTGATCGAACTTGTACGCAATCTAGCATTAATGAATTGCACAAAGCAAGAGAACTTGCTCTAAAGCGAGGAAAATTTTCTCGCGAGGTGTAGTGGAACAAACTCGCGATTCGTGACACAAGGCTTGCAATGCATCCTGAGATAGGACGCGGCAGGCACGAGGTGAGCCCGCCGAGATTGACAGTACACCATTTGTTTTAAATACTTTACTTCCGAGTCAAGCCTGAGGAGCAGCTCCAGTTTGGACGCTAGCATCCGTTCGGAGCGAAGTCGTGCCCCTTCGAGCCCTCGTGGCGCCGGAGACGGCACATTCATTGCACATCACGAAAATTTTCTGTATCTTCCTTGTAAAGGACAATTGCCCTAGAAAGCAGGCGTTTGCGGGCTGCGGTCCACACAGGGAGTTACCATGGGGTTCTGAAGCAGGGCAACTCATGTTTTGCATCGCAATGAAACCAGGATGGAAGCGTAAAGAAGCGTGAGCAAGAAGGACACTGGAAAGAGCAAACCGGGCCTCCGGGAGATTGCTTCGGCAGCTCATGTGAGTATTGCAACCGCTTCGCGTGTCCTGAGCGGCAACAGCCGCGTGGATCCCGCGATACGCAGAAGCGTGTTGGCGGCGGTTTCGGAACTGGACATTGACTTGTCCGAACGAAACAAGACAAAGGCACTGGCCTTTCTGCTCAGCAACCGTCCCATGCAGCATGCATTCCATTCCAACATCCTTCTGGGCGCGGAGGCACACTGCGCCTCACGGGGCTGGGAACTGATCTTCCAATCGTCGAATTATCCGCTGCAGGTATCGGGCAGGGAACTTCACCTGCCGACCGTTGTCAAACGGCACGACATTGTACGGGGCGTGCTACTCGCGGGTACTAACTCCACCGATCTTCTTAAGTTATTGATGAGCAAGGGGTTCCAGTTTGTGGTGCTGGGAAACAACATCATGGGGGAAGCCGATCTGTCCGGCTACGATGCGGTGTTTTCCGACGACATCCAGGGAGGGCTCGATGCGACCCGCTATCTGATCGGCCTCGGTCACCGCCATATCTGGTTTGTCGGTAACCTCCGGCTTCCCTGGTTCGCCCGATGCTACGAGGGCTACCGGCGCGGCATGGAGGAAGCGGGGCTGACGCCGCGGTCTAACTCTGTCGACTCTGAAGATGAAGTAGAGATTGGATACCTTGGAACGAAGTCGCTGCTGGCGAAGGGCGACCCTGTGACCGCCATCTTTGCCGGCAACGACCCCACCGCCCACGGTGTGTACAAGGGCCTCAGGGACAGCAGGTTGGAGATTCCAGACGACATCAGCGTGGTGGGCTGTGACGACACGATAGGCTCATGGCTTTACCCGGCCCTGACCACGATTCGCGAGTTTCCCGAGCAGTTGGGAAAGCAGATGGTGGAACTACTGGTGAACCGGATCGGCAATCCGAGCCAGGAATACCAGCGAGTGACTGTGCCTACCGAACTCATCAAGAGAGACTCCTGCCGCCCGATTTCCGATTCGGAGGGAATTCTGCCCGGACCCGCCCTGCAGGATGCAATCATCAGCTAGCTGCGTCCGTCCTCGTGCGGTCCTGCTCTGCCTTATATGTTCGGTAGTTGCAGAGCGCCGCTTAAGCCTTCCGATGGTGGTGTTTCGCACGGCACCAGAAGCGGCAGCTGCGTTCCTTGAGGGTCACTTATGCGGCGCGCAGCAAAAGGTTGTTTGAGTATTCGCTCGCCGCTGATCGGCCCCGGTATTTCTGAACCATACGGAATGTCAGTCTTCGCCGGGTGCAAGTTGCAGTCAACTCGTCTCGGTCCGAATTTGGCTCCTCAAGCCCGGTTGATGGTTCTACGCGGTGCCTCTTTGGAACCGGCACTTTTGAACGAAGACCGCCTGGTGCAAACCCAGGTGGCCGACTGACGAATCGTCTCACCGTAATCTACAGAAAACAATCACTTACGCGACTGCTTTGGGCGGCTCTGAAGGAACTGTAGATGATAATGTAGCTGCGAATTCCTCACGAATCCACCAGGTTCAACAACCTGTTCTTGTATCTTGTTGATGCTAAAGGAGGAGTTTTGGGTAGAGAACCTGGTCCCGAACCGCGTTCCAACGCATGTTGAAAGCTGTTGATATTTGATGATCGCAAGTGCTTTGAATTGAGCCTGTTGCAGCCGCCTTGTTGGTCTCTGTAGCTTCGTGATGTTCTCGGAGGCTCTGGCAGCTACAAATTCGACTACACCCGGGTAGAGTGAACCCCTTCACTGAGACAGTTTGCTGTTGCTACACACGCAGCCGTTTTCGATTTGAACCCTTCACGTGCGACATATTCGTCCTGATACAGCTTGCGACACTGTGCATCTGCGAACGTCATCTCGTTGATTCTCCGAGCGGGGATGGGGTCTGGGGAAGGGACGGCGTTTGAGTCCCTTTCCCCAGACTCCCTGTCGGAAGATTTTCCGGTTTTCCCGGCCAGAACATGACTGTCGGAGAGTGTAACTCTGCCTCTCCGGCGCTGCTGGTTTTTCTTTCGAACTCGTCGGGCGTGCGGTAACCAAGGGCGGAGTGCAGTCGCTGCTGGTTGTAATACCGCTCGATGAACTCCTGCACGTGAGCCCGCAGGTGTTCCAGATCTGCGTACTCGTTGGCGTAGATTTCCTCCCGCTTCAGGGTCTTGATGAAGCTCTCGCAGCTGGCGTTGTCGTACGGATTCGCCGGCCTGCTCATGCTCGGAAGCATGCCGTGGCTGGTCAGGATCGCGACATATTCCGCCGAGGCATACTGGACTCCGCGATCCGAGTGATGCACCAGACCCGGAAGCGGCCGTCGCGATTCGATCGCCCCCTGCAGGGCTTCGATGGCCAGCCTGCTGGTCAGGGTTCGATCCAGCTTCCAGCCGACCACCCTTCGCG
>PMAM01000067.1:0-2830 GCA_003152595.1 Acidobacterium sp.
CGAGGGTGATGCGATCGACCAGAACGTGGTCGCCGACCAGCAGCGCCCTGACCATGGAAGAGGACGGGATGGCGAAGTTCTGAAAGATGAACGTGAGGACGAAGAGACCGACGGCGAGAACACCGCAGATGGAGGCGAAGGCCTCGAGCGGGGTTTCCTCGTGCTTATGCTTCGACGGGTGCTGCTCCTCGACTTCTGCCATCAGAGTTCCAGCTATCCTCAGCGAACNNGAAGCCCCAGTAGCGGCTGTCGCGGCTGAAGTTGCGATTGTCGCCGAGGACGAAGTAGCTGTCGGGCGGGACGACAAGATCGCCTTCGCGGACATCGGTGCGCATCTGCATCCACCAGTGCGCGTCGACGCCGGGGTCGGTGTAGAGCTCGGTGGGGAAGTTGTCGCGGAAGTCGTCGGGGTAAGCGGGCTCGAAGACCACCGAGGGCCCGTCGACAGGCTGGCCATTGACCCAGGCAAGGCCGTTTTGCAGGTGGACATGGTCGCCGGGAAGGCCGACCACGCGCTTGACCACGTGCTCGGGCGGATCGGGCGGAAAGTGGAAGACGATGATGTCGCCGCGCTGGACGGTGCGATAAGGGAGGAGCCAGCTCCAGCGGCCAGCGGGCGCGAAAGCCATCTTGTTGACGAGGAGGAAATCGCCGACCAGCAGCGTGCGCTCCATGGACTCCGACGGAATGCGGAAGGGCTGAATGATGAAGGTAAGGATGAACAGCGCGATGACGAGGACGACGAGCAGGGAGCGCGCCATCTCCATGACGCCGGGAAAGAGGACGAGCTTGCGGCGGGACTTCGGAGGCGGCGTTGCAAAGGAGTCGTGGTGGGAAGGAATCTCCCTGACGGGCCCGGCGCCTGGTTGGGGAGGAGCGCTCATGGTTGAGGCTCCGCGGCGTTTGGGTTCTCGTGGAGTTTGTCGATCGCGCGGCGGGCGGCAGCCTGCTCGGCGTGCTTGCGGGTGCGACCTTCGCCTTCGGCGAGCACCGCGCCGGCCGCGCGGACTTCGACGCAGAAGCGCTTGCGATGGTCGGGACCCGTTTCAGCGGCGATGCGGTAGACGGGCTGGCCCTGTTTGCGAGCCTGAAGGAGTTCCTGCAGGACGGACTTGAAATCGCCCATGCCGCCGCGCGCAGCAAGCTGCTCGCGCAGGCTGGCGACCACCGGCGCGATCACACGCGTGTCGATGAGGGCGCGCGCAGTTTCGAGGCCGGCGTCAAGATAGATGGCGCCGATGACAGCCTCCATGGCGTTGGCGAGCAGCGCGGTCTTCGTACGGCCGCCGCTGCGCTCTTCGCCACGGCCGAGCAGCAGGAAGCGGCCGAGGTCGAGGCCTGAGGCAACGTCGGCAAGATGACGGCGGCTGACGAGCGCTCCGCGCAGACGGGTCAGGTCGCCCTCGGAGAGCTCGGGGTAGAGTCGAAAAACGTGCTCGGCGGCCACCATTCCCACGACGGCGTCGCCGAGGAACTCGAGGGTCTCGTTGTCTTCGCGCTGTGGCTCGGCGGCTTCGCGCTCGTGGGCGAGAGAGCTGTGGGTCAGAGCGCGCCGGAGCAGCTCGGGACGGACAAAGCGATGGTTGAGCAGGGCCTGAAGTGCGTCGATCGCCGGAGCATCGACGATGGCTGGATCGGCCGGTGGGGACGCGTCGATGGAGGGGTGTGCGGAAAACTTCATGCGCGGGCCGCTGCAATGATTATTGCAGAGCGATTATTGCGGATGAGACGGATTCGAGGGCGCTGGTGTCTTCGCAGGCGCTTGATCGCTGCTCTCGTCCGGCGACTCGTCGTGTTGCGGCAGCGCGAAGGCCTTTTTGATGCCGTCTTCGGCCGCGGATTTGGTGTCGGGCTGGCCGTCGCGGCTGGCGAGCGCGGCGCGGTATTCGGTCAGAGCGTCGTCGCGCTGTTCCTTCACATCGAGAATGCGGCCGATGTAGATGTGCGACCAGGCCACCATGCGTGGATTTTTACTGGCGGCGATAGTGTTGCGGAAGGCGGTCTCAGCATCGTCGATCTTGCCGTTCATCAGGTCCGCGCGGGCGAGGATGAAGTCGGCCTGACCAGCATCGCCGGTGCGGGTGTCGAGGGCTTTCTGCGCGAGCTGCACGGCGCCGGCCACGTCGCCCTTCATGAGCTTCAGCTCGGCGACGTCAAGTTCCTTCTGCTGCGGCGGGCGCTGCGGCGAACGAGTCATGATGTCGCCTTCGCCGTGAGCGTCGAAGGTGATCTCGCGGGCGCGGTGCGTTTCGACGCTGGTGTCCATGCCATAGACCATGGGGCCGATGGCCTCGTTGAGACTCTCGGGATTCTTCTCGAAGCCGCGGAGCTCGCCGTAAAAGTACTGCGTGAGCACGTAGCCCTGCGTCATGTCGTGATTGACGCGTTGCTGGCGGACGGCTTCCTGGCGCTGCTGAGCGGCCGTGCGCGCCTGCTCGTACTGCTCGGTCTCGCTGTGCGGCAGGTTGGTGGGCACGTGGACGTCGGCAATGCCGGTGTTCATGGTGCGCGCTTCGATGGCGCGGATCATGCACTCGATGACCAGCGCGACGATGTCGTTCTTGAATTCGAAATCGAGCGGGGCGTCGTCAACCGCGCGCAGGATCGGCATGAGGCGTTCCATGGAAGTGGCTCGCTGGTAGAGAAGGGGCTCGATTTCGTAATGCAGGTAGGCGTGACGGACCAGATCCATGGAGATCTGCTCGTTATGGGGTGACGCGACCACGACGTAGTCCGAGCCGTACACGCGGGCGTTGGTTTCCGCCGGAGAGAAGAGCGGCTCGATGACCACCAGGAAGTGGCGCCCGCTGTACGACGAGGCGGGCATCTT
>PMAM01000067.1:2893-8776 GCA_003152595.1 Acidobacterium sp.
GGGGGCGTAAGGTAGAGCGCCAGCGAGACGTACTGGGCGAGGGTGCGTGCGTCGTTGTCGGTGCGATGCTGATCGATAAAGAGGCAGAGCTTATCGCGGTCGTCGCGGGCATCGGCCGACGCCTGCATGGCGGCATTGATCTCGTCGCGAACGGTTTTTCGGACGGGCTCCGATTCGTCGAGGCCGCGGTCATAACCGCAGGCATTGAGGGCCGCACCGATGTCGAACATCGCCTCGCTGGTTTCGAGGCTGACATCGGGTCCGGCGGGATCGATGAGGGCGGGCGCGGTCGAGAGCTTCTGCTCGGGTGGCGGCTCGATGCGGGACGGAATCTGGGTGGGGTTGAGACCCGGGACCTGGCTGGAACTGGAGGACCCGGGAGCCTGGCTCTGCTGCGCGAGACAGGGTACGGCGGAGAGCGATCCCGCGACAAGGAGCAGAAGAGGAAAATGGCGGGAACGTGACGACATATATACGTTGGACGGATGGACTGCCCTTCAGTCTAAGCGCGGGGGTCAGGGGGGTCAATGCTGCAGCGGTTGGCGAACAGCGGATAGCGTTCAGATGAACGGCGTTTGCGGGGCTTACAATTCTCAAATCGTGTCACTTTCCCGCCCTATGAGATTTCGTCAGCACGGTCTTCTTTGTTGGCCGGCAGTTTCTTGTCTCCTTGCCGGGTTCGCGCTCCCGGTTGCGGCGCAGAATGCCAAACCCATTCAGGATGCCGCTTCCGACGATGCGGGCCGGAGTGCGATCCCGTATATGAGCGAGCAGCCGGTNNGTGGATGCGGCGGTGGCGGTGGGGTTCGCGCTGGCCGTGGTGCACCCGGTGGCGGGCAACATCGGCGGCGGAGGGTTCATGCTGGTGCACCAGCATCACGGGCGGAACCTCTTCATCGACTATCGCGAAAAGGCGCCGCTGGCGGCGACGACGAACATGTATCTCGACGCGCAGGGGAACGTCATTCCCCACGCAAGCATCGTGGGGTATCGCGCCATTGGAGTGCCGGGCGCCGTGGCAGGCCTGGTGTATGCGGAGAAGAAGTACGGGAAGCTGACGCTGGCGAAAGCGATGGCGCCGGCGATTCGGCTGGCCTCGGATGGATTTGTGCTGAGCGACGAGGAAGCCGGGGAGATGCACGACAAGATCCTGACGGGCTTTCCGGCGTCGCGAAAGATCTTTCAGCGGGACGGAGATTTTTACCAGACAGGCGAGGTCTTTCGTCAGCCGGAACTGGCCGAGACGCTGCGGCAGATTGCGAAGAACCCGGAAGACTTCTACCGCGGCGCGATGGCGAAGCAGATTGCGGAAGCGGTTCAGAAGGGCGGCGGACTGATCACCGCGGAGGACATGGCGCGCTACTCAGTGAAGGAGCGCGCGCCGGTGACGGGGACGTATCACGGATACGTGGTGGTGAGCGCGCCGCCGCCGTCGTCAGGCGGCGTGGCGCTGATTGAGATGCTGAACATTCTCGATGGATATGCGTTGCGGCCGCTCGGCGATCGGACGGCGCCGGAGATGCACCTGATCACCGAGGCGTTTCGCAGGGCGTACATGGACCGGTCGAATTATCTGGGCGATCCGGATTACGTGAAGATTCCGGTGGAGCGGCTGATCAGCAACGCTTATGGCGAAGCGTGGCGCAAGTCGATTGAGGCGGATCACGCGAGCGCGTCGGCTTCGCTTGAGCGGCCAGCGGGTTTTTTGCCGCCGGCCCCGACCATGGCCGATGTACGGCAGGAGGCGGCGGACACAACGCACTACTCGGTGATGGATGCGGCAGGAGATGCGGTAGCCGTGACGACGACGCTGAACGGCGGCTACGGATCCGGCGTGACAGTGCCGGGGCTGGGGTTTCTGCTGAACGACGAGATGGACGACTTTGCGTCGAAGCAGGGCGTGCCCAATATGTTTGGCCTGATCCAGGGGCCGGCGAATGCGATCGCGCCGGGCAAGCGGCCGCTTTCGAGCATGACGCCAACCATCGTGCTGAAGGATGGCAGGGTGGCCATGGTGCTGGGGTCGCCGGGCGGCGGTCGCATCATCACCACCGTGGCGAATATCTTCCTCAGCGTCGCGGATGAGGGGCTGAACATCCAGCAGGCGGTGGATGCGCCGCGGTTTCACCATCAATATTTGCCGGACGTGCTGTTTCTGGAACCGGGGTTTTCGTCCACGACGCTCGATGGGCTGAAGACGATGGGATACAACGTGCGCGTGAGCGGGCACTGGTCCGACGGCGAGTGCATCGCGGTGGATCAGAAGACGCGCGAGCTGGAGGGCGGGCAGGACCACCGGCATCATTATGGGGAGGCGGCGGGGTATTGATCCTGGGAAATCGGTTCCTGACCTGTGATCGAGACCGTTCGGCCCGTGCTCGAAAGATTATCCGGGTCTCTTCGCGCCTTTGCTATGCGTTCCCCGCCTTCAGCAGCTTTGGTCTTGTGGCCATCTGGGGGCGAAAGCCGATCTGTCTGGCGGGCTTCACCGGCGGCGCGGTAAGCGCGCGGATGGCGTCGATGATGTCCTCGATCGAGGCATCATGCGCTTCTAGTCGTTGCTCCAGCTCGGATAGTTTGGCGGCGAGCACCTTGTGCGCAGCGAGCGTCTCGCGCAAACGGATAAATGCACGCACCACGAAAACGCTCACCTCGATCGCACGCGCGGAGTTGAGTACACTCGCGGCCATAATGGCCCCGTGCTCGGTAAAAACGTAAGGCAGATAGCGGCGACCGCCACGGATCCTGCTGGAGTTTGAGATCACAGTTTGTGATCTCAAAGTGCCGTTCTCCTTCGCTGTCAGCCGGAAGACAAAGTCTGGGGGGAAGCGATTCCTGTTCCGCCTGACCGCCTGATTGAGAGCCCGGACTTCGACGCCATAGAGTGCCGCCAGGTCGGAGTCGATCAGGACCTTGTGGCCTCGAACAAGAAGAATCTGACTCTCAGTCGGTCTCACTGCGGGGGCGCTCCGCCTGGCCATTTTGTCTCCTGGTTTGAGATCACAGATTGTGATCTCAAACTGAGAATGTTGGCCTGCGACTACGGGAACACAATCGACAGGATCGGCTTGCCAACCATCTCGAAGAAAGGATGCCATGCGAATCGCACGGCTTTTCGAAGGATTGCGATTTCTCTTCGCGATGGTCACGTTACTTCGTTGCCGAGGGCACCAGCTTCCGGGACGCGAGGTCGGACCGCTGGTTTATCCTGCTCGAAAAGCGCAGAATCGCGCAGGGAAGTTTCCTGCTGAGGGAGTGATATGCCAGAAGCAACGTGTGACATCGGCCTGATTGGTCTTGCGGTGATGGGCCAGAACCTTGTCCTGAACATGAACGATCACGGTTTCAAGGTGGCAGTGTTTAACCGCACCGTGTCCAAAGTGGACGATTTTCTGGCCAATGAGGCGAAGGGCACGCAGGTCACCGGCGCGCACTCGATCGAGGAGTTCGTGGGGCTGCTGAAGAGCCCAAGGCGCGTGATGCTGATGGTCAAAGCCGGCGACACTGTCGATCAGATGATCGATCACGTGCTGCCGTTTCTCTCCCAGGGCGACATCGTCATCGATGGCGGCAATTCCCTGTTCACGGATTCGAACCGGCGCACGAAAGACCTGGCGGGGAAGGGGATCCTGTTCATCGGGACCGGCGTGTCGGGCGGTGAAGAAGGCGCGCGCTTCGGACCGTCCATCATGCCGGGCGGCAATCCGGAAGCATGGCCGCACGTGAAGGACATCTTCCAGTCGATTGCGGCGAAGGTGGACGANNGGCATCGAGTACGGCGACATGCAGCTGATCTGTGAGGCCTACGACCAGCTGAAGCATGCGCTGAACCTGACGCCCGATGAGCTGTCGGGGGTTTTCACGGAGTGGAATAAGGGCGAGCTGGATAGTTATCTGATCGAGATTTCTTCGCAGATCTTCGCGAAGAAGGACGAGGATGGCACGCCCATCGTCGATAAGATCCTCGACACGGCCGGACAGAAGGGCACAGGCAAATGGACAGTGGAGAGCGCGCTCGATCTGGGCATGCCGGTGACACTGATCGGCGAGTCAGTGTTTGCGCGGTGTTTGTCGGCCATCAAGGAAGAGCGGGTCGAAGCCTCGAAAATTCTGAGCGGACCAACAGGCCAGGCCGCAACGGCCGATCGCGCAGATTTTATCGAGAACGTGCGGCGGGCGCTCTACTGTTCGAAGATCATCTCGTACGCGCAGGGCTATATGCTGCTGCGCGAGGCGGCGAAGAATTTCGGCTGGCGCGTAAACATGGGCGGCATTGCGCTGATGTGGCGCGGGGGCTGCATCATTCGCAGCCGGTTCCTTGGCAAAATCAAAGAGGCGTACGACAAGAATCCCCAGCTGCACAGTCTTCTGTTCGACAGTTTCTTTGCGGGCGTACTGAACGAGTATCAGGCGTCGTGGCGCAAGGCTGTGGTCAAGGCCATTGCGCTCGGCGTGCCGGCTCCGGCGTTTTTGACGGCGCTGGCCTTCTACGACGGCTATCGGACGGCGCGGCTGCCGGCGAATCTGCTGCAGGCACAGCGGGACTTCTTCGGAGCCCATACCTACGAGCGCGTGGACAAACCGCGTGGACAATTCTTCCACACGAACTGGACGGGGCGCGGCGGGCGCGTGTCGTCGGGGACGTACAACGCTTAGACGCGAACGCCGTCCGATTCTGACGGTGAGACTCGCGCGTCTTGCTGTGTCCTGCAAGTCACATTGATTCCTTGACTTGCGGGCACAGCCATGGTCTGACCACTTCCGAGTCCTTTTGCCCTCTTCCGGGTCTAATGATTAGGGAGTTAATACGATATATGCCAAGGCTTAAGACAATTGCAGTTTCGGCTCTGGCGGCTCTGTTCGCATCGGCACTTTTTGCTTTGGATGTCCAGAATGCTCCGGCCCCGAACCCTGCCGTGCCAGGGACTTTGAATTATGTGGAAGGATCGGCCCAACTAAATGGGCAGGCTGTGGGTCAGCGTGCCGTTGGTTCGGCCACGCTCCAGCCGGGTCAAACGATTTCGACAACCAGCGGCCACGCGGAAGTCCTGCTGACGCCGGGGGTGTTTCTCCGGCTCGGACAGAACAGCGCGGCGAAGATGGTGTCGCCGAATCTGACCGATACGGCTGTTGCGATAGAACACGGGCGGGCGGCGGTGGAAGTGGATCAGCTGTTTAAACAGAACGATATTCACATCGTCGAGAACAACGTTCCGGTGCAGCTGGTCAAGACCGGGCTCTATGAGTTCAACGCCGATGACGGGACGGTGAAGGTATTCGACGGTGAAGCAGCGGTGTCGAAGGGCAATGGACACTGGACGATGGTGAAGGACGGGCACGAGCTGAATCTGGCCGAGGGTCCGAGCCAGAAGGCGGCGAAGTTCGACAAGGACCAGGCGGAACAAAGCGGGTTGTACCGCTGGAGCAGCCTCCGCTCGGATTATTTGGCCGAGGCCAATAACCAGCTGGCAGCACAGTATGGAGAAGGCTACGCGCCGGGATGGTACTGGGATCCGTGGATGTTCGACTACACGTTCCTGGGGCCGTCTCCGTTCTACAGCCCGTTCGGGTGGGGCTTCTATCCGTTCGGATACATGGGCGGATTCTACGGTGGCGGGTTCTATGGGCGCCCGATCAATCATGGCGGATTCGCCGGCTTCCGGGGGGGCGCGTTCCGGAGCGGCGGTGAATTCGGTGGCTTCCATGGTGGCGGTGGGTTCGGCGGATTCCACGGCGGTGGCGGGCGCGGTCGTTAGAGACTTCTTATTTGTGAGGAGCAAGCCTCGCACTTTCCGGTGCGGGGCTTTTTCCTTTCGGCAGAAATCGGCGGAGCGTGAGGTCGGCAAGTGTGGTTTCTGCGCGGAGGTCACTTCCGTCCTGGCC
>PMAM01000054.1 GCA_003152595.1 Acidobacterium sp.
GACCGTCGGTGACAACGAAGCGCCGGTGCCCCAGAGATGCCCCTGGAGAAGGCGCTGTCTTAAGCTAAGATTCGTTAAAAAAGGGAACCGCCGACCGCCGCTTAGCTACAGCGACCCGCTACCGGCTACCGGCTGATTTTAGAAGATATCCGCCCCAAGCTTTGGCTTCGTCGTCGTCCCTGTCACCTCAATCGGCACCACCGCATCGCCATTCTTCTTTTTGAAGAATGGGCTCAGCGGCTTCAGCACAGCGGCCTTCCAGCCCGTCGCCGCATGCGAAATCCCTTGCTCCAGCGCCACATTCCCCGTCAGATGAATGTGCGTGTTCAGCAAATTGAATGTTCCCCGCAAATGCGCGTCTGCACCCGGCAGGTCCGCCCGAATCTCCGGGAAATACGCCATGCCATGATCGAACCGCGTCTCGGAACGCGCCGCCAGTGCCACCGCCGGCGCATCACCAGGCTTCGCGTCCCCCGGGGTATCCTTCCGCACCCGCGCGCTGAACGCGTCCATGGTCTGCTGCTTCTTCGCATCCACAAACCGCATCCCGGCTACAACCACGTCGCCCTTCAGCTGCAGTCGCTCCAGAAAACGCTGCGGCCCCGCCATGAACTGCGCGTCCGCGTTGAAGTTCACCTTGCCCGCCATTTGGGGCTCAGCCGTTTCCACCATCCGCAGCAGATCCTGCACCTCGGCGCCCTGCGCCGCAAAGGTCACCGCCACGCGCCGGGGCGATCCCGCAATCGTTCCGTTGGCCGTGATCACGCTGCTTCCGGTCTTAACCTGCGCGCTCTCGATCTGCACATCGCCACTCAGGCCGCTCACCGCCGCTTTGTACTCTGAATCCAGACGGACCGTGTGCGCGTTCCCGGCGCGAAAATCCGGAATCGCCGCCGTCCCGTCGACCCCAATCCGTGAGAACGTTCCCGTAAACCGGCCACCGCCCTGCGCATGCCCGGCGAGTCCCTGCAACCGGCTCAAGTCTGCGCTCTCCAGTTCGTAAGTCCCCGAAAGCGGCGTCGTCCCGTAGCTGTTCGTCCGGAACGGTCCCATCGCGCCCTTCGCCTTCACCGTTCCCTGCGGTCCCGGCGTCATCACCTGCAGCGAGAAGTCCATCGGACGCCCCGCCTCAAGATCGTGAATCTGCAGCGCGGGAAAGTTGAACCGGATCGGGCTGTCCCCCTTGCGAAGGAAATCCAGCACCGTCCCATCCGCGCAAATCGTCTCGACCTTCAGCTTCGACTCCGACGTGTCCACCACGCCGTTGTCGAAGTCCATTCCCCGCGCCTTCGTCCCCGCGGGCGGAATCTGCACGTGCAGACCCTCCAGCCGGATCTCATACAGCAGGTGCGGATGAAACAGCAGCATCCCCCACTGCCCCTCCACCGTCATCCGCTCCACCTTCGCCAGCGGCGGAATCCGCGTATCCCCGTGCCGGTAAAACGTAACGCCCTCTGCGACAAATCCGGGATGGGGAAAATAGGTCCGATGATAATGGCCCACCACCACCTTGCTCTCGAACACCTGCTGCAGCAGCGGCTGCACCTGCCGGTACCGGAACGGCCAGAAGAAGAACATCAGATGCACGGCGATCATCGCCAGCCCGATCGCAGCAGCGGTGACCGCCTCTGTGACGTGAATCCGGCGTTTGATCTTTGCGGAAGGGTGGACGGCTACGGTCATCGCCTTGAATCCGGGGACCCATCTGACGAGATGGCCGCATCACCAGTCCGGTTGTCCGCGCCCCCTGTGAACAACCAAGCGGGATTTCGCCCCTCCCCGCTCGCTTCTCTGCCCCCTGTTCGCCGCTTCGCCCGTTACTTCTGCGGCTACCATTCTTTAATCGAAACGCTTTACCCTATACGCTGAACATGATGATCCGACGTCTCCCCGCCTGCCTTCTCGTCTTCGCTCTCGCCGCTCCTCTCGCCTTCGCCCGATCCCACGCCGACACGCCCGCCGACACGCACACCACCGCGCGCCACGCCGCCGCTCGCGCTGCGAAAGAAGTCCCGCCGCCCCCCAGCGCCTACAACGACCACCCCANNCTCGCCATCATCCTCGTCATCGACCAGTTCCGCGGCGACTACCTCGACCGCTGGCGCGCCGACTTCAAAAACCACGGCTTCAACCTCTTCCTGCAGAAGGGCGCCTACTTCCCCGACTGCTACTACGACTACGCCAACACCAAGACCGCCCCTGGCCATGCCAGCATTGGCACCGGCGCCTACACCGACGGCCACGGCATCTCTTCCAACGACTGGTGGGACCTCTCCCGCAATCAGGATCGCCCCGTCTCCTCCGTCGAAGACGAGCGCTACCGGCTGGTCGGCGAACCCGACTCCAGCATCCCCGCCAATCAGCCCGGCGCTCCGCCCACCGCCGCCAAATACCTCACCGGCTCCTCGCCCCGCAATCTGCTCGCCTCCACCGTCGGCGATGAGCTCCGCCTCGCTACCCAGGGCCAGGCCAAAGTTTACGGCGTCTCCTTAAAAGATCGCGCCGCCATCCTCCCCGCCGGTGCTGCCGCCAACGGCGCTTTCTGGATCGATCCCGCCTCCGGCTACTTCGTCACGTCCACCTTCTACATGCCGCAGCTCCCCGCATGGGCCACCGCCTTCAACACCAGCGGCCGCATCGCCCAGGCCGAGCAGGAAGCCAACGCCCCCGCCAACACCACCCAGTTCTACAGCCTCGTCGGCCGCACGCCCGCAGCCAACTCCTACGAACTCGACTTCGCCGAAGCCCTCATCCAGGGCGAGCAGCTCGGTCAGGGCGACGTCACCGACATGCTCACCGTCAGCCTCTCCGCCAACGACATCATCGGCCATCAGGTCGGACCCGACTCCACCGACGAGCACGACATGGTCGACGCCCTTGACACCCAGCTCGACACCTTTTTCACCTGGCTCGACAAGAACATTCCTGGCGGCCTCGGCAACGTCTGGATCGCCCTCACCGCCGACCACGGCATCGCGCCCGTTCCCGCCACCGCCGCGCAGTACGGCCTCAACGCCGCCACCTGGGACCTCAACAAGCTCAGTGAAGCCCTCAACTACGCCATCAATATGAAGTTCTCTCCCGGCGAGAAGATCGACTACATCCTCCCGCACCAGGAACTGCCCTACATCGCGCTCAACCCATCGGAGTTCCTGAAGGCCGGCATCATCGAGCAGGAAGCCGAAGCCGCCGTCCAGCAGCTCCTCCCCGCTGCTGTCGCCTCGCTCACACCGGGCGCACCCGAGCCCGCGCCCTCCGACGCCCCGCCCGCCCCACAATCCAGCGACCATCCTTCCCCGCAGCCCTCGGAGACCCGCCTGCCTGCGCGTCCCGTGCTCTTCCGCAGCTATACGCGCGAGCAACTCGCTACGGGCGCCTACCCGCCCACAGCGTGGGGAGAACTCCTCGCCCACAGCTACTCGCCCAACGGCGGCTGGTACATCATGGTCGTCCCCGCTGCCTTCCAGATGGAAGTCATGTCCTCCGCCCAGACCACCCACTTCAGCCCGTACTCCTACGACCGCCACGTCCCCATGGGCTTCTACGGCGCGCCCTTCGCACCCGGCATCTACCACGGCCGCGTGCAGCCCGTGGACATCGCCGCGACCTTCGCCGCTCTGCTCGGCGTCAACCAGCCCTCGGCCGCCGTCGGACACATCCTCACCCAGGCACTCAAGGCCGACGACGACGTCACCTACCCCAAACCCAAACCCACCCCACCCGTGCGCACCCACCATCCCGCCGCTCACCAGCCCGCCGCGACCAACCCCGCCAAACCAGGAACGAAAACCGCCGCCCCCGCCGCTCCGAAGGCCACCCACCCATGACAATGATCTGTCATCCCGAGCGGAGCGCTTTGGGGGCCCATCGCAGATGGGGTAGACGGAGCGAGGGACCCGCTTTTCTGACCGCTGTACCCTGCACCCTGCACCCTGTACCCTGTTGTGCTGCCGGAGGCCGCACAACATGAAGCCCGACATGCGCGTCTCCTTCTGCGGCCTCGACCTCGTTAGCCCCGTCCTCGCCGCCAGCGGCACGTTCGGCTACGGCGTCGAGTTCGAGGACATCGTCCGCTTCAAAAAGATCGGCGGCTTCGTCACCAAGGGCATCTCGCCCGAGCCTATGGCCGGCAACCAGGCCCCGCGCCTCATTGAAACCGCCGCCGGCATGATCAACGCCATCGGCCTGCAGAACATCGGCGTCGAGCGCTTCCTCCTGGAGAAGCTCCCGCCCCTGCGCCACTACCCGCGCTGCGCCGTCATCGTCAACGTCTTCGGCGCCACCATCGACGACTACGTCGCCGTCATCGCCCGCCTCAACGACGCCGAGGGCATCGCCGCCTACGAGCTCAACGCCTCCTGCCCCAACACCAAACACGGCGGCATCGCCTTCGGGTCCGACGCGGACTCGCTCTTCGACCTTGTCTCCCGCGCCAAAGCCCGCGCCACGCGCCCGCTCATCGTCAAGCTCTCGCCCAACGTCACCTCCATCGCCCACATGGCGCGCACCGCCCAACGCGCCGGGGCCGACGCGCTCTCCCTCGTCAACACCTTCCTCGCCCTCTCCATCGACACGGAAACCCGCCGCCCTCGCCTCTCCAACATCACCGGCGGACTCTCCGGCCCCGCCATCAAACCCATCGCCGTCCGCATGGTCTGGGAAGCGGCGAAGGCCGTCACCATCCCCATCCTCGGGCTCGGCGGTATCGTCACCCCCGAGGACGCGGTCGAGTTCCTCCTTGCCGGAGCCACCGCCGTCCAGATCGGCACCGCCAGCTACGCCGACCCGCGCGCCACCGAACGCATCGCCGTCGGGCTGGAACAGTGGTGCGCCCGCCACCATGTCGCCCGCGTCGCCGACCTCACCGGTGCAATGGAAACCGGCCCCCCAGCGCTCAGCTAGTTTCCTGAGTCTGAAGTTCCGCTAAAGAAATACTCATTGGTTTTGTATCAGGGCACGATCCAAAGGGTCATTGAAACTAAATAAGTTGCTGATTCTTCATTTGTCCAGATTTGCAGGATTAGCAGGATTTGCAGGTTGGAAAGACAAATAAATACATTCCCCGCCACTCAGCGACCGCAACCGGGCTGCGCCTACCTCACGCGCTGTCATCCCGACGGCTCGCGTAGCGAGGGGGAAGGATCTGCGGTTGCTTTTCTGCTTCGGCCCGCTCCCAAATTTCCGTATAGCCGCTGTTACGTCCAGGTGGATGGATTTGTAAACACTTGTCGACGTTACTGACCCTCTGGCGTGATTCCGAAACAGCCAAATGCTCGAATCTAAGCCGGTTTTGCTTCGAGTATCCCGACGTTCCGAACCAACAGATTGTCATCTCCAACCGGGTATACCCCGGTCAGGAGGAAGCCTGCTGCCTCAAGAAGCGTTCTCCATTCGCGCTCGCTGCGCTCTATACCGCCAGTGACAACCATCATGTTGAGGTCGCTCATCAGGTGGCCTTCCAGTTGCGGATCTGCTTGCGAGACCAGCGGAGGAAGGATGAATTCGACGATTAACAGACTGCCGTTCTGCGGAATTACTGCGCGGCAGTTCTTGAGGATAGGGACTGCATCTCCGTCCTGGCGCCCGTGCAGTACATGTTTGAGCATGTATACATCGGCGCCGGCTGGGACCGATTGCGTCAGATCTGCGGCAATCAGTTCGCATCGGGTGGAAGGATCCTCGTCCGCGAAGCGAGATTTGGCGGCATCCACGCTGGATTCGAAATCCACAAGCATGCCTCGCAAATGTGGGTTGAGCCTAAGCACAGCAAGAATAAGCGACCCACCGCCACCGCCGAGGTCGGCAACCACCTTCGCGTGGGAAAAATCCCACGACTCAGCGATCGGCGCGTAATCTTCTGCCGGAGCTGTACCCATTACCGCGCGAAAAATAGAATTCGCTTCGGCATCCTGCGACCAGCGGGAAGGTATCTTCGGATCGCGAACATCGCGGGCTGGCTTACCGGTCCGAACACAGTCGGTGAGGAGGGACCAGTCGTCGGCGAGCAGATCGGCCCAAAAGACGACGGCTGACCAGGCGGAATGGAGCACATCCCTCCGCAGCGGTTTGCCAAAAGGAGTCAGCCGAAAGTGTCTGGGCGTCGTCTCCTCCGTCACGCCGATGCTGGCAAGGGCGCGAAGCAGGCGGTACAACGAATTGGCGTCTGCCTGACACTTTTCGGCCAGGAAGCCAACGCTACGCACCTCATCTCCGAGTGCATCGGCAACGCCGAGGCGTGCAGCCGCGCAAAGCATCCGGCTGCGGGAATACGCCATTGCCATTTCGACGAGCCCCGTATTGGTCGTCACATTGCCGATGCCGCTGTTAGGTTGGGCCATAAGACACCTCAAATCCAATCTACTCATCGCGAACGAGCCCTGCCCAGCAGCAATTCCGGATTAGTACCCAGAAGCGCGCTGCACGTCACTGGCTCCGTCGCTCTCGCATCATGCGACGCGGCTATCCCTTTGAATCGCCGAGCCTCCTGACCCCTTCGTGTTTCGACCCTGGTAACCTGCATGTCATAGAAGCCCTTCAACAGTAATCAGCCGAAAATCCAATTGGGAATTGTGGCCCGCACACGGGCCCAGTAAGAATCTCCATAGTGTCGCAACGCAAAAGTTGCTGTCTTGTTAACCGTCGGCAAGCAGGCCTTCCTGGCCCGCGTCCGCTGGTTATTTGCCTTGGTTTAATTGCTGTTTCCACAGGAGATTTCCATGCCCGCCATTCCCTCATCTCGGAAAGCCGTCTCTTCCCCGGCTTGCCTCCATACTTTCGCCTCGACGCCCCTCAAGCGGATCCTGCCGGTCCTGGTGTTGCTCGCCCTTCTCTGCGGCATGAGCGCCTCGGGCCGCGCGCAAACCGCTTCTTTCAGCGGCAGCACGAAGACGATCGATTCGACCAGTTTCGACGGACCGATGGGCGTCACTACGGATGCCAGCGGCAACCTGTTTGTTGCCGACAACGGAACCACTCCAAACGCGTGTAACGGCAACACCGCGCTGCCGACCGTCTGCGAATTGAAGCGCACTGGCCCGGGCGCCTACAGCGCCCCCATTCCTTTGCCGGGCGGGTTCACATGCCCGGCCACGGTTTCCGAGCCCCTTCCCTGCCTGAGAGGCCTGGCCGTTGACGCCAGTGGCAACGTCTGGGTCGCCGATTACAACGGTGGTTCGGGCGGTCTTGTCTACGAGCTGAAGCCTGCCGCCGGGGCTTACACAAACTCCCCCCTGGCTGTTAAGGGGCCTGCTCCGTCTGGTTGGGGAGCCCCGTGGGGCATCTCGATCGATCCGGCCGGCAACGTCTTCGTGGGTGACTACCTCGCCCAGACGATCGCGGAAATTTCCAACACCTCCATCGCCGCGGCTGCACCGGCGGCTATGACCGTCGTGAACACCGGTTTCGTCCAGTACCCCCGCGGCCTCGCGGTGGACTCCAGCGATGACCTCTTTATCATTGACGGCAACGTCGACCGTGTGGTGGAGATCGCGCCTCCCTATANNGTCCGCGAGCTGACGGTTGCCAGCAACTACGAAACCATTCTGAGCTGGGGCAGCGGACTGGACGGCCCCGTGTCTGTCTGGCCCGATGCCGATGGCGCCATTCTCGAATCCGATAACTCCACTCTTGCGATCAAACAGATCGCCACGACCGTCAATCTTGGAAATGCCGCCGTTGGCTCCGCCTCCACAACACAGACCCTCACCTTCACTTTTGACGGCACCGACAACACCACGATTCAGGCGCCTGTCGTCGTTACCCAGGGTGCTACGGGCCTCGATTTTGCCGATGCCGGAACGGGTACGTGCACCACTACCAATGGCAGCGCCAATCCCTGGGCGCCCCAGTCCACATGCACGGTGAACGTGACCGTGAAGCCGAAGTATGCCGGCACGCGCTACGGCGCTGTGAAACTCCTCGATACCTCGGGGAACTTGCTCGCGACGGCGTACGTCTACGGCACGGGATCGGCACCGCAACTGGTGTTCCCGAACAACACGGCCACGCAGAACCTGGGTGGCGGCTTCAGCAGCCCCCTCGGCGGAGCAGTGGATGCGAGCGGCAACGTCTATNNTCGCCGACTACGGCAACAACGCCGTGAAAGAGATTCCCGTGGGTTGCGCTTCTGCGAGCTGCGTGAAGACCCTGGGCGGTGGCTTCAACGGTCCCCGGAGCGTTGCAGTCGACGGCAGCGGCAACGTCTATGTCTCGGATAACGGCAACGACGCCGTCAAAGAGATGACGCCCGGCTGTACTTCGTCCGCATGCGTGACGACCCTGGGCGGCGGCTTCAATGGTCCCCGCGGCGTGGCAGTCGACGCCAGCGGCAACGTCTACGTCTCGGACTACTCCACCGCCGGCAATGGCGCGGTGAAGGAGATCCCTGCAAGCTGCACAGCCTCCAGCTGTGTCATTACGCTCAACGCAGCAGTTTCTTATCCTGAAGGCGTGGCCGTCGATGCAAGCGGCAACGTCTTTGTCGCCAACAGCGGAAACGGTACGGTGCAGGCGATTCTGCCCACCTGCACGCTCTCCAGTTGCGCGACGACCCTTGGCCCTGCAGCCGGAGTCCTGAACATCGCGCTCGACGGCAACGGCAACGTCTATACGGGCGACATGGCCGTGGACGCGAGCGGCAACATCTATGTCTCCAACAGTGCGACCAATCTGGTGCAGGAACTGAACCGGATGACTCCGCCCAGCCTGAGCTTTGCCAACACCAACCTCGGCTCGCTGAGCAGTCCGCTGGCCGTGACCGTGCAGAACATCGGCAATGCACCGCTGCTCTTCACGATTCCATCGACCGGATTCAACCCCAGCGTCTCCGCCGGCTTCGCATGGGATGGCTCGTCCACCTGCATGCAGACGGCTTCCGGTTCCTCGGCGTTCTCACTCGCCGCGGGCGCCAGCTGCACCGTCCAGATCGACTTCCAGCCGATAGGCGCGGGCGTCAACACGGGCTCAGTGGTCCTCACCGATAACAACCTGAATGCAACCAATGCCACGCAGAGTATCGCACTCAGCGGTACCGGCGTGGGAGCGGTGCCGGTTGCTACCGTTTCGCCATCCAACATTGACTTTGGAACGCTCTACCTGGGCAACATCGCCACGAAGACCGTCACCGTCACCAATAGCGGTAAGGCTGCGATGACGATCAACGATCCCCTCCTCGGCATCGTCCGGGGCGGAAACTCCAGCGAATTCATCACCCTCAACCTCTGCCCGCGCTCACTTGCCGCAGGTAAGAGCTGCACGATGATCGTCGCCTTCATTGCCGGACCGTTCTACACACAGCAGACGGCAACACTGACCATCAACACCAGCGTTGCCGGCAGCCCGCAGACGGTTCCTCTCACCGCCACCGTCATCAACCCCGCGGCCCAGTTCAGNNTCGAAGGTCTCCATCACCGGCGGCGCTGCAGCAGATTACTCCGTCAGCAGCAACTGCACTTCCGCAAACCTCAACCCGAAAGCAACCTGCTCGGTTAGCGTCACCTTCAACCCCTCGGCGAAAGGCTCGCGCAACGCGACCCTCGTCGTAACCGACAACGCTCGCAACAGCCCGCAGTCGATCTCGCTCTCCGGCGCCGGCAACTAGTCGAAGCCATTTCCCACTAACCAGAATCCCGGTGGACTCTCCACCGGGATTCGCTTTTTCCCCCCAGGCTTTCACCCAGTGATCCTGCTGACTGGGTCACGGCCGTCCAGATCGCCGCCGCCTGCGACCCCACCCCCGCATGCTTCAAGACTGCGACAGAATAATGCAGCTATACGGCCCAATCCCCACATTGCCGCTGAATGGCATTCCATTTAAGCCCGTTCCGCTGGCCATCGTATCGAAGCTGTTCCAGTTGGAGAATGACGAGTCGTACGTCGCCGCGTCGCTGTTGAACCGGACCCGCCACATTCCGCCTCGTGGAAGCCCAATCGCGTAGCTCGCATAGCCGACGTTGGAGAAGTTGCATACTACGACGACGTCGTCCCCAGCCCCACCCTGATCCCACCGGTGACAGACCAGCATGTTGTCGGCAAAAACCGGCAGAACGTGCAGGTTTGCCCCTTGCAGCCCACGCGTGTTGTTGAACCAGTTGCGCCGCAGGTGGATCATGTCGCGATACAGCCGGGTGATGCCGGCAAAGGTCGTCGCCATCGTCCAGTCGATCTGTGCCGGCTGGGCTCCTCCGTTGGGAAAAGGCTGCCACGCCAGGAACTCCTGTCCCTGGAAGATCATCGGGATCGCCGGCGCTGTCATCACCACCGCCGCAGCCAGTGTCGAGCGCTTCTTCGACTCCCAACTGCCGGACTGCCCTGGATGAATCAGGTCCGGCAGACGGCCACACTCCCAGCCCGACGGATCGTCCTTATCGTGGTTCTCCGTGTACACCACATACCGGAACGCATTCGGGCCGCTGAGGGCGTTCAGTGCGTCCACGATCGGCTGCATCGGCCGCGCCGCATCGCCGGGCGGAATAACGGCGCCGCGCAGCGCGTAGCAAAGCGATTCGTTCCACTGCGCGGAGAATCCCATGCCGCCGCTTGCCACCGGCGCCGTGATCTGATTCCAGCCCTGCAGATCTTCGGCGATCGTCAGCTTCCATGGCTGGCGCGACTGCACTTGCTGGTTGATCCGCCGCAACAGGGCCGCGCCGTTGGCGTCGTCGCACTCAAACGCGCCGCCATGTTGAATCCCGCGGATGTTCACCACTGAATCGAAACGAAGCCCGTCAAGAAATCGCAGCTCCAGCCAGCGCGCCACGTTGTCGCACAGATACTGCTGGACCTCGGACCGGCCGAAGTCGAACCGCGCGTGCGAGTAGTCCGTGTGGCCGAGCGACGCGTCCTCATAGAAATAGTCGCCGCCGGCTACCGGTCCCCAGCCACACCAGCGGCAATAGACGCCCGGCATCGACCACCCGTCGAACTGCCACAGGTCAGTGTCGCCGAGATGGTTGTAGACCACATCGAGAATCCCCGCGAGCTCAAGCCCATGGAGGGCATTCACGAAAGTTCGAAATGCATCCGGCCCGCCATAAGTGTCTTCCACCGCGAAGATGTAGCCGGGATTGTAGCCGGAGGAAGTGACGGTCAGATACTGACCCAGCGGCATCATCTCGATCGCGTTGAACCCGACCCCGGTCGCCTGATCGCCGATGGTTTTCAGCTTGTCAAGAGCCGTGATCAGCGTGCCCTGGCTGCCGTCCGGCTGCGTCGTAAAGGTGCCGACGTGCAGTTCGTAGATCACCACCTCGTTCCAGTTCGGCGTGGTGAACCCGCTGCTCATGTCGAAGGTCACGTCCTGGCTTGATACCACCGCCTTCCACAACATTTCCCCGTTCTGCGCGCCTGCGGCGACGTCCTTGAAGACCGACGAAGCATAAGGGTCCACGCGCAATCCGGATTCCGGGATGTTGAACTTGTACTTATCCCCCGCCTTCGCGCCCGTCACATCTGCTGACCAATAGCCGCTATTTCCATCCGGAGCGAGCGGGTTAGCCGTTGTGCTCCAGTTATTGAAATCCCCGGCCACCGAGACTGCAGACGCAAACTTCGCCCACACGCGGAAAGTTACTCCGCCCTGATACGGTATGGCCCCCATGCCAGGCTGAGAGGAAGAGACTGCCGTGGCTACAACAGGCGCAGCTCCCATAACAATTCTCCAGGTTGAAGTGGGTTGGCGATGCTGCTGACGCGAGAGTCAGCACCCGACTAAGTGCTGATTATGCGCCTAACCTTCTGCGCGCATCGTCCATTCGGAATCGTTAATGGTAAGTCGCCTGATCCTGGCCCATGGCCGCTTCGTTTACCCTGCATCAAGTCCCTGGGAGCTGCAGAATAGCCGTACCAGTACTTCCGTACCGCCGCATTTCCTCTTTCGCTTGCGCTAACCAATCGCTCAACTTACCCCAAACACAGTCGATACGTGTAAGCCGAAAGGCCTCTTTGGACCTGTCTCCTGGTCCCAACCTCTTCATCTGCGTCGGACGCTGGGCACAGCTCCAAGCCACCCGGCTCCAGGCTCCAGGCTCCGTGCTCCGTGCTCCCGGCTAAGCACTTTGGAATGTTATTCAGAGCCAACTTGCACTTTCAATTCAAATACATACGCGCCACCCAAAAAACGCCGCCCCAATGGAATCAAATACGTACGCGCCAGGACCCCCCTCGACCCCCCTCACGCCGGCAATTCTGGGAGCGCCTGCCTGGCCGCGGGACCAGGTGCTATACTTCCGACTCTTCCCCCATCCATGTACGTCTGCGCAGCTTGAGAGGGTGCCCCGGCTCCGACGCAGAGCGTGCTCCGAGGTGATGCGATGCGGGTCCTGCTGCTCTTCCTGCTCCTGTGCTTCACGGCCACCGTCGAAGCAGCCGCTCAACACGCAACGGCCCACAAGGCCACGCCACCAGCGCCCGCCAGCGCGACGGGAGCGAAGCTCACGCCGGCCAGCCTCCACACCGACAAGCTGAACTATGGCGACGACCTGAAGCGGATCTACGTCGGAGACTTCGAGCATGTCGGGTTCAAGCCCGACAGCACCGAGTTCGGCATGGTCGTGGGCGGATACATGACGCAGTACTCGGAGTCGTGCGCCCGGTATCTGCCGGCGGACAAAGTCCAGATCATGACCCAGGAGTGCTCGCAGGAGGCGTGGACGGTCAACGGCTACGGTGTGGAGCAGCCGGGATCGAGGCACTGCGTGTCCTACAGGACCGTGGGCACGGGGCCATACGCCGATCCCCAGGTCTATGCGCTCCAGAAGAAGCTGGACGCCGGGATGGCGGTTGGAATGATCAGCGACGTTCTGAACGGCCTGAAGCAGCAGGGCGGGGACCCCGCCGGCGGTATGAAGAAGACGACCGACGTCATGATCTACGTGAAGGAAGACATGGATCACTTCCTCGACGAGAACGGATGCGCGGCCGCGGCGACGATGCGGTTCCAGGCGAACATGCTGCGCTATGGGCGCGGCGAGGAGGCGATCCGAATGGCGGGAGGCGCGGAGGCGGTTGCGGTGCATGCACCGCTGGCGAAGGGTCAGAACTATGCACGGATGGTGGATGACCTGGTCAAAGAAGAGTCGAGCGCGTGGATGATGAACCGCTACTCGCCCGGCAGCGTGGAGGTAAATGCGGTTCAGCATGACAGCAGCGGCGAGCCGAGGGAGATCGACGCACGCTACGGCTTCATGATGATGGGCCAGCCCGGGATGGGGCAGGTGCGGGTGACGTTTGGAGACGGCGCGCCAGAGTGTTTGTTCTTCTCCGACTTTCCCACGACCTGCCGCGCACCCAGCCCGAAGGTGCTCTCCGCATACAAACGCAACCAGTATGCGGATGCGACTGCACCGACGTATCCGGAGAACGCGCCGGAGCCGCCCAGACCGCAGCCAAGACCGCAGGAGGCGGCGCTCCCGGGAATGGCTGGCGCAACGCCCAGCGTTGTGGCGGCGCGCCAGGCGGCCATCCGGCCCGGAGCCCCATTCGGCCTGGATGTGCAGACCCTGGACGTGATTGACGAGGCGAGCGCCCTGGCCGGCGGAACGTTTCGAGCGAAGCTGCAGCGGCCCATCATCCTCAAGGACGCCGTCCTGCCGGCGGGGGCAACGGTGTACCTGAATGTGGCCCTGGAACAGCGGCCCTCTGGGTACGCGCACGCCGATCTCTACAAAATCTCCGTCTCGAAGGTGGAGGCGGAAGGAAAAACCATCGCGGTCACCACATCCAATCCCACTCAGGTGGTGCGGCGCGTCATTACGGCAGCGCCCAACCGGCAAATGTACCGGCCCCCCTCTTACCGGGCGCCGGTGGATCCGTCGGCGATCGCGGCGGGAACGTCGATGAACTTCCTGTGCCAGGAAGCAGCTGCCCAGGCGACGCCCTCTCCGTAGACACGCGCTGACTGCTGTGGGCTGGAGCGATCAGGCTGGCAGCTGCCTCAGGAACTTGCGGGCCTTGCGGAACCAGGGTCGCTCGCGGCGCCGCAGATACGCCGGCATCCCCTGGGACTTAGCCAGCAGCTTGCGCGCCCACTCGCGCGCTTCCGTCGTGCGACCTTCCGAGGCGAGCAGCTCGGCGAAGTTGAGATACGTCTCGGACATGGTCGAGGTCTGAGTGGCGGCGCGGAACAGGACTTCCGCCTTGTCCTTCTCACCGGTGAGCGCGAAGGCGTGCGCCAGCAGTCCTTCGGCGCGGTAGAAGTCGTAGCCTTGCTCCTTCGCGACGACGCGCTCAAGGTCGGGAATAGCTGCCGCCGCGTCGCCCATGAGCACGGCGCACGCTCCGCGCTTGTAGAAGGGGTCGAGCGTGGTCGATCCGCCCTGGATGGAGCGGTCAAAGCAGGCGCGGGCCTGAGCGAGGCGGCCCTCGTCCATGTAGAGGTCGCCGAGTTCCTCGAAGTTGCCGACCGCGGTGTTGACGTGGACCAGCGACTCGAGCTCGCGAATGCGTTTGCGGCGCGAGAATCCGCGCGCCGATTGCCGCGACAGGAAGGTCAGGTCCGGCGCCGCTTCGACGAGCAGGTAGATAACCGCCCCCAGCGGCCCGAGGAAGAGGATCACGAAGATCCAGTACGTGTCGGGGCGCCGGCGGATGAAGTGAACGACGGCGACGGCCTGGAGGATGATGCCCCAGGGGAAGAAGATGGAAGAGAGCAGTCCCATGGTCAGGGTTCAGGATAGCGAAGAAGGCAGCTGCCCGCTGTACCCTGAACCCATGAGCATCAAGACCCTCTCCTCGCGCGAGATCTACCGCAACCCCTGGCTGCGGCTGCGGGAAGACCAGATCGAGCGCAGCAACGGCGCGCGCGGCATCTACGGCGTGATCGAGAAGGACGACTGTGCCGTCATCATTCCGATCGAAGGCGAGACGATCTATCTGATCGAGCAGTTCCGGTACACGATCCAGCAGCGGGCGATCGAGCTGCCGCAGGGTGGATGGGAGACGGCCGATGTGGACCCCGAAGAGTTGGCGCGGGGCGAGCTGCGCGAGGAAACGGGCCTGACGGCAGCGTCGATGACGCGTCTGAGCACGCTGTGGATCGCCTACGGATACGCGCGGCAGAAGCTGCATGTGTTTCTCGCAACGGGGCTGACGCCGGGCGGTACCGATCCCGATCCGGAAGAGCACGACCTGGTGCTGCGCCCGACGTCGATCGCCGACTTCGAGACGATGATCCTCGACGGGACGATCCGGGACGACTGCACGATCGCGGCGTGGGGACTGTATCGGCTGTGGCGGGAGCGGAACAGCGGTCAGCGATGAATCGGTCGGCTAAAGAGCGGTCAGCCAGGGTCTGGTCGGCGAAAAGGCGGTCAGCGAAAAGCGCCACGGTACTTCCGGCTTCCTGCTTCTCACTTCCCGGGCTCCCGGCGTTTGCCGGAAGTCCTCTGCATCCGTACCATAAAGAGGAGACAGATCAGCGCATCTTCCCGCGCACGCCAACCGAGCGGCGGGACGCATCGATCGACTAACTTCGCCGCTTCCCTCCCGGCCTGCGCAACGCGCAACCTGCCAGAGACGAGTCGGGAATACGGCCCCGGAAGGCACACTTTGACAGCTGAAACGACGGAAATGAATCCTGCCGCAACGGCGGAAAACGAAGCCACGGAACATACACATGAAGGCGCCCACGAAGGACATGAGCACGAACACGTGCACGAGGCCCACACGCAGCCGCAGCCGACGCTGAATCCGGAATGCACGCGCGAGGTGCAGGTGGAAGCGCCGGCCGATGAGGTGAGCAAGGCCTTCCGCACGGTACTGAAGAAGTATCAAAAGCTGGCGCGGATTCCGGGATTCCGTCCGGGCAAGGTTCCGGAGAGCGTGCTGCGGTCGCGCTTCGCGGGCGCGCTGCGGGAAGACGTCGTCGAGGCACTGGTGCCGGAGCACTTTCGCGCGGCGATTGCACAGAAGGCTCTGCGGCCGGTGTCGCAGCCGCAGGTCACCGATCTGCAGTTGCAGGAGGGCCAGCCGTTGACGTTCAAGGCCATCTTTGAGGTGATGCCGGAGTTCCCGCTGGATGGCTATCAGGATGTGAAGGTGGAGAAGCCGAGCGCAGAGCTGACCGAGGAGGAGTTCAACACCGAGCTGGAGCGGATTCGCGAGGGGCATTCGCGGCTGGAAAACGTGACGGAGGATCGCGGCCTGGCCGATGGGGACTGGGCGCTGATCAGCTTCACGGGCGAGGTGGGGGGCGAGGGCGCGGAGAATTCCGATGCCGGGGAATCCGGATCGTCAACCGCAGCGCAGCCGGAGGCACAGCCCATCCGGGGCAAGGATGTTTCGGTCGAGATTGGCGGCAAGGATACGGTGGCGGCGTTCACGGATGCGCTGCGCGGATCGAAGGCGGGGCAGGAGCTAAAGTTCGAAGTCACCTATCCGGGGGATTTCGGACAGAAGCGTCTTGCAGGTAAAACGGTGGCGTACAACGTTGAGGTGAAGGGCATACAGGCAAGGGTTTTGCCCGAACTCAACGACGCATTCGCCAAAGAATTTGGCCACTACGAGAGTCTCGAAGACTTCAGGCAGAAGTTGAGAGAACATCTCGCAGAGGATAAGAAGAACAGGGTCTTTGTCGATACGAGAAATCGACTGGTAGATGCACTGTTATCCAGGTTTCAGTTCCCGGTTCCCGAATCGCTGGTGCAGAGCCAGATCGACGCCCGGCTGGAGCGCGGCTTGAGAGCGCTCGCGGCTCAGGGAATGCGCACCGAAGATATGCGCAAACTGGATTTCGATCGGCTGCGTGAGGCGCAGCGAGAGGCGGCAGTCGGCGAAGTGAAGGGTACGCTGGTACTGGATCGTATTGCCGATGTGGAAAATATTCAGGTCAGCGACGAAGAAGTGGAGCGTGAGCTTCAGGTAATCTCATTGCAAACGCGGGAACCGCTGGAAACGCTTCGTGGAAGACTGGAGCGCGAAGGAAGTCTGGCAAGAATCCGCGAGCAACTGCGACGGGAGAAAACGGGGAGTGTTCTGGTAGAACAGTTGTCCTGAAGCGCGCAATCGGGCGCGCGGGTGATTCCTGTCACAGACGATGAGCCTGAAAGCTCAGAACTGAGAGTAGAGACAAAGATGGCGTTAGTACCCATGGTCGTTGAGCAGACGAGCCGCGGTGAGCGGGCATATGACATCTATTCGCGTCTGCTTCGCGACAACATTATCTTTCTCGGCACACCGATCGATGACATGATTGCGAACCTGGTCATCGCACAGTTACTCTTCTTGTCCGGAGAAGATCCGGAGAAGGACATTCAGCTGTACATCAACTCGCCGGGTGGGTCGATAACGGCCGGACTGGCGATTTACGACACCATGCAGTTCATCCGCAACGACTGTGTGACGTACTGTATCGGGCAGGCAGCAAGTATGGGCGCATTTCTGCTCATGGCAGGGACGAAGGGCAAGCGCTTCGCACTGCCGAATTCACGCATCCTGATCCATCAGCCGTCGATGGGCGGACTGGCGGGGCAGGCGACCGACATCGATATTCACGCGCGCGAGATCATTCGGATCCGCGAGATCACCAACAAGCTCATGGCCAAACACACGGGCCAGGGCCTGGACAAGATCGAAAGAGACGTGGAACGAGATTTCATTATGAACGCACCGCAGGCGAAAGAGTACGGGATCATCGATGAGATTATCGATCGCCCGCGGACGACCAGCGGTCAGTAATGGCTGACTGAATTCCCCCTTGAGGTAGTAGAGGAGTAGCCGGAGATGAAAACGCGCACGGGACCCGATGAAGCCTTACGTTGNNAGCGACTATCCGCGCGCGTACATCTGCGACGAATGCGTTGCGGTTTGCAACTCCATCCTCGAGGACGACCGGACCGAGACCTCGACCGGCGCGGCGCCGACGCATTTGCCGAAGCCGCTCGAGGTCA
>PMAM01000359.1 GCA_003152595.1 Acidobacterium sp.
CCGCAAGCTGTGAAACCGTGCCCCTTCAAAACAGGAGGCAGCGGGATCGCGCGTTGCGCGATGCCCACCCTGATCGCCAAAGGCGGCGATCAGAATGGGGCACCCGGTTGTGCGCTACCGTTTGTTGGCGAGGATGAGCGGCGAAGGCCCGGGCGCGTCGAGGAGGCGCGGATTGGTGAAGCCGGCTTCTTCAAGCCAGGCTCCGATTTCTTCGAAGGACCAGGTGTTGCCTTCCTGCGTGTTCACAATCATGTTGACGGCGAAGAAGAGACCGTTGACCGGGCCGGTGCGCTCCTTGTTGACGAGGAATTCCTGAACCGCGATGGTTCCGCCGCTCGCGAGTGCGGCGAACGTCTTCGCGAGGAGCTTGCGGCTGCGGGTTTCGCCTTCGCTGTGGAGAATGTGGCCGAGGGTGGCGACGTTGTGGCCGGAGCCAAAGGAGACGTCGAGGAGATCGCCCTCGACGAAGGAGAAGCGGTCAGAGAGGCCGAATTTCGCGGCGGTCTTCTTTGTGACGTCGATGACCTCGGGCCAGTCCACAGCGGTGACGCGGACGCGCGGGGAGCTTTGCGCCTGAGCGATGCCCCACACACCGGAGCCGGCGGCGAGGTCGAGAACCCTGACCGGATCGCCGGAGCTGCCGTAGTTCATATGCGCGGCCAGAGCCTGGGCGGGGCCGTAGCTCATGGGGAAGATGTCGAGGACGAACTCGTGGAAGAATTCGCCGCCGGATTTCTCTTCGTTGACGGGCGTGACGGGTTTGCCGGTGGCGACGACTTCGTTGAGGTTGAGCCAGCGCGGAATGAGCTGCTCGCTGCAGTGCTTGATCATGCCGCCGAAGAACGTGGGCTTGGTGCTCACCAGGAAAGTGGAGCTTTCCGGCGTGAGGGCGAAGCGGTTCTGCTCATCTTTAGAAAGGAAGTTGAGGCCGACGAGCGCGTCCATGATGGCGGTAAGGCCGCGGGCGGAGGCCCCGGTGGCTTTCTGGACTTCCCAGATGTCTTTGGGCCCCGAGTCGAGGACGTCGAAGACGTGGTGGCGGATGGCGGCTTCAAGCACGAGGGGCGGGACGTAGCCCCAGGCCATTTGCATGATGCGCTCAGGAGTGACTTGCGCAGGGGTGGCAGTAGCCATGAGTGTTCCTCATTTCCGGGGAGTGGGGAATGTCGATCGTGACCGCTGGGGAGCGTGGCGATGGGGAGGAGTGTAGCAGCTTTGGCGGTGGACTCGCGCGGCGTGGGGCAGCGGGACGAAAAGGAAGGGCTCCCGCCAGGAGGGGAGCCCTTGTTGTGGGAAGAAATGGTTCAACGGCCCGGCCCCGGGTTAGAGGGTCAGGTGTTTGGTTAGACGGACACCCTGAGCGGGGGTGATCGAGGGGGGAGGGGAGGGCGCTGCTGGAAGTACGCGGTGCCGGATAGAATCGGATGGGTCCAACGAGCATGGCCAGACGGGCAGAGCCGGCGATTCACGGGGCAGCGGGGTTCGGGTGGATCGAATCGGGCGCCGGGGACCGTTTTGCCGGAGCGGGCGGCAATCCGACGGGGCGGGAATTTGCGTATCTTTCACAGAGACGCATGAGCAGCCGAAGCGAGGCGCCATGACTGCGCCGCTGCAGCCGGTACCGGACTCGGCGCTGGTCGAGCGCATTATGGCCGGAGACGAAGGAGCGCTGTCGGCGCTCTACGACCGCTATTCCGGAATGCTGTACGCCATGCTGCTGCGCATCCTGAAAGACACGGGCGCGGCGGAGGAGGTGCTGCAGGATCTGTTTCTGCAGCTGTGGCGCGGGGCTGCGCGCTTCGACGCGAGTCGCGGGTCGCTGGCCGCGTGGCTGCTGGTGATCGGGCGGAACCGGGCGTTGAGCCGGCTGCGCGGGAAGCAGCGCCGGGAGATTCTGCCGGACCCTGAAGAGTTTTCGTTTGAGGCGGTGCCGTCTTCGGAGAATCTGGAGAACGAGGCGGCGCGGATGCAGCTGATGAACCGGCTGCGCGTGGCGATGGCTGGTTTGCCGGCGGAGCAGAGGGAGGCGGTGGAGCTGGCGTATTTCGAAGGGATGACGCAGACGGAAATTGCGGCGCGGACGGGGAGTCCGCTGGGAACGGTGAAGTCGCGGGTAAGGGCCGCGATGCAGACTTTGAAGCAATGGTTCGACGATGAATCGACACGTTCAACCCGAAGACTCTGACCTGTACGCGCTGGGCGCGCTCGACGGGGAGGAGAAGCAGGCGCTCGAAGCGCACGTGCGCCTGTGCGCGGAGTGCGCGCGCGAGGTGGAGGCGGCGCGGCAGCGAGTAGCGCTGCTGGGTCTGGCTGCGCCTGCGGCCTCTCCTGCTGCACGGGTGAAGGAGGAATTGCTGCGGAGGGTGCGGGCGGAGCGGGTTCCGGAGATGGGCCGCGCGGTTCGGGATGCGGAGCCGAGCCGGGGATTCGGGTTTGGGTGGCTGACGCCGGCCTTTGGCGTGGCGACGGTGGTGTTCGCGGCGCTGGCCGGCATGTTCTGGATGCGGGACGCGCGGGACCTGCGGCGGATTCATGCGCTGGAGGGGCAGCTGGCGGAGGTGCAGACGCGGTCGCAGGAGATTGCGCGCGCGTCGGAGACGACGGACAAACTGCTGGAGATGCCGGGCACGAAGCGCGTGGCGCTGATGCCGCAGCCGGGGATGGGGAACGGCCGCGGCGGTGTGCTCTACAACGCAAAGATGGGGATGGTGGCGTGTGCGGGATGGCTGCCGGCTCCGCCCAAGGGCAAGAGCTATCAGCTGTGGCTGGTGCCGATGGAAGGCAAGCCGATGCCGCTGCATGTTTTTGGCGAGGAGTGGACCGAGCCCATGCAGATGCACGTGACGCCGGGGATGGAGGCGAAGGCCTTTGCGGTGACGGAAGAGCCGGCGGGCGGCATGCCTTGGCCGACGGGGCCGAAGGTGCTGGTGGGGGCGGGGGAGTAGGCGCGAGCACCGGGTACCGGGCACCGGGCTCCGGCGAGTGCCGGACGACGAAAAAGCAGGTCCCTCTGCTCCCCCTTCGCCCTGCTCAGGGTCCGGTCGGGGTGACAGGCATTAACGGGTAAACTCGGGGTGTATGCCTTCGAGTAAGAGTCCCGATAAGTGGCGCGGATCGGACATCCGCGAAATGTTTCTGGAGTTCTTCAAGACGAAGGGGCACCGTCGCGTGCACTCGTCGTCGCTGGTGCCTGCCAACGATCCCACGCTGCTGTTCACCAACGCGGGGATGAATCAATTTAAGGATGTGTTTTTGGGGCTGGAGCGGCGGGACTACTCGCGCGCGACGACCTCGCAGAAGTGCGTGCGGGCGGGCGGCAAGCACAACGATCTGGAGAACGTCGGCTTCACGCGGCGGCACCACACCTTCTTCGAGATGCTGGGGAANNGACGCGGAGGTTCCGCGGGACGACGAGGCGGAGCGTTTGTGGATGGATGTGGGCGTCCCGAAGGAGCGCATTTTTACGTACGGGCGCAAGGACAATTTCTGGCAGATGGGGGAGACGGGGCCTTGCGGGCCGTGCTCGGAAATTTTTTATGACATGGGGATGAAGGCCGCGGACACTCCGGGGGTGGATCGGCCGTTTGGGGAAGACGAAGCGCGGTATGTCGAGATCTGGAACCTGGTCTTCATGCAGTTCGACCGCTCGGCGGTGACGGACGCAAAAGGGAACCCCGTCGATTACAAATTATCTTCGCTGCCAAAGCCTTCGATTGATACGGGAATGGGTTTGGAGCGGGTGGCTGCGGTTTTGCAGGGCAAAATCAGCAATTTCGAAACCGACTTGTTCACTCCTCTGATCGAGAAGGCCGAATTAGCAACAATGTCTGGAACCAGCCGTGCATTGACGGAAGACGAGGTACAAGCGTCTTACAGAATTATTGCCGACCATTCACGTGCCGCGACTTTCCTGATTTCTGACGGGGTACTTCCGTCAAATGAGGGTCGCGGGTACGTTTTGCGCAAAATCATGCGTCGTGCAATTCGCCACGGTCGCCGCTTGGGAACAGAGACGCCCTTCCTGAGCCAGATGGTGTATGCAGTGCGCGATCTAATGAGCATCGCTTATCCCGAATTGATGCTCAGCGCAGACAGAGTCGCGCGAGTCGTCTTAGCTGAGGAAGAACAATTTGGTCGGGCCATTTCGATCGGGCTCACAAAACTTGAGGACGCTGTCGAGGAAGCTAGGGCGAAATACGAGAAAGCCTTCGACATCGTGGCAGCTGCCGACCAAGGAATTACCGAAGGATTTACGGATAAGGAGATTGAGGAGGCGCGGCAAACTGCGAGCCGACTTCTGAGGCTCTCTGGAGCGGAGGCCTTCCATCTCTACGAAACCTACGGGCTGCCGAAAGACTTCATCCAAGAAGCCTGTCGCGATGCCGGGATTAAATTCGACGACAAAGAGTTTGAGGCGGCGCGGGCAGAGGAGCAGGCTCGGGCGCGGGCTTCTTGGAAGGGCGGGTCACAGAAGTCGGCGAGTCCGGCGTTTCGCGATTTGCCGAAGACGACGTTTGAGGGCTATCGGCAGATACGCGTGGATGGGGCTGAGGTTTTGGCCATCGTCAAAGACGGACTTGGCGTTCCGGCGGCGCAGGCCGGTGATGCGGTCGAGATTGTGCTGAACCGGACGAGCTTCTATGCCGATTCGGGCGGGCAGATTGGCGATACGGGCTGGCTGATGAGCGACGATCACAACTCCGTCGTCGCCGATGTGACGGGGTGCACGAAGCCGGTGCAGGGCGTGTTTGCGCATCGGGCGATCCTGCGGCAGGCGGTGAAGCTGGGCGATCGCGTGGACACCGTCGTCGATGAGGGCTTTCGCAATGCGACGCGGCGGAATCATACGGCGACGCATTTGCTCCATGCGGCGCTGCGCGAGGTGCTGGGGACGCANNGAGGACATCATTAATAAGGAGACGCTGGGGAACACGAAGGTGGAGACGCTGGAAGACGTGCCGATCGACGTGGCCGTGAATGAGTATCACGCGATGGCGCTGTTCGGCGAGAAGTATGGCGAGAAGGTACGCGTGGTGCGGATCGGGGACTTCTCGACGGAGCTGTGCGGGGGCACGCACACGGGGGCGACGGGTGAGATCGGCGTGGTGAAGCTGCTGAGCGAGGGGTCGGTGTCGTCGGGCGTGCGTCGTGTGGAAGCCGTCACCGGACTCGGCGCGCTGAACGAGTTCCGCAAAGATTTTCAGGTCGCGCAGATTGCTTCGCAGCTGGGGCCTTCGGATGGGTCTCCGGCGGATGCGCTGCGGCAGCGGCTCGCCGCACAGGAAGACGAATTGAAGAAGCTACGGCGCGAGCTCGATGAGGCGCGGATGAAGTCGGCGGCGTCGCGGGTGTCGGGAGCGACGGATCAGGCTGTCGAGGTTGCTGGGTTCAAGGTGCTGGCGCAGCGGGTGGATGGGCTGGATCGCGGACAGATGCGGACGCT
>PMAM01000061.1:0-8070 GCA_003152595.1 Acidobacterium sp.
CCATAATTCAGCGCCTCGCGAAAGTTCAGCCCATAGCCGATCCCGCTCCGGTAATTCACCGACAGCACGATGTAGCCCAGGCTCGCCAGATACTGGTTCATCCCGTACGCGTCGGAGTAGTAGTCCATGTAGTGCCAGCCCAGCAGCATCTGCCGCCGCGACCCGCCATGAAAGAAGACGATGGCCGGATGCCGCTTTCCATTCTCAGCCGACGCCGGCAAGAACAGCTGCCCGTGAATCTTCATCCCATCCGCGGCCGACAAAATCACCTGCTGCGGTGTGAGCATCTTCGCCGCCGGAAACTCCGCCGGCATCATCTGCGGTGCCAGGTCCTGCATCTCGCCGTTGCCTTTGACCACCGCTGGCCGAATCGGCACCTTCGCATCGGCCCGCAGCACCGCTACCGTCCCATCCGGCGCAATCACCGGCACCACTTCCAGACCGTCGCCATGGGTCAGCTCACGCGGCGATCCCTTATCCGCGCTCATCACCCACAAGTGCCGCCGGTCGATGTCCAGCGGATCGCCGGCGCTTTGGTTCGACGAGTACACCAGCGTCTTCCGGTCCTTGCTGAACGCGATGTAGTCGACCTCGAACTCGCCCGGCGTCAGATCGGTCGCCGTGCCTCCGCTCGCTGCAACCGAATCCAGGTGCAGCCAGCCACTCCCCTCCCAGGGAAAGACGATGCGCCCATCCGCAGTCCAGTACAGTTGCTGATCTTCCGACTCCGTCCCGTGAAACACGCTGCCCGGCCCCTCGTGCGCGCGCCAGATCTCGTGCCCCTGTCCTGTCCCCACATCCGCAACACGCAGCGACCACGGCTGCGCACTGCGCCGCGGCTTAAAGTCAACCCCCGACGTATCCGGCGGAATCCGCACGAACGCAATCTGCCGGCTGTCCGGCGACCACACCGGCTCGCGGTCGATCTCGGTCGAGGGATCCAGATACCGCAGCGCTTTCTCGTCAAACGAGTAGACGCCTACAAACCCGTGATCCCCGCGTCCGCTCACAAACGCCAGCCACTTTCCATCCGGCGACCACTCCAGCGACCCGAGCCGCCCACGCGCATGAAATAACTGCACCGGTTTCGCCGCCGCATCCCGCAAATCCAGCGTCCAAATCTGATCATCTTTCAGATACGCCGCGGTCGCCCCGTCCGGCGAGACGGCCGGCGATCGTCCCGCCGCCAGCTTGTGCGCATCGCCGCCATGAACGCCGACCATCCAGATCTCTTCCTCAATACCGCCCGTCAGCATCGCCGGATTCGCCGGCGGCTTCTCCGGAAACTCAAAGTCGCCACCGCTGACATAGAGGATGTGTTCCCCATCCGGCGTCCAGACAATGTCTCCCAGGTCCACCGCATCGTCCGCGTCGTCGTTCGTCACGCGATGCACGGTATAGGCCGACCCGCTCGGTTCCGCAACCCAGATGTTGCGCTTGCCCTCCTGGTTCGCGATCCACAAGAACGCGCCGCCCTTCGGCGCCGCCTGCAGCGCCGAGCAAAACGGCGCGCTCAGCACCTGGTCCAGCGTGAAGCTTTGCGCACCGGCTGCAAGAGAAAACACAAAAGCGCAAACAACGACGGCAAGCCGTTTCATCATCGACAATCCTCGCGTGTTCAAGATTCGCCCATTATCCCGATCGTCCCCTCCGATTTCAAATCCGCCCGGTTCTATACTCAGCAGTTGTGAACTCTTCGCCCAGCTCTCGGCAGCAGCCCGACCACCAGCTTGGCTTGTCGTTTGAGTCGGCCCCAGCGGCGATCGCCCGCCACATCTGGAAGGTCGGCGACCTCGTCGGTGAAGTCCGCCTCCACGTTGAACGGGAATACGGCGACCTCTGGGTCGAAGGCGAAATCTCGAACCTGCGTCCCGCGCCATCAGGCCACGTCTACTTCACACTCAAAGACGGCGACGCGCAGCTGCCGGCCGTTCTCTTCCGCAAACAGGCCTCGCTGCTCCGCTTCAAACCAGCCGACGGCCTGCACGTCCTGCTTCGCGGCAAAATCTCCATCTACGAGCAGCGCGGACAAATGCAGCTGGTTGCCGAGTTCCTTGAACCCGTCGGCGCCGGCTCCCTGCAAATCGCGTTCGAGCAACTCAAGCAGCGCCTGGAAGCGCGCGGCCTCTTCGACCCCGCGGGCAAGAAGCCTCTCCCGGCATTCCCGCACTGCGTCGGCATCGTCACCTCGCCCACTGGCGCTGTTATCCGCGACTTTATCAACATCGTCAGCCGCCGCCACGCGGGCCTGCATGTGCTGCTCTATCCTGCGCTCGTTCAGGGCGAAGCCGCCGCTGCTGAAGTTGCTGCCGGCATCGCGTACTTTAACCGCTCCCGCACTGTGGACGTCATCGTGGTCGCGCGCGGCGGCGGCTCGCTCGAAGACCTCGCCCCTTTCAACTCCGAGTTTCTCGCCGAAGCCATCTTTCGGTCCGAAATCCCCGTCATCTCCGCCGTCGGTCACGAGACCGATTTCACCATCGCGGATTTCGTTGCCGATCTGCGGGCTCCCACGCCATCGGCCGCAGCCGAGCTCGTCACTGCTGCCCTGCACAACGTGGCGGACCGGGTCTATACCCTCGACCAGCGCCTCCTTCGTGCCATCCGCTATCGCCTGATGCAGGCTTCGCAGGCCATGGTCCGCGTTCGCATGGAGTCAATCCTCCTTCGTGGACGCGACCATCTGCGCCGCCGCCAACAGCGCGTCGATGACCTCGCGCTCCGCCTGGAATCGCAGTGGCACGCCCGTCATCGCCGGCTTTCGGAGAAACTGCACGATCTCTCCGCGCGACTCCTGCGCCAGGATGTTAGCGCTCGCACCGGCGTTGCGCGCGAACGACTCGCTGCCCTCGACGGGCGCATGAACCGTGCCCAGCGCGATCGCATCCGCGCATTGCGCGACCGGGAGTCCGCCGTGGCTCGGCAGCTCAACAGTCTCTCTCCACTCGCGGTCCTCAGCCGCGGCTATGCTTTGGTGTACGACGAACGCGGCATGCTGATAAAAGATACAGAGAACATCGCACAAGGTCAGTCGATCGTTGCCCGGCTCGCTCGCGGTCGCATCCGCAGCCGGGTCACTGCGGTCGAGAAAGATACGCAGGGCTCATGAGAAAGCTGTTCGGGACGGACGGCATCCGCGCGGTGGCCGGCGAAGCACCGCTCGATAGAAAGACCATCTACGCAGTTGGACTCGCCCTCGCCCATCAGCTCAACGGCTCGCACGCGCAGCCGAAAGTTCTCCTGGGCATGGACACGCGCGAGTCCTCCGGCTGGATTGCCGACACCATCGCAGCCGGCCTGAGAGAAGGCGGCGCCCAGGTTGAAAATGCCGGAGTCGTAACCACGCCCGCCATCGCGTACCTGGCTCGCCAGCATGGATTTTCCGCTGGCGTTGTCATCTCCGCCTCGCACAATCCCTGGCAGGATAACGGCATTAAGGTTTTCGGCGGCGACGGTTACAAATTACCCGACGAAACCGAGGTTCGTATCGAAGCGGAGATTTTCAGGCGGCTCGAAAACGTCCAGGCTCCTGGTCCAGACGCAGCCCCGGTCGTCAATGAGAAATATCGCAGAGACTACGAGCAGTTCCTGCGTTCGGCCTTCCCGGACCTCAACCTCAACGGCCTTCGCGTTGTCCTGGATTGCGCCAATGGCGCGGCTTCCGCTATCGCGCCCGAGCTGTTCGCTCACCTCGCCGGCACCATTCATCTCACCCATACGTCGCCTGACGGCCGCAACATCAACGCCAACTGCGGCGCTTTGCATCCGGAAGTCGTTGCCGCCGAAACGAAGAACCTCAAGGCCGATCTCGGTGTCACCTTTGACGGCGATGCCGACCGCGCCATGTTCGCCGACGCACACGGCAACGTCGTCAACGGCGACGCCATCATGCTCCTGGCCGCACGTGACATGAAAGAGCGGGGAATTCTTCGCAACGACACCGTTGTCGCTACCACCATGTCCAACATGGGGCTCGAAGCAGCGCTGCGCCGCGACGCCATCCGCATGCTTCGCGCTCCAGTCGGAGATAAATATGTCCTTGAGCGCATGCAGCAGGAACAGGCCTCCCTCGGCGGCGAACAATCGGGTCACATTCTTTTTCCACATCTCGCCACCACCGGCGATGGACTGCTCACCTCGCTCGTCGTCCTTGACATTCTCCGCCGCTCCGGCCGCGCGCTCCACGAGATCGTGGCAGACCTCAAGGTCTTTCCCCAGGTCATCGTCAATGTCCGCGTCCGCGAAAAGAAGCCCCTCGACCAAATTGCAACCGTCACAGATACAATTCGTGCCGCCGAAGCCGAACTCGCGGAGACCGGTCGCGTTGTTGTTCGCTACTCCGGGACCGAAGCCCTTGCCCGCGTCATGATCGAAGCCGAATCGGAAGAAGCCATGCGCCGCCATGCCGACCGCATCGCCGATGCGATTCGGGCCGAACTGGGAGCCTGAGCATTAGTCCCAAAATGGGACAATGCGCCATTCAACGAACCCGCTAATTCTGCCGATCAGAGCTATACTGCTGTCGAAGTAGCTCCCGAAAGGGGTGCATTCCCTCCCGGGAGGTTTGTGCTACTTCATCAGCAGCACAAGGACCAATAGGATCACGATCGCTATAACAAACCGCCAGTCAATGGCGACTGTTATGGCGATTCGTGTCCAGGACGGTCTTTTGTCCATGGGCCTGCCTCCTTCATCGGAACGGCCCGCAGGTCGTTGGGCGGCCAGCGGGACCGTCAGCCCAATCTTCCGGGCCGATCTCCGGCATTGCCGCAAGTGCACCCTTTGTAAGGAGGCGGGCTCAGTCTAAGTCGACGCGTCTGCACTGCAACGCAGCGCCCATCACTTTCCCGTCGAAAAGTAACGTTCCCCTGGCTACTCCAGATCTCTCCAGTTCTTCCCCACGCCCACGTCCGCGACCAGCGGCACGCTTAGCTCGATGACGCGCTCCATCTCGTGCTGGACGAGATTCTTCATCGGCTCAACCTCGTCCTCCGGCACATCGAACACCAGCTCGTCGTGCACCTGCAGCGTCATCCGTGACTTCAGCTTCTCCTTTGCCAGCCGCTTGTCGATCCGGATCATCGCCAGTTTGATCAAGTCCGCCGCTGTCCCCTGCAGCGGCGTGTTGATCGCCGTCCGTTCCGCGAAGCCGCGCTGGTTCGCATTGCGGCTTTGAATATCAGGAATCGGCCGTATCCGCCCGAACATCGTCCGCACCTTCTGCTCGCGCCGCGTCTCCTCCAGCATCCGATCGATATACGACCGCACCCCCGCGTAGCGCTCGAAGTACGTCTCGATGTATAGCCGCGCCTCATGCTGATCGATCCCCAGTTGCGCCGCCAATCCAAACGGCGAAATCCCGTAGACAATCCCGAAGTTCACCGCCTTCGCCCTGTTCCGTGTTTCCTTGCTCATCGTCTCGGCCGGAACTCCGAACACTTCCGCCGCGGTCAGCGTATGAATGTCCTGCCCAGTGCGATAGGCCTTCACCAGCAGCGGATCCGCCGAGAAGTGCGCCAGCAGCCGCAGCTCAATTTGCGAATAATCCGCCGACAGCAGCACGCATCCGGGCGCAGCGATAAACGCCGCGCGAATCTCGCGCCCCAGCTCCGTCCGGATTGGAATGTTCTGCAGATTCGGATTCGTTGACGAAAGCCGCCCCGTTGCCGTTCCCACCTGGTTGAACGTCGTGTGCACACGGCCGTCCACATCAGCCAACAGGGGAAGAGAATCGGCGTAGTTCGACTTCAGTTTCGCCAGCTGCCGGTACTCCAGCACCAGCCGCGGCACATCGTTGTGGACCGCCAGCTCCTCCAGCACATCCTGCGCCGTCGAAATCACCTTGCCCTTGCCATATTTCAGCGGACGCGGCAGGCCCATCTTGTTGAACAGCACGTCGCCAAGCTGCTTCGGAGAATTGATGTTGAAGCGGTGTCCAGCGAGAGAAAAAATCTCCTCGCTCAGACGATCCATCTCCTTCGACAACCCCGCCGACATCTTCGACAGCTCTGCGGAATCGATCCGTACGCCCTCCTTCTCCATCGCCAGCAGCACGGGCACCAGGGGCAGATCGATCTCGTCGTACACGCGCCGCTCTTCGAGCACATCCACTTCCTCGCGCAACGTCTTCGTCATCGCCTCAGTCAGAAATGCAGCTTCCGCCAGCGCGCGGTCCCCTATCTCATGCGGAGGTCCTCCGCCGAACCGCGCCGCCACATCGCCCAGCCGATGCGTCGCGTGCGTCGGATTGATCAGGTACGAGTACAGCATCACGTCGTCCGTCGCGCCGCGCAGCGCCACACCGTGCGCCTCACAAACCCGCAGCGCTGCCTTCAGATCGTGTACGTGCTTCGGAACCTCTGCGTCTTCGACCAGCTCCTTCACCGCATCCAGCGGCACCAGCAGCGCTCCGTCCGTTCCCGCGGCCACGCCAACCCGGCATTCCTTCTCAGCCGGAGCGGTCTCGCATTGCGCGTCGGCCGCTTCGACCAGATCCAGCAGCGACATGGTCTTCAACTCGGGCTCGCGCTCCTCCAGCGCTTCAGACTCCTGTTCGCTCACCTGCTCGGCAGCGGCCTCGAGCTCCGAAGCCGGCAGCGCCAACGCGAATCCATCCTTCCGCGCCTGCTTCACGAACGCCGCAATCTGCTCCGTCGTCGGCTCCAGCACATACTCCACGGCCCTGGCCGGAACCGCCGGTGCCAGCTCGCGCAGCAGCGTCGTGAACTCCAGCTCCGTAAACAGTGCCCGGCACGCCGCCACATCCGGCTCCTGCGTCCGCATCGCATCAGGATCGAACTCCAGCGGCACCTCGCAGTGAATCGTCACCAGCTCCTTGCTCAGCAGCACCGCCTCGCGGTTATTTTGTAACGACTCCCGATACGTTTTCCGCTTGATCTCCTCCGCCCGATCCAGAGCAGCTTCTACGCTGCCGAATTGCTGGATCAGCTCTACCGACCCCTTGTCCCCAATTCCCGGTGCTCCCGGAATGTTATCGATCGAGTCGCCGCGCAGCGCCATCACGTCGATCACCTTCTCCGGCGGTATGCCCAGCGTCTCGATCACTTTCTCGCGATCCAGCACCAGGTTGTCCTTCACCGGATTCAGGACCTTCACATGCTCGTTCACCAGCTGCATCATGTCCTTGTCGTTCGAGACCACCAACACCGGATGCCCGGCCTTCGCCGCCTTGGTGGCGAGCGTCCCGATCACATCGTCGGCCTCGAAACCCTGCGCTTCGAGAATAGGAATCCGAAATGCCTCCAGCGCTCGCCGCACATACGGCAACTGCTGCGCCAGGTCCGGCGGCATCGCCTCGCGCTTGGCCTTGTATCCGCCCGTCTCTACCGTTTCAAACTTCTGTGTCTCCGCGCTGTACTTCTTCACCGTCATCCCGCGCGCCCGTTCGTCGCGAAACACCGGACCCGACACGTCGAACACCGCCGCAAAATACTCCGGCTCGAAATCCTTCCGCAGCTTGCTCACCATGTTGATGAACACATAGGTCGCTGCCGTCGGCACGCCCGTTCGCGTCGACATCGGCCGCGACCGCTGCATCGCGTGATACGCACGAAAGATGAATGACATCGCGTCCAGCAGAAAAATTGTGGGTTGGGTCGCTTCTTTCGCCACGAATTTGAGTGTATCCCTTCGTCCGTTGCGGCCTGCGCGCCCCCGCCGTTATTGAGAACAGCACCGGCAAACCAGCCGCTATAATTGCCCGCACGGAGAACCCCGCATGACGCGTCGCTTTCTGCCGCTAGCTCTCGCTGCTGCTCTTTTTCCCACCTGCTTCGCCCAATCCACTCCTGCTGCCACCGAACATCCACTGGCCGCCATTCCCTATTCCCCCAGCCTCGATCTCGCCGACATGGACCGCACCGCGGACCCCTGCATCGACTTCTACCAATTCGTCTGCGGCGGCTGGGTGAAGAACAATCCCATCCCATCCGATCAGGCGTCGTGGGATGTTTATGGAAAACTCTCAGACGAGAACCGGCAGTTCCTCTGGGGAATCCTCGAGGAGGACGCGAGGCTCACAAATCGTACGCCCGCGCAGCAGAAGATCGG
>PMAM01000061.1:8087-9539 GCA_003152595.1 Acidobacterium sp.
GGCCTGCCCGACCGCGACTACTACACCAAAACTGACGCGAGGAGCCAGGAAATCCGCCAGCACTATGTTGCTTACATGGCGCACCTGCTCGTGCTCGCCGGCGAGCCCCAGCCCCAGGCCGATCAGGATGCCGCCGCGGTCATGAAAATTGAAACCGTTCTGGCCAATGCCTCACTGACCCGCGTTGAGCTTCGCGATCCCTACAACACGTATCACCCGATGAAGATTGAGGCCGTCGACTCCCTTTTCCCCTCACTCGAACTCAGCGCCTACCTGAAGCAGGAAAATGTTCCGGATTCCGTCCTCTCCAACGTCGATATCTCCGAGCCAAAATTCATGGCTGCAGTGCAGTCCGAGCTCGCTACCGAGCCGCTCGACAGTCTCAAGGCCTATCTTCGTATCCACGCTCTCAACGACGCGGCTCCCAGCCTCTCCAGCACCTTCGAGGACGCCCACTTCGATTTCTACTCGAAATACCTGCGCGGCGTTCCGCAAATGCCTGCCCGCTGGAAGCGCTGTGAGGGCCAGGTCAACCGTTCTCTCGGCGAGGCTCTCGGCCAGGAATTCGTCGCCCGCACGTTTTCGAAGGAAACGAAGCAAAAAGTTCTCGTCATGACTGAGCAGATCGAGCAGGCTATGCAGCAGGAAATCGAGAATCTCGACTGGATGAGCCCCGCCACCAAACAGGCCGCCATTGCCAAGCTGCATCAGGTAGACAACAAGATCGGCTACCCCGACAAGTGGCGCGACTACTCTTCGCTCACCATCGAGCGCGACGACTATTTCGGCAACGTTCTCCGCAGCCACACCTTCGAAGAAAAGCGTGACTGGGCCAAAGTTGGCAAGCCCGTGGATAAGAGCGAGTGGTTCATGCCGCCGCCCACCGTCAACGCCTACTACAACCCGCAGATGAATGACATCAATTTCCCGGCCGGTGTCCTGCAGCCGCCGCTCTACGATCCCAAAGAGGATGACGCGCCCAACTATGGCGATACCGGCGGCACGATCGGCCACGAACTCACTCACGGCTTCGATGACGAAGGCCGCCAATATGACGGCCAGGGCAACCTCAGGGACTGGTGGACCCCCGCTGACGCGAAAGGCTTCGAAGATCGCATCAATTGCCAGCGCGATCAGTACGCGAACTACATCATCGTCGATGACATCCACATCAACTCAAAGCTGACCAGCGGAGAAGACGTGGCTGATCTCGGCGGTACGCTCCTTGCCTATCTCGCCTGGAAGAAGCAAACCGCCGGCGTGCACCTCGAAGACAGGGACGGCTTCACGCCCGACCAGCGCTTCTTCATCGGCTACGCGCAGTGGGCCTGCGAAAACGAGCGACCGGAGAACCTCCGCGTCCATGCCATCACCGACCCGCATTCGCCCGGCAAATACCGCGTCAACGGCATCGTCGGCGATCTGCCGCAGTTCGCGCAGGCCTTCGGCTGC
>PMAM01000008.1 GCA_003152595.1 Acidobacterium sp.
CGGAGTTAGGGGGCGGGTCAGATGCAGCAACGCTGGAACAGGCTGAGCTGATCCATGACAAGGCGAAAGGCATCTACCGGATTGAAACCAGCCGCACGAAGACCGGGACACACGTATCCGTTCCGATCCGCGCGGAAGTCGCAAAGGAATTGCTCGCCGTGGGAAAGCTCAACAGCAACCCCCGTTACTTCTTCTGGAGTGGCAACGGCAAGGTGAAGACGATCCTCAGTGATCTTGGAAACGACATCCGCAAGGTCTTCCGGCTGGTGGGACTTAGCGAGGGCGGAGCGCACCGGCTGCGCGATACGTTCGCCGTTGGGCTTCTGTCGCAGGGCGTTCCAGTCGAGGAAGTGTCCAAACTGCTCGGGCACTCTTCCATCCGCATAACAGAACGGTCGTATGCGCCGTGGGTACGCGCTCGTCAGGATCGGCTAGACAATCTCGTCACAGCGACGTGGGCAAACGAGCAATAAACTCGTTGGTAGAAGATTGAATGTCCGCATTTGATTTGTAATGCAGACTGTTACTATTGTTTTGGCCTTTTTTGGGCGTTTTTGGATGATTTGTCTTGACGTGAACCTCGTCAGCAGTGCTACTCTCGGTCAGGCTTTTCCTTTCAGCTCTGTGCACGGCACTTTTCATGGCATGGCTGCACGTGGCAGGCAAGGCAAGGTGAGGTAAGGCCGGTCAAGGCATTGCCGAAGGATTGAATCGAGGAATCCCAGCTCTTCTTCGATCCTATAGGTCAGAACGTATCAGTACGAGCTGACCTCTTTTATGTACCCAACCGAACAGCAGTTTTTGACCCCCGCTGATGTGGCGGGGATTCTCAAGGTGTCTAAGGGCGTCATCAAACCGGGCATCATTCAGGACGCCTTCCAAAACGACCTTCGCAGCATCATCAACGAAGCGGCACAGGATCTACTACGGCGCGACGTGGGAGCTGCTCAAACATCTCTTTGGTGAGTAGCGGGCTTACTGAACATTACCGGCGCGTCGGCTGACGATCACGCACACTCAATGCGCGGCGTCCTTGGCTGTCTCACTGCCTTGGGTAATGCGACTGTGCCCAATTTCATCTCCGATGTTTAAGGAGATGTCCCACCCGATTTGGCTGTATTCACGATCCGTGTCTCCGTTCGTGTTGACGACAGGAGTCAACATCAGGAACCAGTAGGCGTATGGAAACGACCAAGACCCGCCCTGAGCTTGGGTATCCCTCACGAGGGTGAAGTTGCTACAGGCCGGGTCTTCGGCAAAGGCCGCCGTGAAATCATCAAATGCTGAGTCGAATGCCATCGCGGAAACGGCGTCTTTTGCTGACAAGCCAGAGATTCCATTTGGATGAAGTGTCTGTGCATCGTCCAAGTAAACAATCCTAATGTGGCGGACTTCGTATCCGTGACGGGCCGCGGTGTAGATAAAAATAATTCCCGCCAACGCTGAAAGCCAAAGTACGACTTTCAATCCCTTCCGCGTGAACCGCTTCAGCCTTCCATCTGTTCTTTCCACACTGTCTCGCCTTCGATCCACAGCATAGGCGATTAAGCTCGATTCTTCCATGCCCCTTCGATCCCGCCACATCGATCCCCGCTCTTTTGACCTCACCACTCCCTGTGCTCTTTGCGGCTACCGAATCCCTCCCTCTAAAATCCTGCGAACCGGTTGGAGCTTGATCCGGTGCCCATCGTGCGGACGCGACTTCGATTCCATGCCGGAGAAGAAGCCGCCATCCACGTCCTAACTTCGGGCTTACAATTCTGGTGATGCCGGATGGCGAGTTCGAAGCGCAGTTAGCCGCTTACGAAGTGGCGAAGGGCGAACACGAGCAGTACATGAAGGAACGCGAGCGTTTGATCGACGCTGGGCGCGAAGCCGCGCGGACCTTCGATCAGGCGGTACTTGCTTTTGGATCAGCGATCTTTGCCGGGTCCATCGCTTTTCTCAAAGACGTAGCTCCCAAACCGCAGTCGTATTCGCTCAAATGGCTCGGGCTGAGTTGGGCGCTGTTCACGGTGGGCTTGCTCTTTGTGATGCTGTCGTTCCTGTTCAGTCACAAGGCGTGCATGTTTGACATCCGTGCGGGTGCCGAAGCACTCGGAAAACCAGCCGATCACGAGCGCCCCAAAAACCACTTTTCTTGGGTCACCGCATGGTGTAACTATCTGTGCATCGGCTTTCTCGTTTTTGGTATGGTGTCGTGGTCAATATTCGCTCTTGAGAACCTCGCCAAAGGAGGAGCACATTGAACAATCCGAAAGTACCGCCATCGCCTCCGAAAGATACGGTGAAGAAGGGTTATGTTCCCCCTCCACCGCCGCCGAAAGCACCACCTCAGCCGCCGTCCACCCCTCCACCGTCACCCAAGAAATGAGGCAACATCATGAAAAAGAGTTCTGACTCGCCGAGCAAATGGAATGGGGCAATGGATGGATACGATCCGCCTCGCACGCCGCCCCCGCCTGCACCACAAAGGCCGGTTCCCTCGAAGTCGCCGGAGAATCAGCAGCAGCCGCCACAAGAGCGCAGGGAGAAGTGATGAAGAACACTCCGCCGAAACCGCCTGAGAGAATACCCAAACAGAGCAGTTACCCGCCTGCACCGCCGCCGCCGAGACCTCCTTCCCCACCGTCAAACCCAAAGAAAGGCTGACACGCACAGCATGAATACAACCGATCTTCAATCTTCGATTGATTCCGAGATAGCCCGCCTTCAGCAAGCCCGCGCTCTCCTCGCCGGTCAGAACGGTCATGTTCGTCCCGGTAGAAAGCCGGGAAAGAAGCGCACGATGAGCGCCGCCGCAAGAGCACGGATCGGAGCAGCAACGAAGGCACGCTGGGCTGCCGGGAAGATGGGAAAGCAGAGCAGAGGTCGTCTCAAGAAATTGGCCGCCGTGAAGAAAGCCGCCTGAGACAGTACCCCGCATGGCCGTGATTCTCAAGTCGAACGAGGAGGAGGCAGCAAAAAGCGCCGAAGCGACGGTGCTCCTGATCCGCGCCGGATATCGTGTGTACCGTCCCGAGGCCGACGTATCCGGGGAAGACTTGGTGATCCGCATCCCTGAAGGGGAACTCCGTCCCGTCCAGATGAAGGGTCGTCCCGCCGTCGATTGGAAGCGATATGGAGAACGCCACATTTGGATGCTGTTTCCCGATCCGACCGGCTGCAAGCCGGGACGCCCGTGGTATCTCATCCCGCATGACGAGCTGTTCGCATGGATCAAGAATCGCCACAGCTCAGCGCCGGGGTGGAACGATGCGTGGAGCTATCCGAAGGTGAGCGCCGATTTGCGCTCTTTTCTCCAACCGTTCATCCTGCCTTGCGCCGGGCCGGGCGAAGCGGAGTAGTTCTGCCGTGACACAGTTCGTGGACGCACAGAGACGCCCGAAGGAATGCATTCGCCGGTTAGGAAGGCAGTTGAAAGGGCTGAGCCATCCGAACAAGAACGGCAAGGACAGGCTTGTGCTTGCACGCACTCTCAGCGTCGGCACACCTTTGGTCCTCGTCCCCGATCCGAACAATGAATACGACCGGAACGCGGTGCTGATCTACAGAGCCGACGATCCCACGGAAGACTTGGGGTATTTGGACGCGACCGGCGCTAAACAGGTTTGCCGGATGATCGAATGCGGGGCGACGTTCGACGCCGATGTCTACTGGATTGACCGTCACGACCCGGACTTCCCCAAAATCTACCTCTGGGTGTACCAGCTCACTCCGATGACGCGGAAGAGCCGCCCTATGCGTCACGATGCACCGCACTACAGCCAGTCCACCAGACCCGAGCGTGCTTTCTCTTCGACGCCCTCTTCCGCGCCTCCTCCGACTGTTCCCTCCTTTGGACAATCCGTCGACGCTCCTGAATCTTCTGGTGGGCCGATCCGCATACTGATACGACTGCTGAAGTCGTTTCTTCCGTGAGGGCGTTTATCGACCTGAGTCGTCCCGCTTTTTGCACCTGATTCAGTGGTACTCTCTCGGAACGTTGGCGAGGCAGATGTCCGAGATTAGTGTCATGGTTCACGTTCGCGAATGGCTGGCAAAAACGACGGTACCGCCGCTGCGGTCCTTCTCGCTCCCACCCGAGTTGGAGTCCACCCTTCCGAAGGTCGGGGAGGAGTTCAGCGTCGACGCTTCGTTCATGGGCGACATACGGCGCCTCGCACGTTCTTATTTTAGTTGGGTTAAGCACATTTGGTTGCTACAGAACATGTGCAAAACTGGGGAAGAAAGAAAAGCTAATATTTTACCACTCGATTCCCGTTGACTGCAACAGGTACTAAAGTGTGGTAGTGGGTCAGTTTGGTTTT
>PMAM01000116.1 GCA_003152595.1 Acidobacterium sp.
GTGCGCGACATCGCCTGGTACAACACCGACGGCAACGAGCTGTCCGATGAAGCGTGGACAACAGACTGGAACCGGTCGCTGGCGCTGATGCTCAATGGCAAAACCCTCGCCATCACCGATGAGGACGGGAACCCCGTCGCCGACGACTGTTTTGTCATCCTGGTAAATGCGGCCGCGGAAGGCGTGGAGTTTAAGCTGCCGGAGCCGCCGGCGGGGAACCCGTGGAGTCAGGTATTGAATACCGAGAACATCGAGGATCCGTTCGCGGCGGAAGAAATCGGCGAGAGCGTAATTGTGGGCGGCAGAGCCCTGCGCGTCTTTCGTGACGGCATCCAGTAATCGGTTTGCGGGGGCTGGCAGGCAAGGCACGGTTGTCGCGCGCGGGCGGCTTCCTTAAGATCAAAGATTGATCCCACTCATGCCTCCATCTCTACAGCCACCCCGGGTCCGCTTTGCGCCGTCGCCTACGGGATTCCTTCACGTCGGCAATGCGCGCACCGCGTTGTACAACTGGCTCTTCGCCCGCCACACTGGCGGCGCATTCCTGTTGCGTATTGAGGATACTGACCTCGATCGCAGCGAGGTGCGCCACGAAAAGCAGTTGATGGAAGACCTGCTCTGGCTCGGCATTGACTGGGACGAAGGCCCCGGCGTCGAAGGCCCGCACGCGCCTTACCGCCAGTCCGAGCGTCTCGGTATCTATCGCGAGCACACCGATCGCCTGCTCGCCGAAGGCAAAGCCTACCGCTGCTTCTGCACCACGGAGCAACTGGAAGAGGAGCGTCGCGAAGCGGCCGCCGCGCACAAGCCTCAGGTCTACTCCGGGCGTTGCCGCAACCTCAGCGATGCCGATTCCGCGGCGCGCGCCTCCAGGGGTGAACCGTTTGCGGTGCGCCTGCGCATCCCCGATCACCCGTTGCGCTTCCACGACATCGTTCGCGGCGTCGTCGAGTTTCCCAACGAAACTGTCAGCGATCCCATCCTGGTCCGCTCCAGCGGCATGCCGGTTTACAACTACGTCGTCACCCTCGACGACGCGCTGATGGAGATCACGCACGTCATCCGCGGCGACGATCACATCTCGAACACGCCGAAACAGGTCGCGATTTACGAGGCCTTCGGATGGAAACCACCGGAGTTCGCACATCTCTCCACGATCCTCGGCAGCGACCGCGAGCGGCTCTCGAAGCGGCATGGCGCTACGTCGGTCGCTAGTTTTCGCGAGATGGGAATCCTGCCCGAAGCCCTCGTCAATTATCTGGCGCTGCTCGGCTGGGGCGCGGAAGGTGGAACACGTGAGCTCTTTTCGCGCGAAGAGCTGGTGAAGGAATTTCGCCTCGAGCGCGTCACCGCATCGCCGGCCATCTTTGACTGGGAGAAGCTGCACTGGCTCAACCGCCATTATCTGAAGGCTGCCGATCCCGAGCGTATCGCCGAGCTGGCATGGTCGTACTTTGCAGCAGCGGGGTTTCTGGCGCCGCGCGATGAAGCATCGCCTGCGGCGGCGGTCGATGCCTGGTTCGGCAGACTACTGGCGCTTTTCCTGCCTTCTGCAAATCAACTCGATGAGCTGCCGGCGAAAGCCGCCTTCGTCTTCCGCTTTGATCCCGCCACTGCGCACGCGAACGACGAAAATGCCGCGCTCCTCGCCACGGAGTCCGCCCCAAAAGTCCTCGCTGCCTTCGCGGCGCGCGTCGCCGCGCATGCCGGGTCGGTCAACCCCGAACAATTCAAAACGTGGATGAACGAAATCAAAGTCGAAACCGGCGCCAAAGGGAAGGATCTGTTTCACCCGGTCCGCATCGCTATTACCGGCTCCCATTCCGGCCCGGAGTTCGACAAGCTGATCCCGGTGCTTGAAGACGGCAGCCAGCTGGAGCTCCCGGTACACGTGCTCGGCGTGCGCGAGCGCATCGAACAATTCATGGGCAGCGTCATGGGCGGAGGCCAATGAGGACGGTTCTCTGGATTGGCGAGGCAAATCCATCGCGCCTTGCGATCGTTCTGCGCCCGCGCGGTGACGACGGCCTGCAGGCCGACCTCGAAGAGGTCCGTGCCGCGGGCGTCGACGTGCTCGTTTCGCTGCTGACTGCGGAGGATGCCGAGGAACTCGGTCTTAACGAGGAGAGCCGCATCGCCCATCAGCTTGGCATGCGCTTCATCTCCTACCCGATTCTCGACCGCTGCACGCCCGTGGATACGGCCAGCTTTCGCCGCCTGGTCACCGAACTCCGCGATCAGGTTCGCGCCGGCCGCAGCATCGGTGCGCATTGCCGCGGGAGTATCGGCCGCGCCACCGTCCTGCTTGCGTCGGTCATGATCGCGCTCGGCTGGCAGGCGGACCAGGTCCTGCGCCTCATCGAGCAGGCGCGTGGCTTCCAGGTTCCAGATACTCCGGAGCAACTGCAATGGATTCTCAGGTTCCAGCCCGAACGGTGACGTTCGTCTTCCCGCATTCGTGGGAGGCCGAGATTTTGCCCAAGCGACCCCTCATCAAACCGCTGCGCTGCTACACGTATCCCCGCGAGGCGGAAGAGGTCGAACGCGGCGCACTGGAAGTCATGGTGCAACCCGCCGGCAACGCGCTCAAATTCCTTGCGACCTTTGCTCTCGGTTTTGCCGATCCGGCCGTCCCCACTGGGCTCTGGAGTTGCCCCAACCCCGACGAACTGTGCGCCGTCGCCGGTGGGTATGCCTACATCGTGAACACCCTCGATCCAGCAGAGCTTACGCATCTCGCGTTGAGGCCGGTGCTCGAGGTGGGTTCTTTGCCGGACCACAACCTGCTCGTTTTTGTCGGTCATCAGGCGTTGCTGGCCTGGGGAGCGAATGGCGAAGCCTGGCAGACGCGTCGACTCTCCTCCGAGGGTGTTCGCCTGACCGAAATCTGCGGCAATGAGTTGTACGGTTTTGGCTGGGATCTCCGGACGAATCGTGAAATCCCGTTCATCGTGGACCTGCGAACGGGTGAGACGTCTCAGCTCCCCTCCGATTCTGTGCGGTAGAAGCTAAGCGCCGCGTCGCCCTGCTTCAGCACCCGATAGCGAACCAACGCCCCGTAGCGCGCCTCCAGTTCCCGCCGCTTCTCGTGTTCCGCGATCACCAGCGCGTCCGGCGCCAGGATTGCCGAGCATTCGCCACCGAGCAAACTCAGAGTTTGCTCGTATTCGTCCGCCTTCGCATAAGGCGGATCCAGAAACACTAAGTCGGCGCGTCGCCCCGCTTCGGCCAGCCTTCGCAGCGCCGCGCCAACACTGCGCGTCTCCAGCGCATAGCCTCCGCGAATGCCCAGGTTGGCGAGATTCGCCCGGATCACGCGGTTCGCGGCTTCGGCCTGTTCCACGAAGATGGCTTCCCGCGCCCCGCGGCTCAGCGCCTCGATACCCACCGCTCCGGATCCGGCATACAGATCGAGGAAGACCGAGCCCTCCATCCGTGGCGCCAGCACGTTGAACAGCGTCTCTCGCAGGCGGTCGCTGGTGGGCCGCGTGTCCAGCCCGCGCGGTGCCTGCAGAACCCGCGACCGATATTGCCCCGCGATCACGCGCATGGCCTTCTCCCGGAAAAATCCGCCGACCCTCTACAATAACGGCAAGGACCTCGGGAGACGAGATGCGCGCCTGGTCATTACCACTCGGACGCTGGTTTGGTGTGCACCTGCGCATTCACTATTTCTTTCTCCTTCTCCTGATCTTCTGCATCCTTTCCACGAACCTCTCGGGTATCGCATCGTGGCGCGGCGTCTTCCTCTGGTTTTTGCTCTTCGGCGCTGTGCTGGGGCGCGAAGCCACGCGGGCTCTGACCGCGGCCTGGCACGGCCTNNTCGCAGGTCCGCATCGCCGCACTGCCCATCGTCACCCCCGCCCATCTGATGCGATCGACCATCTGGCTCAATGTGGCGCTCGCGGTCATCAACTGCGTGCCTGCTTACCCGCTCGACGCGGGGCGCCTGATGCGCGGCAGTTTCTCGCGCAATCGCGGAGTCGCGCAAGCCACGCGCGCCGCCTCCGGCCTCGGCCAGATGCTCGGCATCGGCGCTGTGGTCGCGGGGCTCGCCCTGTTGGCCATTCCGAACACGCATCTCGCATCGTCGCTGAGTCCCTGGTTCATCATGGGCGGCTTCTTNNGTCGAAACCGTGCGCATGCGCGACGTCATGCTCACCGACTTCGACACGCTCTCGCCCTCGGACACGCTCTCCGACGCGCTCTACAAGGCCATTCACAGCCTGCAGGACGATTTCCCCGTGGTTCGCGGGGCAGCGCTGGTCGGCGTTGTCTCGCGCCAGGGAATCATCCAGGCCCTGCGCCACGGCGGCAACGGCTATATCCAGGCCATTATGTCGCGCGCATTCCAGGTCGCGCAGCCCGACGACTCGCTGGGCGCGCTCATCCGCCGCATTGGCAGCGGCCGCCTGTCTCTGATCCCCGTTGCCGAAAGCGGCCGTATCGTTGGCATCGTCACCTGGCAGAACCTGAGCAGCAGCATGGGCCTGCTGGCAGAGTATCGCCGCCTTGAGCGCGTCGATAGCGAAGCGTGAACGACGAACCGCTCGCCCCCGGTCTGTATATCGTCGCCACGCCTATCGGCAATCTTGAGGACATCACCCTGCGCGCCCTGCGCGTGCTGCGCTCCGTGGACCGTATCGCCTGTGAAGATACCCGGCAGACGCGCAAGCTGCTCGATCGCTATGGCATTACCACACCCACCATCAGCAGCCATGAGCACAACGAGGCCGAGCGCAGCCGCCAGCTGATCCAGGAGCTAAAGAACGGCGCCCGCATCGCCGTCGTCTCCGACGCGGGCACTCCGGGCATCTCCGATCCCGGCATGATCTTCGCTCAGGCTGCAATCGCTGAAGGCATTCCCGTGTTCCCGATTCCCGGAGCGAACGCAGCTCTCACGGCGCTGGTCGCCTCAGGGTTGAACACGGATCATTTCTCCTTCATCGGATTCCTTCCGCCGAAGGCGGGCGCCCGCCGCACAGCGCTCGAAGGCCTGGCGCGTACGACTGCCGATCCGACGACCCTGGTCCTTCATGAAGCTCCACATCGTATCGTCGAAACGCTGGCGGACATCGAGTCGGTTTGGGGGCCGGACTGCCGGATCGTGCTGGCGCGCGAGATGACGAAGGTGCACGAGGAATTTCTCCGCGGGGCAGTGCAATCTGTGCGCGAGCAACTGGCCGCGCGCGCGAGCATCCGCGGTGAGATGGTGCTGCTTGTTGATGCGAAGCCCGTGTCGGCCGAATTGGCGGTGGGCTCAACAAGCGTCCAGGCACGGCTCGCCGAGCTGCAAAAATCCGAGGGCCTGACGGAGAAGGATGCGCTGAAGCGCATCGCCCGCGAGCGTGGGGTCTCAAAAAGCGAGATCTGGCGCGAGCTGCAGCGCGAACGTGCATGGACTTAGTAAGTGCAAGGACGAAAATCCTGAGACTAGGCTCCCGGCACCGTGATCCCGGAGCGGCGGACCCACTGGCCTCCGTGCTTCTCGAGATAGATCCAACTGCCTGAGGAGCATAGGTGCGCGCACCAGTCGTTCATATAGACGAGAGCGGCGCGGTGCTTGCTGTCGAAGTAGACTTCGCTGAAGAAGGTGACGCCGGGAAAGCCCGCCCACTGCGACTGCGCTTCGGAACTCACTTCCGCTGACGTCCTGGATGCGCGCAGTGCAGCGACTTCATCCGGACGCAGGAGCGAAAACGGATGGTTGAGCCGAAATGCATCCCTGGTGAGCGCGATGCGGACGTACCGGTTGGCTATGTAATCGAGGACGGCTTCCTGGAAACCGACCGGGTTCTCAGGAGGGGCCTGCAACTGGCCTTGTGGGGGGATAGCCGGATTGCGGTCCCCGTCGTTGATGGTGATGGCGGCGATCGCCCACTGCGTCGTTTGCTCGGGCGCCATACTGGCGAACTCCCGGCCCGGCATCAGCATGGAATAGATGGCGTAGGAATCCTCTGCGCGATCCGCGGGCATCGCGATCGCCCCTTGTTCGGAATAGCGCGCGGGTGGCGCCGATGGTCTGCGGTTGTTCGCCGTTTGCGGGACGGCGACCAGCGCGAACATCCCCAATACGAGAATTGGCAGGAACCGCGGGCGCGCATGCATGTCTGCATAGACGCGCCCGGAGGCTGGAGCGTTTCTTTTTGTCCGGCGCATCAGGCGCTGGTCTTTGCTGTTCCGGCTAGCTGGCGGAGGACGTACTGCAGGATTCCGCCGTGCTCGAAGTAGAGGATCTCCTGTGGCGTGTCGATGCGGACGGTCGCCTCGAACTCCTTCGTCGAGCCATTCGCTGTGGCGCGTACCTGGATCGTCTTGCCGCCGGCGAATTTCGCATCGAGCAAAGCCTTAACCCCGGGGAAGTCGTACGTCTCCTCGCCCGTCAGCCCAAGAGACTCGACATTTGTGCCCGCCTCAAACTGCAGCGGCAGAATGCCCATCCCCACCAGGTTCGACCGGTGGATGCGCTCGAAGCTCTCCGCGATGACAGCCCGGACACCGAGCAGGCGCGGCCCCTTTGCCGCCCAGTCGCGCGACGAGCCTGAGCCGTATTCCTTCCCCGCCAGGATGATCAGCGGTGTGCCGCGCTCGGCGTACTTCACCGACGCGTCATAGATCGACATCGGCCCGCCTTCCGGCAGCAGCCGCGTGACCCCACCCTCTGTGCCCGGCGCCAGCTTGTTCCGCAGGCGCACGTTGGCGAAGGTCCCGCGCACCATCACTTCNNCCCAGCACCGCCAGCACGCGCGCGCCGGAGATCTCCTTCACCGGAGCCGGCTGCGCAGGCATGCCGTCGAAATAGGGCGCTTTCCGGATGTAGGTCGAGTCCTGCTCCCACTGGTACACATTGCCGCTGGGGAAGCTCAGCTTCTGCCAGTTCGCATCGCCTTCGGTGACCGTCGCGTATTCCTTCGTGAACATCTCCGAAGTGACGGCCGAAGCGATCACGTTCGAGACCTCCTGCTGCGTTGGCCAGAGGTCGCGCAGGAAGACGGGCTTGCCGGCCTTGTCCTTCCCGATCGGATCGTTGTCGAAGTCGTGGTCAATACGCCCGGCGAGCGCGTACGCAACCACCAGCGGCGGCGACATCAGATAGTTCGCGCGGACCTCGGAGTTGATGCGGCCTTCGAAATTACGATTCCCGCTCAGCACCGAAACCGCAACCAGGCTGTGATCCTCAATTGCCTTTGAGATGTCCGAGGGCAGCGGGCCGGAGTTGCCGATGCAGGTGGTGCAGCCGTAGCCAACGGTGTTGAACCGCAGCTTGTCGAGCCACTGCGTCAGCCCAGCCTTATCGTAGTAGTCCGTCACCACGCGCGACCCCGGCGCGAGCGAGGTCTTCACCCACGGCGGCACGCTCAGTCCCTTCTCGACCGCCTTCTTCGCGACCAGTCCGGCGGCAACCATCACTGAGGGATTCGACGTATTCGTGCAGCTCGTAATTGCGGCGATCACAATGGAGCCGTGATCGAGATATGGCTCCACATCCACACCGAAGCGCTCTTTCACGGTCGAAGCGATGTGCCCGTTGCCGTTGGCGGCAGGCTCGGGAGTCGCATGGGTCGATTGCACATTGCCGTTCGCTGATGCGTGGCCGCCTTCGCCCTCCCAGCGAATGGCCTGCCGCTGCCCGACCTTGTCGGCGTTCGGTCCCAGCAGCGAGGGCAGCTGCTTTTTGAAGTTCGCTCCCGCCTCGCGCAGCAGAACGCGATCCTGCGGGCGCTTCGGGCCGGCCACGCTGGGCTCGACAGTCGCCAGGTCCAGCCCAATCGTCTGCGAGTACTCCGCCTCCGGCGCATCAGGGGTGTGAAAAAGCCCTTGCTCCTTGAAATAGGCCTCGACGAGCGCGATCTGCTCGGGGCTGCGCCCGGTCAGACGCAGGTAACGCAGCGTCTCGGCATCCACCGGGAACAGGCCGCAGGTCGCGCCGTATTCGGGAGCCATATTGCCGATCGTCGCGCGATCCGCCAGCGGCAGCTCCGCGATGCCCGGCCCGTAGAACTCCACGAACTTGCCCACGACGCCGAGCTTGCGCAGCATCTCCGTTACGGTCAGCACCAGATCCGTCGCCGTGGCGCCTTCGCGCAGCTTGCCGGTCAGCCTAAACCCCACCACCTGCGGCACCAGCATCGANNTCGGCCTCGATGCCGCCCACGCCCCAGCCCAGCACGCCGAGGCCGTTGATCATGGTCGTGTGCGAGTCGGTCCCTACCAGTGTGTCGGGATACGCCTGTGGCTTCGCGCCTGATGTCGTGAAGACCACGCGCGCCAGGTGTTCCAGATTGACCTGGTGGCAGATGCCCATTCCCGGCGGCACCGCCGAGAAGTTCCGAAACGCCGTCTGCCCCCACTTCAGGAACGCATAGCGCTCGCGGTTGCGCTGGAATTCGAGGGCTGCGTTCACCGAATACGCATTGCCTGTGCCGAACTCGTCCACCTGCACCGAGTGGTCGATCACCAGCTCCGCCGGCTGCAGGGGATTGATCTTCTGCGGATCGCCGCCGAGCACCTTCATGGCATCGCGCATCGCGGCCAGGTCGACCACCGCCGGCACGCCGGTGAAGTCCTGCATCAGGACGCGAGCCGGCATCCAGGAGATCTCGCGCGAAGGCTCAGCCTTCGGGTCCCACTTCGCCAGGAACTCGATATCGTCGGCGGTGACGGACTTGCCGTCCTCATAGCGAAGGAGGTTCTCGAGCAGGATGCGCAGGCTGAAGGGAAGCCGGGTGAGCTGGATGCCGCGTTTTTCGAGCGCGCTGAGGCGAAAAATCTCGTACGTCCTGCCGCCGGACTTCAGTTCGGACTGGCTGCCAAAGGTGTTCATGACGGTTCCTTTCGTGTTGGTGGACGCAAGGGACCCGCTCACGCACTGAACGGCGGAGCGGGAGGAGCAGTCAGTTCGAAGAGATGCGTCGTCCCCGATCGGGACGGCCGCGGCGGAAGCGCCGCAGCAATGGTGGCGAGATCGCTCGGTTCACGATCATCGTTTCCCATTCTAGAGCCAATTGCGGTCACCGGAACAGGCCTGCCGCGAGCCGTATTACTTCGGCCGGGGCATATCGAAGCGGTCGTGGGTGCGGAGGTAGGTGGGACCGCCCATCCGCCCGATCGCCTTCAGCTTCTCTGGATCGACCCTGTAGTTGTCCACGATCGCCTCGTCGATGTGAAAGCGCAGCACATCGCCGAGAATCAGGCTGCCGCCTCCGGGCCGGTCGCTGATGTGCAGAACCTGCCGTAACCGGCATTCCATGTGGACGTGGCTTTCGGCTACGCGAGGCGGCTTTACCAACTCGCTGGCGATCGGTGTGAGACCCGCCAGTTCGAATTCGTCTACCTCCGGACCGACTTCGGCCGAAGTCGCGTTCATCTTTTCGGCGAAGGCCTCCGAGACGATGTTCACCACAAATTCACTTGTCGTCAGCACGTTGTGCAGCGTGTCCTTGGAAGCCCGCGGACCCGGGCGCACCGCCGTCACAAAGCACACCACTGGCGGATTCGTGCTGCACCCGGTGAAGTAACTGAACGGGGCAAGATTTCGCACCCCGCGCTCATCGACCGAGGACACAAAAGCGATCGGTCGCGGCACGATCACCCCGATCATCAGTTTGTAGATGTTCTCCGGAAGCGCACTCTCCGGATCGACACGCAGCATGTCCATAGGCTTCAGTGCAATTGGATGCGCGGGTAGGGATCCCGATTCGCCGGTCCAGGGGGCGAGAAAGATGAACTCGTCTCACGATATGAACATTTCTTAACACTTCCGTGTTAACTATGGTTTACAAATGCGGCCCAATCGAAGTACACTTTTGAGAATGGCGCGGCCTCCAGACGCCCACCCAGAGGCTCGGGATGTCGCTGCGCGGCCCATTGGAAAAGGAAGTACCCACCGAGGCGGGATGATTGCAGGAGCACAACCCGAGCGCCAACTGCGCGTGTTGACCGCGGACGACGAAGTCGTTGTTACGCACGAGGACATCGACCGCGCGCATGACCGCGCCCGCGTCTCGGCGGCGCGGAGGGGCCGCACCTTGCGTTCGCGAGCGTGGCTGCTGTGGCTCCTGATCGGTCCGGGCATCCTTGTCATGCTGGGCGAGAACGACGGCCCCAGCATGCTGAGCTATGCGGCGACGGGCGCAAAGTTCGGGGTCGGCTTCTTCATCCCGTTCGTCATTCTCACCTTCGGCATGGCGGTCGTGGTGCAGGAGATGACCGTGCGGCTGGGCGCTGCCACCCATCGCGGCCACGCGGAGCTGATCTTCGAGCGCTTCGGGCCCTTCTGGGGCTGGTTCTCGATGATCGATCTAGCCATCGGCAACTTCCTCACGCTGATCACCGAGTTCATCGCCATCCGCGCGGGGCTGGGGTTCTTCGGCGTTCCTCCGTGGGCGGCGGTTCTGGTGGCGCTGGCGGTGCTGTTCTCGGCGCTGCTCAGCCATCGCTACTGGACCTGGGAGCGGGTGACCCTGGTTGCGGCCGCGTTCAACCTGATCTTCATTCCTGTGGCGCTGATGGCGCATCCGCACTGGGGCGCCGTCGGCCACGCGCTCGCGAGGTGGAAGCCGCTGCCCGGATTCAGCAACGACACCCTGATGATCGTGCTCTCCGATATCGGCGCGACCGTCACGCCGTGGATGCTGTTCTTCCAGCAGAGCGCGACCGTCGACAAGGGGATGACGACGAAGGACATNNGGCGCGATCCTGGCGACGGCGCCGCTGTTCGGGCACATCAGCGCGGAGAACTTTCAAGCGGCGCAGTTTGCGCAGGCGCTGCAGCCCTTCATCGGGCATATCGGGGCCAGCCTCTTTGCGCTGGGGATGGTCGAGGCGGGCATCGTCGCGTCGATCACGATCTCGACCTCGTCGGCCTACGCGTTTGGTGAAGTCGCGCAGCGGCCGCACAGCCTGAATCTGCCGGTCAAAGAGGGCAAGTCGTTCTACGCGGTGCTGGGTTTGTGCGCTGCGGCAGCGGCGGGCATCGTGCTGATCCCAGGACTGCCGCTGGTCTTCGTGGTGCTGGTGGTGAACGTGGTCGCGGTGCTGGCGATGCCGCCGGCGCTGGTGTTCCTCTACCTGCTGGTGAATGACAAGCAGATCATGGAGGGCGTGAAGAGCCCCGCATGGATGAACGCGCTGGCTGCGGCGGTGGTGGTGCTGCTGACGGCAGCCGGCGTTCTGTACGGCATCAGCGTGGTGGCGCCGAATGCCTTTGCGTGGATGGGAAGGTTGTAGCGAATGGATTCGAAGGCCGAACACGAACACGCGAGCCTGGCGGATACGAGCCTCGTCCTCGAGACGCTGGAGCACGATCAGCTGGTGAGCGCCAAGCGCGAGCCGGTGCCGCGCCGCCGGCTGAAGCGCGGCGAGCTGGCGCTGGTGTGGGCGCTGCGGCTGTATCTGGTCTTCATGCTGGTGGTGGTGTTCTGGCAGGCGTGGATCGCGGTGCGCTGACCGGGCACCGGGNNCGATGAAGGTGCTGGTGATTGGAGGAGGAGGGCGGGAGCACGCGCTCTGCTGGGCGATTCGCCGCTCGTCGCGGGTGAGTGAAGTGGTTTGCGCGCCGGGCAACGGCGGCATCGCGCAGGCAGCGCGGTGCGTGAAGGTAGATCAGAAGGACATCGACGACCTGCTGCGCGTGGCCGGAGTCGAGAAGCCGGACCTGACCGTGGTCGGGCCGGAGCTGCCGCTCTCGCTGGGCCTGGTGGATGCGATGCAGGCTCGCGGGTTCAGGGTCTTCGGGCCGACACGGGAGGCAGCGCTGCTGGAGACGAGCAAGGCGCACGCCAAGCGCTTCATGCAGCGCCACGGGATTCCGACGGCCAACTATGCGGTCTGCGAGTCACGGCAGGAGGCGCAGCACGCGCTCGAGATGTTCCGCTTGCCGGTGGTGATCAAGGCCGACGGGCTCGCGGCCGGCAAGGGCGTGCTGATCTGCGCGACCAAGGCCGAGGCCGAGCAGGCCATCGCGGACCTCTTCAGCGGTCAGCTGCTCGGGTCGGCGGAGAAGAGCGTCGTGCTCGAGGAGCACCTGACCGGCGANNAACACCGGCGGGATGGGTGTTTACTCAACTGACAACATGCTCGATGATGCGATGCGGACGTGGATCCTCGAGCACGTCGCGCAACAGGCGATCGACGGCATGGCGGCGGAGGAGACGCCGTTTGTCGGCGTCCTGTACTGCGGGCTGATGATGACCGCGACCGGGCCGCAGGTGCTGGAGTTCAATGCGCGCTTCGGCGATCCGGAGACGCAGGCGATCCTGGTGCGGATGGAGAGCGATCTGGTGGAGGCGCTCGAGGCTTGCGTCGAAGGCCGGCTGAGCGACACCGAGTTTCGCTGGAAGCCGGGGGCTTCGGCCTGCGTGGTCGCGGCGTCGCAGGGCTATCCAGGCAGTTACGAGAGCGGCAAGGTCATCTCCGGGCTCGAGGAGGCGGCGCAGGTTCCGGGCGTGGAGGTGTTTCATGCAGGCACGATGTTCGCCGATGGGGAGTTTCGGACGGCGGGCGGGCGCGTGTTGGGCGTGACGGCGGCGGGAGCGACGCTCGAGGCGGCGCTGGGCTCGGCGTATGAGGCGATGGGCAAGATCTCGTTTGAAGGGATGGTCTTCCGGCGGGACATTGGGCATCGCGCGCTCACGAAGTTGTGATTTTTTCCAGGGGCAAATGGGGGTAACGACGCGCAAGTATTTGATTCTATTGATGCGTGCGAATTGGAGTGGCGCGTATCCATTTGAATCTAAAGTGGAAGTTGTCAATCCATTTGATTCCAAGGTGCTTGTGCCCGAGATATCAGCTCCAGAGACCTGTCTTGACTGATTATTATTAAGTTATTAAAGGGCAGGTGGTTGCAGTGTCGCGGCGGTAATGGTAATTAAGTGATAAGAATTTTGTTAAACAGTGACGAATGAGGAGAGCAACGCACCCGTCGGTAATTGAAAATGTGTCACTCTAATTTTCGGCAGCGGAATCTGCCGTTTTCCGCTTCCTGAGTGGAGCTTTCCTGCAAGGAGGTCGTGGTACATGCTGATCGCTCTGGTTATCGTTCTGTGGTTTCTGTGCGGACTGGCGGGGATCCATCTGGCCTTCGCTGCTGCACGTAGCCGACAGGACAACTTTGACCCGGTTCACATCTGGTTGGCAATCCTGGGGCCGATCAGCCTGGTTCTTGCCGGCATCACCTTTGCGGATGCTAACCGTGGCTCGGCGGCCGCGGCAGAGGCGAGCGCGGAGCGGCACATCCCTGAATCTGAGGAACTCCCTGCTCGTTTTCCTCCGGCCAGCGTGGGTGCTGCAGCAATCGAGGAGGGCCGGCGGCCCTTTCGAGCCACCGGCACCTAAGGCTGAAACCCAGCCCGCGCCAGCTTCTCGAAATTCAATTTGGACAACACAGGGACCCCCAAATTTTGATTTTTAGGGGGTCGACCCCCTGGGATGTTAAACAATATACTTGACACACAAACAGGTTCGGCGTAAAGTGGTCTTAGATCGAGAGGCCATATGACGAACGACACGATGAAACGGCCTGTAACTCTCCAGAATGCAATAGTTTACTTCTCCGACGCTGACCGCGCTTTTCGTTACGCGGTTGAGCTTCGCTGGCCCGACGCCCGGATCAACTGCCCCCGCTGCGGCTCTGACAAACACTCCTTTATCAGCACTCGGAAAATCTGGTTCTGCAAGGGCTGCAAGAAGCAATTCACCGTCAAGGTTGGGACGATCTTTGAAGACTCTCCTATCGGCCTGGACAAGTGGATGACGGCGGTCTGGATGATCGTCAACGCGAAGAACGGCGTTAGTTCCTATGAGATTGCCAGAAGCATTGGTGTCACCCAAAAGTCGGCATGGTTCATGCTTCACCGCATTCGCGAAGCAATGCGGAACGGATCGTTTGCAAAGATGGGTGGCGAAGGTGGTCCGGTTGAGATTGACGAGACATTTGTGGGACCGAACCCGCAGCGGATGCACAATAGCCGTCGCCTGAAACTTCAGCACGCCATCACGCAGCGGACGAATAAAACGGCAGTGATGGGAATGCTGGACCGCGAAACTCGGCAGGTACGCGCCAATGTGATCCCGAACGTGAAGCGCGAGACTCTCCAGAACGCGATCCTCAACAACCTTGAGGGCGGCTCCACGATATACACCGATCAGTTCTCTGGCTATGACCGTCTTCCCGCAGCGAAAGAGTTCATCCACGAAACCGTCAATCACATGGAAGAGTACGTGCGCGGTCAGGTCCATACTCAGGGAATTGAGAACTTCTGGTCTCTGCTCAAGCGGAGCCTTCGTGGTACCTATGTTGCGGTTGAGCCGTTCCACCTTGACCGATATGTCAGCGAGCAGGTTTTCCGGTTCAACAATCGTGCAACGAAAGATTATCCGCTGAATGACTCTGATCGGTTTGCGCTGGCGATGATGCAGATTAGCGGCAAGCGACTGACGTACTCGGACCTGACGGGAAAAGGTCAGGGTGCCGCCTGACGCTTTCTTTAGACCACGGCAGTGCCGAGGCAAGCGCATACGCTAGAACCAGTCTCATAAATA
>PMAM01000025.1 GCA_003152595.1 Acidobacterium sp.
GAGCGCAGCGCATTCCATCAAGGACCTGAGCCTCAGCTCAGTTAAAGACCGGATGCATTTGCGCAGACCCAACCTTCATCTTCGCTTTTCGCTTGCAACAAGGCGGCGGACCATACATTCCGAATTCCCGGTCACCCGTTCGCAATCATGGGGGCAGCCTAATTTCCGGCACGACGCACACAGAGCGCGCACTTGGTGTTGCGAAAAAGCTGCAAGTCGTATGAGGGTTTCGAACTGACAAAATTGAAGAACCACCCGGCCCATACGGATGGCCAAAGCGATCAATCTCTCTGTTGCTGCTCCAGGAATCGCCTGTCAACGTCAGGTCACCGCGCACGTGGCGACCAAAATATTGATAGAGAAAGTCTGCATATTGCCGGCTCGTTCGGAAGTAGAAGAGGCCTTGTCAACCAGACTCGCCAACTCATCGAGCGTTGGTTGCCTCCAGTCGGTGTAACCGGCTAAGTGCAGGTTCCGGCAGTATTTCATCGCCGAGTGCCAAGTCACTGCCTTGCCATTGTCCCTCGAAGGCCACATGAGTCCAGTGGATGGATCGATCCAATACTCACGCTCTTGAGGCGTCTGCGGAGACCCTTCGGTATGTGCTGAGGATTGAGCGCTGAACGAATTGCTCAGACTGACCGCAGCCACAATCATCGCTGCAACTACGGCAAGCAGACGTTGAGATGCTTTCGCCATCGCGGATCAGTTTAGCGCTCTGAGGTCGGCAATAAGGAGGTTGCCGGCGTTCGGCCGGGCCTGGCAGCGGAAGCCGCAGGTACCAAAAAAGGGCCCCTCGGGGTGAGGGGCCAATCTGCCTTGGTTCTCTCGTTGTGTGAGAGCTTTTTGGGCCTTGCCTTCTTACTGAGGCTGTGCCGTTGGCTGCGACGCAGCACCCTGAGGGGAGGGCTGCGCGGAATTCTGCTGCGTCGCACCAATCGGTGAACCGCCAGAGGATGGCTGGTTCAAGGCCGCGAGACTGTTGGCCATCAGGCTGACGCGAACGATGCTGCCCGGCTTCGCCGTGGAATTATCGTCCGAGCTGATGGGGGCGTTGCCCATGGCGACTTCATGAATCCGCCATACCGGGATCTGCTTCTCAGCCAGATACCGCACGACGGCTTCGGCCATGCGCTGGGAATTTTCCATACCGGCGGTCCCGCGCGAGCGCGAGTAGCCGGCGACTTCAACTACGTAACCCTTCTGACCCTGCAGCTGGCCGACGACCTGATCGAGGGCGTCTTTCGCCTTCTGGTTCAGCACAGTCTGTCCGGGACGGAAGCGGATGTCGGTGTTGGTGAGCGGGTGATACTGATCGAGGTTGGCGACGGTTTGGCCTAGCTGAGCGTTCTTATCGTTCGCCTGCTGGGCGGTTTGCTGCGCCTGCTGAGCGCTCTGGGTGGCGGCGCTGGCGACCTGATTCGCCTGATCGGCGGTGGACTGCGCGGCGTGAATGCCGTTCTGCGCCCGCTGGTCGACGTCCTTAATGTCGTTGGCGTTCTTGGCCTGGAGTTGATCGAGTTCGTTCAGGCGATCCTTCACGGGATCGAGCTGCCGGTTGACCCACTTCTTGCGGGCGAAGGGATTCACCTTGCCCCAGAATCCTTCGTTGGACTGCATGGGAAGGGGAGCCTTGCCAGTGCCGGTCTGCTCGGTGGTCTGGGGCTGTGCCTGGGCGTTGGTGGAAGCACCCGTCTGAACCTGGGGCTGCTGTTGATCCGAAGTGGATTGCGCGACCGCCGGCAAAGCCATGCTTGCTGCAACCAGCAGTACGGTAAGGGAACCGGAATTCAATTTCATTGTCATTGTTTTTCTCGTTTGAACTTCTGTATTTGAATTCGGTGGGCTGCGCAGCGCCCCGTGTTGCACGAACCTAAAGAGCACTCGCCATGCCAAACTGCGGGGCGCGGGTTTTTGGCAGATAAGTTGTTTTGAATCAACGATTGGAGTACTGCTGTGCGGGGCCTCGAACATGAGTAACCCGGTAAAAAGCACAAGATCGAGCCGGATCGGGAAGAAATTACGNNCCGTGACTGCGATCACCCGGATTTCGGGGTAGTTCTGGTTCCAGTCCTGGGGGAGGCTGTCGAAGATGAGGCGGAAGTCGCGGGTTTCGCCCGGGTGGATGGGGGCGGCGCCGACGGACTGCGTATCTACATAAGGCTGGCGGGTGCGTATGAGCGTGAGTGGCATCGTCTCCTTTTTGGCGATGGGATTCTCGAAGCCGTGGAAGGCGACCTGGACGGTGATGGCGGTGACGGTCTTCTGGCCGGTGTTGGTGATCTGACCGTCGATGTAGGTGGACTGGGCACCGGCGACGCTGCCGGCCTGGCTCATCTGGAGGTTGCTGATGGGGAGACTGGCGGCGTAGGGGTCGGGCGGGGCGAGGCCGGCTCCGCCGGGATTGACCGGCTGCGCCCGATGGGTGACCGTGAAGACAACGCCGATGAGGACGATGACCAGGGCGACGACAAGGGAGATGACCCAGGGCAGTGGAGAGCGGGGCTCGGCAGGAGGGCCGGGGCGGAAGAGGCCGGGATCGGAAGATGGAGGCGTGCTCATGACGGATACAGGGTACAGCGGATGGGCTGGAGCCGGTAGCGGGTAGCCTGTCACCGACAGCCTGTGGCCGGCAGCTAAAAGCTGGTCAGCCAAAAAGCATCAGGCTAAGAAGCGGCCGGCTAAAGAGCAGTCCGATGAGAAACGGACGGCAGTGAATCAGCGATGGGCAGGAAACGAAGCCCGCAATTCACGGCTCGCACGCTCTTCTGCGTTCGAATCGATTTTGCTGCACGCTACCGGCTACGGGCTACCGGCTCGTTGTTATCTGCATTACGAGCGAGGGTAACTCATGGAGCACTTTCGCACAGGGGAGGAAAAATATTTCTCAAGTTTCGAGTCGCGATTGCCGAACAATGAGTCTAAGCAGGCGAGAACGCGTCAGCAAAAATTCCCCTTTGAGGCCAGACCATGAACACCCTCCCCGAAGAGCCCCAGAGCTCCAGCAGGAAGCCGGAGTATGCATATCGGATCGCGGCAGCGGCAGCTGCATTGTTTTTACTTCTGACGTGGCTGAGCGCGTAAGCGCGAGGCGCTAGCTGTGGAGTCTCAAC
>PMAM01000162.1 GCA_003152595.1 Acidobacterium sp.
TCACCACCATCGACGGTCCCCCGCCACCTCAGGCCCAGGCGTCGGCCCACCCCTCCCTCACGACACCCCTGCCCCCGTCTGCCCAAACTCCAGCTCCGCCCCACACTCGCCACGCATCCCTCGCTCCAGCGATGCCGCCTTCCCAAAATAGATCAGTGACCTCCCCACACAGTACCTTCGGCTGCCGCACCCATCGATTCCCATCGACATTTGCACGCCCCAAGGTATCCGCTTCTTGCTGTGGGGTGAACCTGGCGCCGGGGATCGTCCGGCTCAAGGTCGGGGAGCACGGGGTCCAGCAGTAGGATCGCTTCATCCGCACCGCGCTGTCGCAGCAGCTCGAGCGCGCCTGCCCCGCTGCCGGCCTCAAAAACCTGCCATCTGGGCAGGGTCAGCTTCGCCTGCAGATCCTGGCGGAGCCGGGCGTTGGAGTGTGCCCTAACGCGAAAGTGGACTGTCTGGTCCGATTCTCTCTGTTATGCTGCAAAGCCGGTGTTCGGGTGCGGCGCACCGTAGGGATACTCCGTGGGGCTGGAGACCTCTTCCCGCTCGCGCCGACCGTTGATTCGCTTTTCCGACTTACGCCACCGTTACGCGAACACCCGAGGCGCGAGGGACGGAAATGTGGTATCGGCCGTCGTCACTCAAACGGGATTTTGAAGGCTGAAGGATGCGTGCTTCGCGGCTGTCCACTTTGGAGGCATAAAGCTTTACTTCCTCCACGGCGAGACCTTTGCCCCTGGCGAAATCCAGGACCACGTCAAGGTCCTTGTCGAGATCTTTGTTCAAAATCACGACCGACCTTCCGTTCCCATTTAATTCCGCTGCATAGGCTGTTGCATTCACTCCGGTCATCTGCAGTTTCGACGTCAGGTCCGCTTTGAAAAGCCTCGCGCCGCTGAGTGAGCCGGCGAACTGCAGTCCGCGTGCGACGGGCTCGATAACATACTCCTGGCCGAAGGTCGCGACCGGGGTATAGAACGGATGAGGATGGGTGGCGATCTCCGCAGGCGTCTCTCCCTGTTGTTCCAGAAGGGTGTCGCCGGGCAGCGAACCGCCAACGGAGTTCGCCACCGACTTGCCCGTTCCCCCGTGGAGATTCAGCCCTGAGTAGTTATTGCTCGCAAGCAGCAGGGAGTAATCGGCTGACCACAGGGCGGCGGCGAAGACATCCGAGACGCCGGGTTTGCCTCCGCGATAGCAGGTATTGCCCTCGGTCATGCGCACGCGCGCACCCATCTTGTCGGCCGCAGCCGTGGCCCGGTCCGCGGTCCGTTGCACTTTAGCCGCGGTTGCCGCCGCAAGCAGGTTGGGGATGTTCACGGCCGGGTTGGTCGCCGGCCCGCCGAAGTAGTAGTGGTGGGTGAGAGTCGTAACATGGGGCGGGTTCTCGATGCCCTGCCATTGTGCGGCAATCTCGGTGAGCCAGTTCACGTCGGATGCGACGTCGGGCATGCCGAACTTTGCTTCCGGAACTCGAGCGGCGACCGCGCGCGCCAACGCGAGCCACTCGATCAGGTACGTCTTGGCGGACCAGGTTGCAGGATCGCGCAGGTGCCGGTCGAACAGGTCCACTTCATTACCGATCTGGAAGTATTGCAGGCAGCCGCCCAGGGTTTTGCTGACAAACGCGGCTTCCTCCGCGGCACGAGCCGGCGTGTTCGTTCCCATCCCTATGCCGTAAAGGCAGCTCCACCCGGTGGCGTTCAGGAAGTCTGCCAGATTTCGCACAGCCTCGGCGGTGACGGCGTAGTACGACGCTTTGGGTTCCCCTGCCACTTCGCGAGTCTTCGGATGCTCAGGCTCGGGGGAATCCGGCGTCGGCTTCCACCAGGCGAACTCACTGGTATTGCCGCCCAGCCGCAGCACACCTCGGGGAGCGATCTCCTTCAACGCGCGGATCAGGCCGGAATTCTGCTTTGAGAAGAAGTTAGGGTCAACCAGCTGCTGGACTTCGTAAGACAGGCCGACGAAATCCGCCGGCATCTGCGGGCCATCGGCCTCTGCGGGGATTTCGAGCGTGACGGGTTCGGTGTTTTGTGCCCTCAGACGCGCAGTGGCTGCGGTCATTGCAGCGGCGGCAAGAAACCGGCGCCTGGTCAGCATACATTGAGACATCGATGGAATCCTCTGCGAATCCTGTGAAAAGTCGTTCGCTGAATATTCTACGATCCGCTGGTTTCTAATTCCGGGCCAGTCCGCCTCTGGCAAAGGTTCGGCTGCTAGAGGTGCACGATACCACGCTGTAGAGCGCTCACAACTGCCTGGGTGCGATCGTTCACATTCAGCCGCATCAGGATGACGCTGACGTGGCATTTTACCGTGGCCTCGGTGATGCCCAGTGCCGCCGCAATCTCGCGGTTCGACCGTCCCCCAACCATGAGGAGCAGGACTTCGCGCTCCCGCGCGCTCAGTTCCGAATCCGGCATGCGCGAGGCAAGGGCGCGCGTGACCGGCGGAGGCAAAAACCGGCCCCCGGCATGCACCCGGCGCAGGGCGCTCACCAGCGCGTCGTGGGGCATGCCTTTGATAATGTAGCTGCGCGCTCCGGCTTCCAGCGCCTGATGAATATCCTCGTCGCCCTCGTAGGTGGTAAGGACGACGAACTTGGCCTCGGGATGACGTGTGATGACGGCGCGGATGAAATCGACGCCACTCATGCCCGGCAGGCGCAGATCGATCAGGGTGATATCCGGCAGATGTTTTTCGTAGAGCGGCAGAGCCTCCTCCGCGGAGCCTGCCTGCGCAATGGCCGTCATGTCCCGGGTGGCCTGGATGATGGCGGCAATGCCGACGCGCATGATGGGGTGATCGTCGATCACCAGCACGCGAATCCTGGGCCCTTCAGCCACGCGGCCTCCCGGTCCCATGGTATCCCCGGCCGGCATGTCGCAGCGCATTCGCCGCTCAGCCTTCATCCCCTCCCTGCGCATCGTGAACCACTCCGCTCTCGATCCCAAAGGACCCTCCACTACACGAATTCCTCCACTGCGGTAGCCAGGTCGATCGTCACCGTCTGCGATCCCAGCCGCGGATGCTTCGCCGTCAGCCGCACCGTTCCCGCCTGTTCGCGTGCGCGCACCCACACCGCCCCAGTGCCTCCGATCAACGCAAAGGGATTGTCGCCGATCAACTCTGCCGGGCCCTCGAGGGTGAGCATGATCGGGTCGTTGGCGAAGGGGCGCACCGCGCCGAACTCGTCGGTCACCCGCAGCACCACCCGCGTCGCATCGGCCCCATCGGCCTTCAGAGCGCGATCGTCCGGCAGCAACAGGAATTCACTGTCCACGCCGCGTCCGGAGAGCGACTTCGAGATCACGAGCTTGCCGGCGAGATACCCGTCGATGCGCAGATCGCCCCATNNCCGCGCGGTAGTGCTGCATATCGAAAACAAACGGCGGATACTTCAGGTGCGGAAACTCCTCGCGATCCGGATCGGCCTCCGCGATCAACTTCCACGGATTTCCGGCCTCGGTGCCCGCGCGCGAATACAGCTGGAGGTGATCGCAGTTCGAGCACACCACCGCTTTGGTAAAGCCCACCGACTCGTCGCCGCGCGCCCAGTGGAATGCCGGCTCCAGTACGATCTCCTCGCTCGGCTCGCATTGCGACTTGTAGAACCCTCCCGCCGGCTTCAGCTCACGGTAGATGTCGGCCACGCCGTGATAGCAGATACGATCGCCGGAGCCGAAGTTGGCGTGGGTGTTGTAATCGAACGCGCACCAGCCGATCCCGCCGGCATATTGCGGGTCCGACGCGAGCTGGTCATGAATCCGCGCGTGGCGCAGCGTGTGCTCGCGCTGGCGCTCATCGTCGTCAGTGGTTTTCGTCGGGAAGGTGTGCCCCACAAACTCCGTGTTCAGATAGCGGGGATGATTGGGCGGCTTCAGCGGAAACCCGAAATCGTTCACGGTGAAAACGTCTTCAAGAAATTCCGACTCCTGGAAGTTGCGGATGCCGCCGGTCTGCCGCGTCGGGTCGAGCGCGTGCGCCAACGCGTTGGTGCGCGTGTAGAAATCGTGGTCGTCACGCGATTCGTTGATGCGCACGCCCCACAGCACGATCGACGGATGGTTCCAGTCGCGCCGGATCATCCGGCCGACGTTGTCGACCGCAATGTCCTTCCAGGCCGCATCGCCGATGTGCTGCCAGCCGGGAATTTCCTCGAGCACGATGAGCCCGATCTCGTCGCAGCAGTCGAGAAAATGCCGCGACTGTGGATAGTGCGACGTTCGGACGATGTTGCAGTGGAGAACGTTCCGCAGAATCTTCGCGTCCTGGCGTTGCACGCGCGCCGCCATGGCGCCACCGGCAAACGGAAACGTTTGATGACGGTCCAGCCCGCGCAGCTTGACGATCTTACCGTTGAGCGAGAAGCCGTGGTCGGTGAACGTCGCCTCGCGGAACCCGATTCGCCGCTCATCCTCGTCGACTGGGCGACCGTCCCGCAGCAGGCGAACGCGGACGGTATAGAGATGAGGATGTTCCAGGTCCCAGAGGGTGATTCCGCTCAGTCCTGTCAGCGAGATCGTGTGCCGTGCGGAATCGGCCGTGGTCTCATCGCTCGCATGCATCGGCGCCTGAATCGGTCCAGGCACGGCTGTGCCGGGTTCCGCTGAGCCTTCCGGAACCGGCTGCCGCCCGTGCGCAACAACCGTGTCGCCATCGCGAAGCTCCGCTTCCAGCACGAGCGGCCCGCGCATCGTCCCCGCCAGGAAGCAGTCCACATCAAGCCCGGGAGTTGCGGTCAGCACGTCGCGTGGGTGGGCAAAGATGTTGTCGATCCAGGTTTCAGGCACGATGCGCAATGCGACCTCGCGGTAGATCCCGCCGAAGGTCATGTAGTCAACCTCGTACCCGAACGGCGGAATATCGGCGCGCTCCGTCGAATCGAGCTGCACGCACAGCACGTTCTCCCCATCGAGGCGGAGGTGCGGTGTCAGCTCGAACGAGAATGGCGTGTACCCGCCCTTGTACTCGCCCAGCGACACTCCGTTGATCCACACCGTGGAGGCGGTCATTGCGCCTTCGAAATCGACAAAAACGCGCTTTCCCCTGGCAGTAACCGGCAGCCGGAAGCGCCGCCGGTACGTGGAAACAAACTCGTAGTCCTTATCGTCGAAGCTGTGCCATGGCATGCGCACATTGCTGTGGGGCAGCACCACGCGGCTGAAATGCGCATCGTCGAAACCCGGCGCCGCCGCCGCGTCGAGCTTACCCGGCGCCCAGCGCCAGCTGCGGTTCATTGGCAGAATCTGCCTGCCGCCTGCCGGAGCGGGCGCCGGCGACGGCTCCTCAGCTGCGGCGTACCGTGCATGCAAAGCTGCCGAGGCCAGCAGGCCCCCGGTGGTCCTGAGAAAGTCGCGTCGATCCATCATCCTGTTCCCGAAGGCCTTGATTGTAGTTCGACCCGGCGCAGTCCGTCACAGGCCGCTGCGAGGATTTTGTCTCGCGCCACGCGCGGGCCACCCGCTACTCTACTCGCCGCTCCGTGCGAATCAATCCGACCAAAGTCGGAGCGAGCCCTCAGCGTCCCATCCGGGGGGACATACCCGCGCCGGGCTTATGACGTCGCTGTGAGCGTCGTCGTCGCCGGTTCGAGCCCCGGCGAACTCGCCGTCACTCGGATTGTCCCCGCGCGTGCTGTCGTCTGGACCACAGCCAGGCACAGCCCGTTGAAGGACTTCCGGACCATTGCCTTGTAGTCTTCGTGGCTCGCCGGATCGCCATTGTCCACGCCGATCAGTTTCGCCTCCCCCGCCACTGCAAACGTAATCGCATTGTCGGCCGTGGCTATCCTGCGCCCCAGCGCGTCGCGGATCTCCACCACCAGGTGTGCCACGTCGCGGCAGTCGGCGGTCAGGCTTGTGCGATCCGGCAGCAGCGCGATCCCTGCCGGCTCCCCCGTCGTGACCATCTCCATGGTCGTCACGACCTGCCCATCCTTCCTGCCCACCGCCTTGATCGTGCCTGCCTCGTACGGAACATCCCAGCTCAGGTGCAGGTCCGATGTGGTGCGCAGAGCGCGCGCCCGCGCCGGATAATTCCCGTACCGTCCTTCCATCCCCAGCCGCGGGAATTCATACCCCTTCTCGCCGAACGATTTCCCGTTCACAAAGAGCTCCACCGTGTCGCAGTTCGTATAGCAGGTCACGGGAATCACCGTGCCCTCGCGGCCCTTCCAGTTCCAGTGCGGAAACAAGTGGATCATTGGCTGCGCGGTCCACTGGCTCTGGTAGAAGTAGTAGCCGTCTTTGGGAAAACCGCAGGTATCCATCGCGCCCGACGGCGCCGCTTTGAACGGCCAGAACGCTTCGCCGAGATAATCGATTCCGGTCCACATGAAGTCGCCGGAAACGTAGTCGTAGGTGCGCACGAACTGCCACAACTCCTCCACGTCGAGCGCGCGGTTCGTCGGCATGAGGAAGCGCCGCTGCATCGGCGTCGCCTCGGCGGGGAATAAGTAACGGTAGTCGCCGCGAATGCCGCCCATCGCGCCGCTTTCGGTGCCGACCACACGCCGGTTTGGAAACTCCGCGTGGTCGATCGCGTAATACTTGTCCGCGCGGTCGCGCCAGCGATCGGCGTAGTTGTAGCCCACCACGTCCAGCAGCGCCAGAAACTCCGGCCGCACCGTATTCGACGGTGGCTCGGATGCGATGCGGTCGCACGCCACGGTGACCGGGCGCGTGGGATCCTCGGTGTGAAAGATCTTCAGCAACTCACGCAGCGTCTGTGCACCGTCCGGCGCGGACTGGTCCGGAATTTCATTTCCCGCGCTCCACAACACAATGGACGGATGATTCCGATCCCGGTGGAGCATCGCCTGCAAATCGCGCTCGTGCCACTCGTCAAAATAGAGGTGATAGCCGTAGCGAATCTGCCCCTTCGGAATCCGCCACTCATCGAAGGCCTCCGCCATCACCAGGAAACCCATGCGGTCGCACATGTCGAGAAACTCCGCCGCATAAGGGTTGTGGCTGGTACGGATCGCATTGCACCCCATCGCGCGCAGCAGCGTGAGCCGCCGCGCCCATACCGCTTCCGGCACCGCCGCCCCCACGCACCCCGCTTCATGATGAATGCACACACCGTTCAGCTTCACCGGCTCGCCGTTCAGCAGAAAGCCGCGCTCGGCGTCGAACTCCGCCTGCCGCAGACCGACGGGCGTGTCGTAGACATCCACTGTTGCGCCGTTTTCTGTGACCGTGCTGCGCACCGTGTACATCGCTGGACTGGCAGGTGACCACAGACTCGGCCGATCGACCGCGAGCTCCTGCATAAATTCAAACGTCTCGCCTGCGCCGATCTGCTGCTGCGCCTCCTGCGTCTGCACGGTCTTTCCCTGAGCGTCCAAAAGCGCCGTCGAAAGCCCGCACACGGCTGCTGTCCGCCGCGCATTGGCCACCTTCGTCTTCACCTGCACGGTCGCCGCGTTCGCCGAAATGTGCGGCGTCGTCACCTGTGTTCCCCAATACGCCACGCGCATCAGCCCGGTCGTCAGCAGCCAGGTGCGCCGGTAAATCCCCGACCCCGAATACCAGCGGCAGTTCGTCTGCCGCGAGTTATCCACCCGCACCGCGATCACGTTCTCGCCGCCACGGTTCAGGTGCGGCGTCAGTTCGTAGGCAAACGGAATGAATCCATAGGGCCGGAGCCCCAGCGCATGGCCGTTGATCCACACCTTGCTGTTTTGATACACACCGTCG
>PMAM01000189.1:0-5609 GCA_003152595.1 Acidobacterium sp.
CAGGATCAAAGCGGCGGTCAGGAATCTCGAAGATCAGCCCGCTGGCGAAACAAACGCTCCATGCAAGTCCCAGCATGGCTAGCCCATCAAGCAAACGATCCTGCCAGGGACTGCCGGGAACGAAGAACGCATGCGCCATCAGAACGCAGAGTGACAGGATGCTGAGAACCAGTCCGAGAAATTTGGCAATCTGCAGCATGACGACCACCCTGAGCTACAAGCCAGGCTTCGCTGGTTATCCGCGAACGCCCTACCCCTTAATGCCTTTCAGCGCAGCATAGACGCGGCGGTAGCCCACATACCCCTCAGCATACCGCCGAAAGGTAACCGGCTCCGGCTGGATTGTTTCGGCCACGGTGATTCCCGCAGCACAGGCTGCCTCAAGATCCCGCCATCCCCCCGCACCCACGCCGGCCATCAGCGCCGCGCCGAACGCTCCACCTTCCTCCGCGGTAAGCCGCTCGCACGGATAGCCGTAAATATTCGCCTGAATCTCCCGCCACAGCGGGCCACGCGCGCCGCCTCCGCCCAGCCGCACCCCTTTGACCGGAATGCCCAGCTCGGAGAAAAGCGTAAACGTGTCTTTGAGCGAATAAGCCACGCCTTCGAGCACAGCGCGCGTGAAGTGCGCTCGGGTCGTCGTCGCGGTGATGCCCACAAAGGCCGCGGTCGCCGTGGGGTCGAGATGCGGCGTCCGCTCGCCCAACAAATATGGGGCCCAAAGCACGCCGTCACTTCCAGCGGGAATTTTGGCCGCCCCGGCAGTGAGCTGGTCATAGCTCTGATCCGGAGCCAGTGTCTCGCGCAACCAACGCAGCGAAAGTCCCGCCGCCTGCGTCACACCCATCACATGCCACCGTCCAGGCACCGCGTGGCAAAACGTATGCAGACGCCCCAGCGGATCGCGTGTAGGCGCAGCGGTCGCCGCAAAAACCACACCCGAAGTACCGATGGTCGCCGACACAGAACCTGGCTCGAGAATCCCCATGCCCACAGCACCCGCACCCTGATCGCCAGCACCGGCAGCGACCGGCGTTCCCGCCTTCAAACCCGTCAGCCCAGCCGTCTCCTCGCTGATCTTCGCGCAAATCTCCGGCGACTCGTACAGCTCTGGCAGCCAGCTCTCCGGAATGCCCGCAACCTTGGCCACTTCCTTCGACCAGCGCCGATGCGCCACATCGAGCAGCAGCGTGCCCGACGCTTCCTGCACATCCATCGCATACGTTCCCGCCAGCCGATAGCGGACGTAGTCCTTCGGGCAAAGGATGTGTGCAATCCGCGCGAAGATTTCCGGCTCATGCTCCTTCACCCACAGCAGCTTGGTCAGCGTGAAGTTAGGCAGCGCAGGATTCGCCGTCAGCTCGATCAGCTTCTCGCGGCCAATTTGTCCCCCGCCAAACTGATCGTGCAACCAATCACATTGCGGCTGAGTTCGCTGATCGCACCAGATGAGCGAAGGCCGCAGCACCTTCCCATCCTTGTCCAGCATGACCGCGCCATGCATCTGGCCGGTGAGGCCAACGGCATCGACACGCGCGCCGGGCACCGCTGCCAGCACTTCTCGAATGGCTTCCCGTGCGGCCCGCCACCAGTCTTCGGGATCCTGCTCGGCCCATCCAGGATGCGGCGTGCGAAACGGCTCGTGCTCGCTCGATGCCGAAGCAACGAGCTGCCCCTTTTCATCCACCAGAACGGCGCGCGTGCCGCCTGTGCCCACATCCATTCCCAGAAACACGTCGTTATCTCCGGACCAATCCCGATTCGTGCGAACCCCCAACAATGTACCAAATATGTCTCTTGAACTAGCTGCGCGACCATCCTGCAGTCAGCCCGCACTTCTGTACTATGGCTGTTGCGCTCCCGATTCGCTCTCGCGCACCTTAATCTTCCCTTCGGAGTTACGCCGGATGTTCAGCCTTCGCCGCACACTGCCGTTTGTGCTGCTCCTGATTTCTGCCTTTGCGACCAACGCTCCCGCGCAGTCTTCCAGCCTCGCGGCCCGCCGTGCACAGTTGCGCGACGCCCTCGAACAGGAATGGCAATACCAGCTGCGTACCAGCCCCGAGTTGGCGACCGCGATCGGCGATCCCCGCTACAACGATCAGTGGAGCGACTACTCCGCCGCGGCCCAGGAGCGCCAAACAGAACACGCGCGCGCCGAGATCCGCGTCTTCGAAGCAATCGACACAGCCGGCTTCCCCGAGCAGGAAGTCCTCGACAAAACCCTGATGCTCCGCCAGCTGCGCGAAGCGGTGGAGGGAGCCCGCTTCAAGGACTGGGAGATGCCCGTCGACCAGATGAATGGCATCCAGCTCGGCATTCCCGGACTGATGACGCAGATGCCGTTGAAGACCGTGAAGGATTATGAGAATTACGTGGCGCGCCTGCACGGCATCCCCCGCGTGCTCGATCAGGTCACCGCCGACATGCGCCAGGGAATGGCGAATCACCTGATGCCCCCGCGCTATCTCCTCGACAAGGTCGCTGTTCAGTCGGCGGACATCGCGGCGAAACCTCTCACCAGCAGCCCCTTCGCCGAGCCGCTGCAGAAATTCCCGAAGGACTTCTCATCCGCCGATCGCGCCCGGCTCACGCTGGCCATTCAGGGCGCGATTCACAATGAAGTCGATCCCGCGTATGCAAAATTCGCAGCCTTTGTGAAGAACGAATACGCCCCGCAGGGCCGCACCGATCCCGGCGTCTGGGCGCTTCCCGGTGGCGCCGAGCGCTATCGCTTCGCCGTGCGCGAGCAAACCACGACCGACCTGACCCCGGAGCAGATTCACGCCATGGGCGTGAAGCAGGTCGCCGATATCGAAGCAGACATGTTGAAGCTCGCCGAGTCGCTGGGCTATCACGACCTCAAGAGCTTCAACGACCACATCCGTCAGGATCCGTCGCACTATGGCAAGTCAGGCCAGCAAATCTTCGACCTCTACAAGCATTACGCCGAGCAGATGGAAGGCAGGCTGCCGCTGCTCTTCGGCCACTTGCCGAAGACGAAGCTCGAGGTCATTCCCATGGAGGCATTCCGCGCGCCGTCGGCTCCGCCCGCCGACTATTCGCCCGGCGCAGCCGATGGCAGCCGCCCAGGCTACATCAACGTGAACGAGTATGACCCCACGCACCGCCTGCTGCTCAACGTCGAGGCCATCGCGTACCACGAAGGCGTCCCGGGTCATCACCTGCAGTTCTCCATCGCGCAGGAGCTCACCGATGTTCCACCGTTCCGGCGCTTCTCCAGCTACAACGCCTATTCCGAGGGTTGGGCGTTCTATACCGAGCGGCTGGGCAAGGAGGTCGGCTTCTATCAAGACCCCTACAGCGAGTATGGCCGCCTCGAAAACGAGATGTGGCGTTCGGTGCGGCTGGTAGTCGACACCGGCGTGCACAGCCAGCACTGGACACGCCAGCAGATGGTCGACTACTTCCACGCGCATTCCGGGCTCGACGACGCAACGGTCAACGCCGAGTGCGATCGCTACATCGCGTGGCCTGCTCAGGCACTGGGGTACAAGATTGGACAGCTAAAGATCCTCGAACTCCGCGCCCGCGCGCAGAAAGCGCTCGGCCCAAAGTTCGATATCCGCGCCTTCGACGATGAGGTCGTCGACTCCGGCGCCCTGCCGTTGGATGAGCTGGACGCGAGAATCACGGCATGGATTGACAAGCAGAAGTAACTCCCACGAAATGCAGGGGACTATGCGAACGGGCGTGGCTTCTGCCTGCTTCCTCCGGTCTCTTGTAACCTGATTCCATGTCCATCGACCTTTCCAGCTCCCGGATAGCCGTCCTCGGCGCCGGCAAAATGGGCGGCATCCTTCTGCAGGCTTTCCTCAAGCAGCAGATCCTCACCCCCGACCGCCTCTTTGCCACCGTCGCTCACGCCGACCGCGCGCTCGCCCTCTCCTCGCAGTGGGGCATCGAAGTCTCCACCGACAATGTCGCCATCGCCGGCAAGGCCGACGTCCTCCTCATCGGCGTCAAACCCTTCCAGGTCCCGGCACTGATCGAGGAAATCCGCCCGTCACTCACCTCCGACAAACTCCTCATCTCCTTCGCCGCTTCCGTCCGCACTGAGTCCATCGAAAAAGCCGCCGTCGAAGAAGTCCCCGTCGTCCGCGCCATGCCCAACACCCCCTCCATGCTCGGCGCCGGCATCTCCGCGCTCTGCCGCGGACGCTTCGTCCAGCCCCAGCACATGGCCCTCGCCGAAAGCCTCTTCTCGACGGTCGGCCGCACCGTCATCGTCGACGAGAAGCACATGGACGCGGTCACCGGCCTGAGCGCGAGCGGGCCCGCCTTCATCTACATCATTCTCGAGTCACTCGCTGAAGCCGGCGTGAAGGTCGGTTTGCCGCGCGACATCGCCACGCTGCTCGCGGCGCAAACCACCTACGGCGCCGCAAAGATGGTTCTCGAAACCGGCTACCACCCGGCGCTGCTCAAGGACGCGGTAACCACTCCGGCCGGCTGCACCATCGACGGCATCCTCGAGCTGGAGGAAGGCGGCTTGCGCGTGACACTCATCAAGGCCGTGATGCGCGCCACTCAGCGAGCGAAGGAGTTAGCAACCGGGTAAGGACTCGCCGTCCAGGCGAGAGTGTTTCGCGCAGTTGACATTTGTCATCCCCGAGGGCTGACGAACCCCACTCCTCGCGCTCCACCCCAGCCCGCATACTCGTTCCATGCAAATCTCCGACGCTCAGCGCGACGTCCGCACCACCTTCCTCGGCGGATTCCCCGGTCAGTTGGTTTCCGCAGTCATCTGGTTCGCTTCCGCCGCGCTGGCCACCTGGGTTTCATCGCGCGCCGCCATTCTCATGCTGGTTTTCGGAGGCATGCTGATCTTCCCGCTGACCCAGGTCGTGCTTCGGGCACTGGGCCATCCTTCGTCGCTGCGCAAAGGCCATCCCATGAACGCTCTCGCCGTCCAGATCGCCTTTCTCGTTCCCCTCACTCTTCCTCTGGTCGGGGCCGCGGCTATCCATCGCCTTTCGTGGTTCTATCCCGCCTTCCTCATCGTTGTGGGCGCGCACTATCTGCCGTTCACTTTCCTGTATGGAATGCGGCAGTTCGCGGTCCTCTCCGGACTGATGATTGCGGCGGGGCTGTTGTTCGGCCTGTATGGGCCGGCGAACTTTGCACTCGGCGGTTGGGTGGGGGCGGCCCTGTTGTTGCTTTTCGCCTTTGCCGGTCTTCGTCAGGCGCGCTAAGCCGCTGCTCTGTCGCCGCAGGTTGCACTGCGGTTAACTGTCTGCATACTTATTACCCGTAGCTGTATTACACCAACAGTAATTCGTTACCAAACGGTTAGTGCAAGTGGGAGAGTAACGGCCACCTTCCGGCGATAGATTTCACGCGGAAATCGGGCTACCCTGGGACGTTGGTTGTTGTGCTGGCTGTACTTTGATTCGCTTTCTGCCATGGAAACAACAAACATGTACTGGAAGGTTGCTGCTGCAATTCTGATTGTTTTTGCCCTGCGTTGGCTTGCCCGCCGCTTTCGCGATCCTGACACATTCTGGGACTGATCGACGCCGAAGCGCTCTCGCCGTTAAGAAGCAAGAGCCAAACATCAGGGGAAAACGCCCGCCCGCGTGGAGCCG
>PMAM01000189.1:5616-14356 GCA_003152595.1 Acidobacterium sp.
CCTGGTTGCCCAACAAGCCACCCGCTGGGTGGGCACCTGGGCCGCGTCTCCGATGGGTGCGCCGGTGAATTTCGGCCAGCCCTCGCCCGCCAACACCACGTATCGCAACGTGGTGCGCATCAGTGCGGGCGGGGCAACGGTGCGCGTCGAGCTGACGAACGAGTTCGGCACGCGCCCCCTCGCCGTCGGTGCGGCCCACATCGCGGTCAGCGCCGGCATGGGCGCCATCCAGCCCGGCAGCGACCACGCGCTGACCTTCAACGGGCAGACTTCGGTGATCATCCCGCCCGGTGCTCCGATGTTCAGCGATCCGATCCCCATGCAGGTGCCGGCGCTGGCGAGCCTCGCGGTCAGCGTTTACCTGCCGGATCAGCCCATCGGCGAAACGGCCTGCCACCAGGAAGGCATGACCACGACGTGGATCACGGAAGGCAATAACACGACGGCCGAAACCGCAACTGGCGCGCGCACCATTTCTTCCTTTTGCTTCGTCAAGGCGGTCGACGTGACCAGCAGCGATGCCAGGGCCGCCGCCATCGTCTGCCTCGGCGACTCCATCACTGACGGCGCGCACTCGACCCCGAACACCAACCAGCGCTGGCCCGATATCCTCGCCGCTCGCCTCCAGGCCGATTCGAAGACCGCACACTTCTCCGTGCTGAACGAAGGCATCGGCGGCAACCGCCTGCTGAATGACCTTGCCGGTGTCAACGCGCTGGCCCGGCTGGACCGCGACGTGCTGGCGCAGAGCGGCGTGAAGTACGTGATTCTTCTCGAGGGCATCAACGACATCGGCCACACCGCGTTGCCGCGCGATCCCAGTGATGTCGTCACCGTCCCGGAACTGATCCTGGCCTACACGCAGATCGTTGCGCACACCCACGCGCACGGCTTGAAAATTTACGGCGCCACCCTGACCCCCTACGACGGCGCCCGTTATTCCTCGCCCAAAGGGGAGGAAATGCGCGAAGCCGTCAATCAGTGGATTCGCACCAGCGGCGTCTTCGACGGAGTGATCGACTTCGACAAGGCTGTGCGGGACCCGGCCAATTCAAAGGTCTTCGCGGCCGCCTATGATTCCGGCGACCACCTGCACCCGGACGACGCCGGCTACGAGAAGATGGGCGACTCCATCGATCTCGGGCTCTTTCGATAGGCGGAAAATTGGAGGGCCTGCGTGCCCATGCGGACTTTTTGAAAATACTGAAGTATCCACTTGACAATGTCTGCGGAGCTGAGGCATCTTAATGCTGAAGCAAATACTTCAGTATTGCGGAAAGGCGGGACTCCCCATGGACATCACCACCACGCATTCGACCTTCGTCATCGAACACAACTATCCGCATCCCCCCGAGCGCCTTTACGCGGCCTTCGCCGATCCAGAAAAGAAGCGCCGCTGGTATGGCGACCGTGACAGTCCGGGGACCAGCGTCTTCGAAATGGACTTCCGCGTCGGCGGCCGCGAGCGCACCGTTTACCACCTCGGGCCCAACACGCCCTTCCCCGGCGTCCCGCTCACGAACCTGGCTACCTTTGAGGACATCGTCCCCAACCAGCGCATCGTCATGTCGTCGAGCATGATCATCGGCGACCATCGCATGTCTTCCTCCCTGGTCACGATCGAACTGCTTCCCGCCGACAACGGAACGGAACTGCGCTGCACGCATCAGGGCGCTTTCTACGAAGGGTCGGACGGCCCGGAGCGGCGCGAAGCCGGCTGGCGANNATCTTCCACGCCCTCGGCGATCCGACGCGGCGCGCGATCCTCGATCGCCTGAGCAAGGCGCCCACCACGGTCACGCGCCTGGCGGATTCGCAGGGCATCACGCTGACCGCGGTTGGCCAGCACCTGCAGATCCTCGGGGAGTGCGGTTTAGTGCGCACGGAAAAGCTGGGGCGCGTGCGCACGTGCAGCATCGACCCTGCCGGTTTCAACCGGCTCGAACAATGGATCCGCGACCACCGCTCGACGTGGGAGAAGAACCTGGATCGCCTGGGCACGTTTCTCGACGAGGAAGCGGAACGCTGATCTTCCCGAAGCGAGCCCGCCGACGCCCCCACGTCCCACAGCTACACGTGGACCTTCACCGGCCAGGTCTTCCAGATCTCCGAGCAATAATCGCGAATGGCCCGATCCGATGAGAACTTGCCGATGCGCGCGACGTTGAGGATCGACATCCGCGTCCAGTGCTCCTGATCGCTGAAGGCGGCGCTCACCTGGTCCTGGCAGTCGATGTAGGACTGATAGTCCGCCAGCAGCATGTACTCGTCACTCTTCAAAAGAGAGCTGACCAGCGGCGCGAACAGGCCCTTGTCTCCGTGCGAGAATTCCCCGCCGCTCACGGCATCCAGCACTTCGCGCAGATCGCCGTTCGATTCATAGATCACGCGCGGGTTGTAGCCCTCGCGCCGGCGCTGCTCGACCCCGGGCGTCGTCAGGCCGAAGAGGAAGAAGTTGTCGACGCCCACCTCTTCGCGAATCTCGATATTGGCGCCATCCAGCGTGCCAATGGTCAGCGCGCCGTTCATGGCGAACTTCATGTTGCCGGTACCGGACGCCTCCTTGCCGGCGAGCGAAATCTGCTCCGAGAGATCGGCCGCGGGATAGACTCGCTGTCCGAGTTTCACGTTGAAATCCGGAAGAAACACCACCCGAAGCCGGCCGGCGACCATCGGGTCTGTGTTCACGGCCTCCCCCACGGAATGGATCAGTTTAATAATCAGCTTCGCCATCTGATAACCGGGCGCGGCCTTGCCCCCGAAGATGAAGGTGCGCGGCACCACCTGCGCATTCGGGTCACGGCGAATGCGCTTGAGCAGCGTGAGGATGTGCAGAATCTGCAGGTGCTGGCGTTTGTACTCGTGCAGCCGCTTTACGAGTACGTCGAACATGGAGTCGGGCTCGGTGGTCATCCCCAGCCGATCGTGAATCCACCCGGACAACTGCAGCTTGTTGTGCCGCTTCACGCTCTTCCATGCCTGGCGAAAGTCGGCGTCGTCGGCCAGCGGCTCCAGGCGTCGCAGCTTCTCCAGGTCGTAAACCCAGCCCGGCCCCAGGCGAGAGCTGAGCAGATCTGTCAGTCGCGGATTGCTCAGGACCATCCAGCGCCGCGGCGTCACCCCATTCGTTTTGTTCGAAAACTTCTCGGGCGACAGCGCGTAGAAATCGCCGAGGATGCTGGTCTTGAGCAGTTCGGTGTGCAGTGCGGCCACGCCGTTGATCGCATGGCTGCCGAGCGAGGCCAGGTACGCCATGCGGACGAACTTTCTGCCGTCGCCGTTTTCCGAGATCAGCGAAAGGCTGCGCGCCCGCTCCTCGTCGCCGGCAAACTTCTGCCGCACGTCGTCGAGATGTCGCCGGTTGATCTCCTCGATAATTTCCATGTGCCGCGGCAGCAGCGCGCTGAACAGGTCGCGCGGCCACTGCTCCAGCGCCTCCGGCAGCAGCGTGTGATTCGTGTAGGAGAGCGATTGCACCGTCACATGCCACGCCGGCTCCCATTCCATGCCGTGCTCGTCCACCAGCAGCCGCATTAGCTCCGCTACGGCGATCGCCGGATGCGTATCGTTCATCTGGATCGCGAAGTTGCGGTGCAGTTCCGCGAGCGGCCGGTTCTGCGTCGTCTGGATCCTGAGAATGTGCTGCAGGCTGCAGGAGACGAAGAAGTACTGCTGTGCCAGTCGCAACTGCTTGCCCGGGGTTCTGTCGTCGTTGGGATAGAGAATCTTGGAGAGGTTCTCCGACGCCACTTTGTCCGCGACGGCGCCGAAGAAGTCCCCATGGTTGAAGACGCCGAAATCGAAGCTCTCCATGGCCTGGGCCGACCACAGCCGCATCGTGTTCGCTGTATTGGTGCGGTAGCCGAGAATGGGCGTGTCATTGGGGACACCGCGCACCAGCCTCTCGGGGATCCACTGCACGTGCAGCCGGCCGCGCGCATCCGGATGCCGTTCGGTGTGCCCCCCCATCTTTACCTCGAAGGCGTCTTCGGGGCGCTCCAGCGCCCACGGATTGCCCAGCCGCAGCCAATTGTCGGTCGATTCCACCTGCCAGCCATCGCGAATCTGCTGATCGAAGATGCCGTACTCATAGCGGATGCCGTACCCGATGGCCGGAATGTCGAGCGTCGCGAGCGAATCCATAAAGCACGAGGCCAGCCGGCCCAGGCCGCCGTTGCCCAGCCCCGGCTCGCCTTCCTGCTCGATGAGCACCTTAAGATCAAGTCCAAGGTGTCGCATCGCTTCCTCGGCCTCCTCGTAGATACCGAGGTTGATCAGATTGTTGGCCAGATGCGGTCCGGTCAGAAATTCGGCCGAGAGATAACACACAACGCGCACATCCTGGGCCTGGTAGTTCTTCGTCGTCGAGATCCAGCGCTCCACCAGCCGGTCGCGCACCGTGTGCGCCAGCGCCATGTACAGGTCGTTGACCGTCGCCCGCTCCACCGGCCGCCCCTGCACGAACAGCAGATTGTCGAGGAACGACTGCGCCAGTGCGTCGACGCCGGGTGCTGTCCTCTGGCCTTTGGTAGAACCCGCCTGCGCCAGCGCTGTTGCCGCCGTTTCTGAAATCATCGTCACCTCGCTCGACTTTCCTCCACGGTAGTCCCTAAGCAGAGCGACAGAGCTTGAAAGGTCGGCGAATTTTCTGCAACAACGTAACGGCAGTAATGGATTTCCGCTGCTGCGGGGGTCGCCGCACAGATTCGCGCAGCATCCAGAGTCCACTTCCCCCGCAGACCGGGGGAGACCGGACGCCGCGAACACGGTCCGCCCGGATTTCCAGTCCGAAAATTTATCCGCGACTCTCTTATCCCGGAGGCCAGTGCATCTGGCGGCCGCCCAGCAGGTGCAGGTGGAGATGGTCGACGGTCTGCCCACCCTCAGGGCCGGTGCTGATGACAACGCGGTAGCCCTTGCCGAGCCCGTGCTCTCGCGCAAGGTCGGCGACCGTGAGCAGCAAACGCCCCAGCACTCCCGCGTCTTCCGGCTTCGCATCGGCCAGCGACGCGATGTGCTTCTTCGGGATCACGAGGATGTGTTTCGGCGCCTTCGGATCGATGTCGTGAAAGGCGAAGACCTGATCGTCTTCGAAGACTTTCTTCGAAGGAATGCTGCCGGCAACGATTTTGCAGAAGATGCAGTCCATGATTGCCTCTCCTGAAGACGGGATCAGAAACGGACGTAGAGTCCGGCGGTAGGTTCGGAGGTAAGCCGCCAGGCGTTGGTGGTCAGTTTGGCAAGACCGAAGTCGGGTGCCTGGGAGTAGAGGCCGCGATACTGCACCTGCACTCCAAAATTGCCCGTGAGCAGCGGAATCTGGACGCCGGCGCCGAAGTTCGCTCCCGGACGCGCCTGCCAGCTGACGTTCTGGCCGCCGTTTAACGTTGGAGAGTAGACGATCGCGCTGATGCCGGCCATCCCGTAGGGCCGAAGNNGCGGTATATTTCTCGGTGAAGCGGGCGTAGTCATAGGAAAGCTGCCAGCCAAGCAGCGGATGGTAGCTATGGCTGAAGGCAGCCTCTCCTCCGAGCGATTTCGTGGGAGTGTCGGTGATGCTGTTGCCGCTCGCGTTCGAGGTGAACTGATAGAAGCCGCCGATGGAGACCTCGTCGTTGTGAAGAGCTTTTTGTGCCTGCGCTGCGGTACAGCAGAGTAGTACGCCCAAAGAAATCAATCCGGGCCACAACCGATAACGAGAAACCATTCGAGCGGAGAACCTCCAGTTCCATAGTAAAGGGCGGGTGGCGGTTGCGGGGGGGCTATTGCCCGCGGGGCAGACGATCGATTGATCGTGAGACGCGCCGCCGGTTCAAACGTGAGACGCCGGTGCGCGCCCCCGAAAGGCCTGCCCACTCGTCACGTACCCCTTGACAGTCGACAAGAGTGCACGAGATTCTGGACCTTCTGTTGTCGAATGTCGAGGGGAGAAGGAATGCCGCCATCGGCTGATCTGCTGCAGGGAACGCTGGACATGCTGATTCTGAAGTCGATTGCGCTGAAGCCGGAGCACGGCTGGGCCGTTGCTCAGCGCATCCAGCAGGTGTCGAACGACGTGCTGCGGATTGGGCAGGGCTCGCTGTATCCGGCACTGCATCGGCTGGAGTACAAGGGCTGGATTCGGGCACAGTGGGGTGCGTCGGAGAACAACCGGCGAGCGCGGTTCTACTCGCTGACCGCGGCCGGACGCAAGCAACTGGATGCGGAACTGGAGAACTGGGAGCGCCTGACCGGAGCGGTGAATCTGGTGCTGGAGCGGATCTGAGGAGTAGCTGTTAATGTTCACAGAACTTTGGTCGCGGACGAAATACTTCTTCGCCGGTAAACGCCGGCGCGAAGTGGATGAAGAGATCGCGTTTCATCTCGAACGCGAGGCGGAGGAGAACAGGTTGCGAGGCATGACACCGGAAGAGGCGCGGCGGCGGGCGGCGATCGCGTTTGGCGGGCGGGAGCGGGCGCGCGAAGAGTGCCACGAACAAACGCCGGCCTGGACGCTGGAGTCGCTGGGCCGCGACGTGAAATATGGTCTGCGCGGGCTGGCGCGCAACCCAATGTTTGCTGCCGTCGCGGTGCTGACCCTGGCCCTGGCGATTGGCGCTAACACAACGATTTTCAGCCTGCTGGAACAGGCGCTGATGCAGGCCCTGCCGGTGCAGAACCCGGGCGAACTCGTCGTATTGAGCTTTGCGGGATCGGGGGAGGGGCATACGGAGTCGCATGGCGGCAACACGCCGGGACACAAGCACGAATTCTCTTACCCGATGTACAAGGATCTGCGCGACCGCAACACCGTCTTCAGCGGGCTGATTGGAGCGGCTCCTGCCTCGGTGGGCGTGACCTGGAATAATCGTGCCGAAGGCGTGACCGCGGAGATGGTGAGCGGCAATTACTTCGATGTGCTGGGCGTGCAGGCCGCGGTGGGACGGCTTTTTGTCGCCAGCGATGAGACGGCGCCCGGAGCCAATCCCGTCGCGGTCCTGAATTTCGACTATTGGAAGTCGCATCTGGCCGAAGCCCCGGTGGTTGGGAAGACGATGCTGGTCAACGGCACGCCGTTCACCATCCTGGGGGTTTCTGCGCCCGGATTTCACAGCATGGAGTGGGGATCGCTCCCGCAGATTTACGTCCCGTTCACCATGCAGAAGACCGTCGAGCCGGAGTGGGATTTTCTCAACGACCACAAATCGTACTACATGAACATCGTTGGCCGCCTCAAGCCCGGCGTGACGGAGGCGCAAGCCTCGGCGGCGCTCAATCCGTTGTTCAAAGATCTGCGCGGCGAGGAATTCACGCAGCTGCACGATCAGTCGCAGAAGGCACGGACTGCGTTCATCGACAACGCGCACCTCAACCTTGAGGCCGGCGCGAAAGGCTTCTCGCCCATGCGCGACGATGTTGAGACGCCGCTGACGATCGTCATGGGCATGGTGCTGCTCGTGATCCTCATGGCCATCGTCAATGTAGCGAGTCTCCTTCTGGTTCGGGCGGCCACGCGGGCGCGTGAGTTTTCCGTGCGCTACGCGCTGGGCGCAACCAGCGGACAAGTGCTGCGGCAGTTGCTGGCGGAAGGCATGCTGCTGGGTGTCGCCGGCGCGGCAATCGGGTTGGCTCTTGCGCCGGAAGCGCTGCGCCTGCTGATCCGCTGGATGGCGACCGGCGATGCCGGCGAGCATGCGTTTTCGGCCACGCTGGATTGGCGCGTGCTGCTGTTCACTGTTCTGGCCACTCTGGTGGCGAGCCTGCTCTTCAGCCTCGCTCCGGCCGCCCAGTTCTGGAACCCGAAGCTGGCGGAAGCGCTCCATCAGGGACGCGGCGGCACGGGCGGCTCGCTTCGCTTCCGGCGCACCTGCGTCGCGTTGCAGATTGGCTTCAGCCTGCTGCTGATCGTGGCGGCGGGCCTGTTCGTGCGAACCATCGACAATCTGCGCAAAGTGAATGCCGGATTCGCGACGGATCACCTGCTGGCGTTCTCGCTGAATCCGGCATTGGCCGGCTATCCAGCGACTGGAGTGGCGTCCGTGGAGCAGCGCGCGCTGGATGCGATTGCGGCGGTGCCGGGAGTGCGTGGAGTCGGCGCGACCAACGATGAGGATCTGGTAGGCGATGGGGTGTCGGGCGACGTGAACGTAAGTGGCTACACGCCGCCGCCGAACGAGGAGTACGATGTCGAACTGCCGTGGGTGAGCGACGCCTATCTCCAGACGCTCGGCATTCCCCTGCTCGCGGGCCGCTATTTCAACTCGGGCGACACGGCGACCTCGACGAAAGTCGCCATCGTGAATGAGAGCTTCGCGAAGCATTACTTCGGCAGCGCTGGGGCGGCGCTGGGGCACCACGTGAGCCGTCCGAGGCGGCCCGCGACCGATGCGACGATCGTGGGCGTGGTGAAGGACGTGAAGCATGAGAGCATGCGGGATCCCGCAGCGCCGACCAGTTACACGTTGTTTTCACAGGCAGAGCGCACAACGGGGCTCAGCTACTACGTGCGCACCTGGCAGGAGCCGGATGCGGCGTCCAACAGCATTCGCGCGGCGATTCGAAATATCGATTCGAAGCTGATTATCAATCGGCTGAGTACGCTGAACGGGCGGATTGACGATGAGCTGCTGGCGGAGCGGACGATCGCGCTGCTCGCAGCCACTTTCGGCATTCTGGCGGCGGTGCTGGCGGGCATCGGCCTGTACGGAATCCTCGCTTACTCGACCGCGCAGCGCACGCGCGAGATCGGCATCCGCATGGC
>PMAM01000129.1:0-7453 GCA_003152595.1 Acidobacterium sp.
GGCAGCAGCACAAGGGCCACGGCCGCGCCCACCACTGCGGTGATTGCGATGGTGCGCCCGACGAACGCCCCCGTTGAAAGGCGTTCGCCGTCCCGTTTGTCAATCAGGGCAAGCGCCAGGACCGGGATGGCGAAGAACATCGAGCCGAACAGCAGCGTCGCGTGGTGGGCGGCTGCCGCGGCGGTAAAGAGAACGGCTCCCTTGAGGAAGGATCGCTTCTTCCCTTCCCGGATCCATTCAAACAGATACGGCAGCGCGTTCAGATACAAAGGCGCGGCGCAGGTCGTCGATAACTGGCCCGCCGAATAGATGAGGAAACTCTCCGACCCCAGAAAGACGCTGGCCAGAGCCGCGAACGATGCGGCCCGTGGACTCACCCACAGCAGTGCGAACCGGTAAACGCCCACCACCAGCAGCAGAATCGCGACGAACTGGACCGTCATGTAGCCGAGATTCAGGCCGGTGAGCCACGAAACCACGGCCACCCACTGCTGCGACAAAGGGGGATACGTGGTCTGTGAAAATCCTGCGTACCACTTCGCATTCCACGGATTGAACCAGTGGTGTACGTAGTGCGACGCGAAAAAGATATTGAAGTTCGTGTCGTAAGACTTCAGCGGCAATTCCATGAGCAGCAGCGGCAGATGAACTGCAAAAACCGCCAGCAGAATGAAACTCATGGGGATGGGCCGCGAAGACGGTGCGACAGTCTCAATCTTTTGCAAGGAATCCCTCACGAAGTTGCATTGGATTCCGAAACGGACCCCAGCGGTTGTCTGGAAAGCGCTCAAAAGGCGCTCCTTGAAGGCCAACGTTCATCGTTGTATGGGCATCCAAGGCGTGTATTCGTGCGAGTCATTGGTGAAATCTTGATTGTTCGACCTGAACGCCTCCGAGCTGCCATTTTCTTCCTGACCATTCTCTTCTTTACCGGAGATATTTTCGCGCAGACGTACAAAGTTGGATCCGACAACGGCGCAAAGACGCAAACGGCTCCCAATCAGCCGCAATCGCCTCAGCCGCAACCCTCTGACCGGCAGCTGGGATGGGGCTCGAATATCGAGAACGCCCGCCTCGCAGGTGCAGCGGAAGCCGCACTCAAACGCGGCGACCACCAGCAGGCGGTCGTCTACGCACAGCGCGCTGCGCAGTCGGCTCCGAATAATCCACAGCTTTGGTTTCTCCTCGGTTACGCGGCTCGCCTGGATTCCAAACCCGGCCTCGCCGTCGATGCCTACAACCACGGGCTACGCCTCCAACCCACCTCGGTCCTCGGCCTCTCCGGCCTCGCGCAGACCTACGCCGTGATGGGGCGCACCAAGGAGGCGCAGGACCTTCTGCAGAAAGTGCTCGCCGTCGATCCAAAACAGACCGACGACGCCGTCCTGCTCGGCGATCTGCAGATCCGCTCCGGCGATTATCAGGATGCTGTCACCACGCTCGGCCAGGCAGAACGCTTCCAGGGAAGCGCTCGAGCAGAGCTGCTGCTGGCCATGGCCTACCAGCACATGAACAATCTCGACCTCTCCCGCCGCTACCTGGAGATGGCCAAATCGCGCACGCCCAACAACCCTGAAGTGCAGCGCGCGATGGCCGGCTACTATCGCGAAACCGGCCATTATGACGAAGCCATTGCAGCCCTGAAATCGATTAAGTCGCAGCGCCCCGATGTGAAAGCCGAGCTCGCCTACACCTATCAGCTGGCTGGCAACGAAGAAGAGGCCGCCAGGCTTTACGTTCAGGTGGCCGATGCCGAACCGAAGGATCTGAACCTCCAGCTCTCCGCGGCGCAGGCCGAGGTCGCCGTCGGTTCCATTCACGGCGCAGACCCGTTCCTCCGGCGTGCCGCTGCTATTGAACCCGACCACTACCGCCTGCACGCCCTCCGCGGAGAGATCGCACGCATTCAGGAAAAGGACGCCGATGCGGTCCGCGAATACCAGGCTGCCCTGGCGCACATTCCCGCGGAGCCCGTTGAGGGTCCTCTCTATCCCATCCAGCTCCACATGGACCTGATGGAGCTCTACAAGAATCTCCACGAAACCGACGCTGCAAACCTCCAGCTCGCAACCGCGCAGACCGCGATTAACGCCCTCGATGAGCACGGCACCGATCGAGCTCCGTTTCTGCGCTTGCGCGCGATGATTCGGATGAACACCGGCGATCTGAACGGAGCCCGCACCGACCTCAACGACGCGCTCGCCATCAACTCGACCGATCCCAACAGCCTGCAGCTCGACGGCGATCTCCTCATCAAAATGGGCCATACCGACGAAGCCATCGCCGTCTACAAGAAAATCCTCACGATGGATCCGAAGAACCGCTTCGCCCTTACGTCGATCGGCTACGCGTCGCGAGCGGCGGGCCGGGATCAGGACGCCGAGAAGTACTTCGAGCGTCTCGCCCAGGCCTATCCCACCCTCTATGTTCCCTGGCTGGCGCTGGGCGACATGAATGCCTCGCGTCACGAATACGCGCGAGCAGAGAGCGACTATGCGAAGGGTTTCGCGCTCGCTCCAGACAACGCGCTCATCGTGGCCGGAGGCCTGAACGCCGACATTGAGGGCCAAAAGCTCGACGCTGCGGCAGTGTGGTTCCACCGTGCCACCAAAGACATGGAGGATGAACCTCAGGTTCTGCGTGAAGAAGAGCGCTACCTCAGCTTTAAGGGCCAATATCAGGAATCCGTTGCCGTCGGCGAGCGTGCCATCCAGGTGTTGCCGGACGACAGAGATGTCATCGTTTACCTCGGCTACGACTTCCTCCACCTCGATCGCTACGACGATCTGCTGAACCTGACGAAGAAATACGATTCGGTTCTTCCGAAGGAGCCGGATATCCCGCTTCTCGCCGGTTACGTGCATAAGCACAACAACGAACTGGANNGCGGAAGCCGATTTCGAAGCTGCCCTGAAGCGCGATCCAAAGGATGGCGAAGCTCACCTGGGTCTGGCCTACACCAGTCTCGATCTCCGCAAGCCGCGCATCGCCCTGCGCCAGGTCGCGCTCGCCGAGAGCACTCTGGGCGAAAGTCAGGCCGTCCACTTAATTCGCGCCACCGCCTATGGGCAGCAGGGTTCCCTGGCCAAGGCGGTCACGGAATACCGCGCCGCGATCCGGTACACGCCCAATGACGCATCCCTGCACCTGGCGCTGGCAAACGCGCTCTACACCGAGCGCAACTTCCACGACTCAGTCGACGAGCTGAACATTGCGCAGAAGCTCGCGCCGGACAATGTCATGGTCTACGCGTGGCTCGCCCGTTCCTGGGCGGAGCTCGACAACCCCGCCGAAACCACGCAGTACGTAAAGATCGCCGAAGAGCGCGCGATGCTCAAGCCTGCAGCGGTGAACGCCACGGGCGAATCCGATGCAGCCCAGATCTTCCTGCTCACCGGCGAGGCTCTCTCGCAGCTCGGCGATCACACCGCCGCCATGGAGCGTTTTCGGCGTGCGCTGACACTGCCCGGCAGCGACAGAGTCGGCGTTCGCCTGGCCATCGCAGAAGTCATGGCACAGAAGAACCAGACCCAGGACGCCAGCCGCGAAGTCGCCCTGGCCATGATGGAAGCGGAGTCCGGAGAGACGCCTCTCCCCACCGGAGCCCAGATGATTCAGGTGGGCGATATCTTCCGCCAGATGCATGATTACCAATTGTCGGAGAACTATCTTCAACGTGCTGAGGCCGCAGGCGCATCCGATACTGCAGTGCACGTCGGACTGGCCAACACGTACCTCGCCCTTGGAGATACCGCTCGAGCGCAGGGTGAACTGGCGGCGATCAACAACTCACCTGACGATGAGCCGGACTATCAATACCTGCTGGCCAGGGCCAATGTCTATCGTCAGGAACATCAGAATCCCCAGGCCCTCACCGCATTTGCGCAGGCCTCCGACGCCGCCGGCGAAGACCAGACCGCCGAACAGAATCTCCTGCAGACCGGCGCCGACGAAGGACTCAGGCTGAACAACCACTTCAGCGTGTTGTCCGATGCGATCGTTTCGCCGATCTTCGAAGACACATCCGTCTATGTTCTGGACTCGAAACTGGACGCGGTTTTCCCCGTTCCTCCCACCGACACTTCCCTGCTGCCGCCGCCGCGCTCGTCGCTGCAGACGGAGTGGACCAACGCCTTCCATCTCCATACCAATTACCTGCCGCCAACCAGCGGCTTCTTCCAGTTGCGCAACGCGCGCGGCACGATTTCAGTACCGGCCACCAACTCCATCGTGAACCGCAACACCACGGATTACGGCTTCAACATCGGAGTCAATCCCACCATTCATATTGGCAACAACGTCATCACGTTCAACAACGGTGTCCAGGCAACCGTGCGGCGTGACTCCGAAGATCCCATAGACCTGAACCAGAACCTGTTCCGGCTTTTCACCTACATGTCCACCAGTTCCTTCTTCAACGCTGTATCGATGGATGGCTTCGTCCTTCGCGAGACGGGCCCGTTTACCGAGAACAATATCCATTCCACTGCGTTTGCCGCTGCCCTCAATTTCCGCGTCGGAGCGCCATGGGGAAAAACCGCGCTCATTACCGGCTGGGGTGAGAACGATCAGACCTTCAAGCCCGCCAGCATCGAGAACTTCTATACCGGCTCGTACATCGGTCTGGATCGCCGGTTTGGCGATCGCTTCGAGGTCAAGGGCATCGCAGAAGACCTGCGCGCGTGGCGTACCTTCGCGGGTCGCTCAGGAATTGCTCAGGTGCTGCGTCCCGCCGGGACATTTACCTTCGCACCGACGCCGCGCTGGAGCGTCCAGGCGGGCGGCGCCTGGTCCAGCAATCGCGGATTTCACGTCTACGACACGGTCCAGAGCAATTTCGCCGTTTCGTACGCAATGCCTTTCCACCGGGAATTCAGGGACGAAACCGGAGATGTTGTCCTGCAGTATCCNNACCCGATGAAGATTTGTCTTGTTGCAACGTTTCCTCCCAGCGGCCGCCAGCTCAACGAGTACGCGTTCCATATTGCGCGCGAGCTGCAGCGTCACCCCGGCGTCGAGCTGACCATCCTCGCCGACGAGCTCACTCAGTACGACTTTGCGACCGACGGCAACGGCCAGTCGATTGACGGAGGGCAGCAGCAAGAGCTGCCCGGTTTCAACGTCATTCGCTGCTGGGGCTTCAACAGCCTCACAACCCCGCTGCGGCTGGCCCACATCGTTCGGCGCCTCAAACCCGACGTCGTCTGGTTCAACCTCGTCTTTTCGAGTTTCGCAACACCGGATAATCCCGTCGCCGCATTCGCCGGCTTATCGGCGCCCGCCCTCATCCGATCGCTGGGCTTCTTCACGCACATCACCCTGCACCATATCCTCGAGCACGTCGACTTTGCCGCTGCCGGCGTTCGCCACAGCCGGCTGCTTCAGTTTGGCAGCGATGCCGCAACCCGCGCTCTCCTCAAAGCCAATTCCGTTTCCGTGCTGCTCCCTGCCTATCAGCGCACCCTGATGTCGAAATACGCCGCAAGCAATGTGCTGCTCGGCACGCACGGCACTTTTGCCGCCACTCCGGATCCGCCGGACTTCACAAAGCGCGGCAATCCCGACCAGCGCATCCTCGCCATCGGGCACTGGGGAACCTACAAACGCCTTGAAACGCTGATGGAGGCATTTCCCCGAGTCCTCAGGAAAGTCCCGAACGCAAGGCTCGTCATCGCGGGAGCCAACCATCACACCCGCGCCGGCTACTGGGAATCGATCCGCGCGGCGCAGCCCGCTCACCTGCCCATCGACTTTCTCGGCTATGTGGCGGAAGAAGACATCCCCAACCTCTACCAGTCCACTTCGGCCCTGGTCATGCCCTACGATTCGGCCACTGGATCCAGCGGCCCCGCCCATCAAGCGTGCGAATTCGGGGTCCCCATCGTCTCTGCCGACATTCCCGATCTGCGCGAGATGGCCATCGACGAGGACATGGCGGTCAGCTTTTACAAAACCGGCGATGCGAATGAGCTCGCCGAGCAGCTGATCGCAATCCTCAATTCGCCGGAGCTTCAGCGGCGCATGGCCGAGAGCAACTACCGGGCCGGCGTCCGCATGACCATGAGTGCAGTCATTCACAGCTATCTCCGCTGGTTCGAACTCCAGAAATGCAAGAAAGTACTGCTCAATGGCGCGAAGCCCGGCGTCAACGGCCTTCGGCGCGCATCGCCCGAGGAAGGCCCCTTCGACGATCCCCCGCCTTCGGCCCGCGCGTTGCAGGATGAGTTCGGTCTCGACCCTGAAGCGCCTCTTGAGACGTCAGGCGAGGGCGACGTCGCCCTCCGTTCGGCCGATCCTGCATGGAACCGGCCTCACGCATCATGCGAACCTGCGGCGGTCCACTCCTACCCTCCCGCCGCAACGTTCGAAGGCGAATACTGACGGATCTCTGATGAAAGCGGTGTTTTGAAGGGGCATGGCTTTACAGCTTGCGAAAAACGCACGGTCTTGAAAGGGCACGCCTTCACAGATTGCGGAAAAAGTTCTGAGGGATGTTTTTCCGTCGCAGGGCGACTTTTTCCGTAAGCTGTTTAGTTAGCCGTGCCGCAATCGCTGGAAGATGAATCCGGCTTCAGCCGCTGCAGGACGGTTCTTGCCCGAACAAGGTCCGCAACGGGTTCAACTCCTGCCGCAGAAAATCCAAAACCCCGCGCTGAACGGCCAGGTTCACCCCACAGCAAGTAGCGAAAGCTCCCGCCAGCGAATTATCAAGAGGATTCGATTCCTTGCTTACCCGCCGGTAACGTCCCTGGACCCTTTTGGGAAAATGGAGCCCTTTTTCCGCAGCCTGTTCAGCCGTGCCGTAAAGCTCCCAGAATGACTCGGCTTTTAGCCCTGGAGAGATGATTCTCTTTTGACCGACGGCTTTCTCTCCGAGGGCAAGAGACCTCCTACCAAATGCCCTTGTCGCTGCCCGTAATCTTTTGACCCACAACCGCCGCGCCTGCAAGCCACGGCAGCAATCCCAGCCGGACGCTGCTTTCCAGTTCGCCCTTGCGCAGCAGGCCGCCCAGCTGCGATCCATACAGCCCCGCCGACTGAGGCAGGATCGGCACCCGCAGGAATTCCTTCGCGTAGAAAATCTTTTCGCCGCCGAAGCGAGCGCTCGAGGTAACCGCCTGCGGCAGATGCATGCCAGAGCCTCGATACAGATTCACGTAATCGGCTACGATCACCAGATAGGTCGCCATCCCCTCCCAGATTCCGGCGGCGGTCGCCGTCTCCTCAAGATCGGAGTAGTCGATCAACCCACCCTCAATCAGCGCGGCGCTGTCGATGATGTCGCACAGGCGGAAATAGAAGTGGCGATACATCCGCTGCAGCGCTGAAATCATTAACCGGTCGGATACATGCGGAACCCGGAACGGGACGCCGTCGATCTGAATCCGCCGCGCGCGCCTGGCCACCAATGACGCCAGCACCATTTGCTCTCCGGTCTGCCCCAGCCGGCCCA
>PMAM01000129.1:7490-9633 GCA_003152595.1 Acidobacterium sp.
TCCAGCGATTTGATCACAACCGCTTCCTGGCCCTCCTCTTCAAAAGCCGCACAGATGGAACGCAGAAACGGAATCGCATTCGCAATCCGCGTGCGATCCATGGCCAGCGCGTCCCGAGCCCACTCCTCGCGCATCGCGTCGCCCCGGCTGTGCATCGCATTCGCCAACCGCTCCATGCCGCGCACAATCACGTGATTGGAACTGGCCAGCGCAAGCAACTGCTCAAAATCCCCTCTGTCGAGGTTCAGCAGTTCCGATTCCGACAGACTCGACCTGCCCCTGTCATCCGAATCTGCAAAGGCCGGCGACAGCAGCAGATGTGAAAGAAGCAGCATGGTTTTTTGGGAGGGAGAGGTAACCGATGGGTTCGACATCCTGGGAGAAATCCTTAAGTTGAATCCTTATTGCGGTTGCTGGGGCGTTGTTCCAGGGGCCCCGCCATCCGGAGCAACAGGCGGCGGTGGTGGCGTCGGCGTCACCGCCGTGCCGTCGCGACGATGCAGCTCGATCGGGCCCGTCTGCCGGCGGCGCACTTCGCGCTCCAGCTCAAGCTTCTCGGCCATATCCTGATCGTTGTTGTCGGCGACCGTTGCCAGCGGGTTCCCCTCGGCACCATGCCGGGTTGCCGTCCCTACAGGTGTGTGCGCATCGTCGGCCTGCTCCGCCTTCGCATAGAAAAACTGCGCCGTCTCGATGTCCCCGTCGTGTTCAGCCACATACCCCGCGTTGTTCAGAGAGAAAGCACTGTACGGATCGAGCCTGTACGCCTCCACGAAATCCTGGCGCGCCGCGTCCCAGTCGTTACGATTCACGGCCGCGACACCGCGCGATGCCAGCAGAGCCGCTTTTGCCTGATTACTCTTCAGGTCCTCCATCCGCTGCTCGAGCCGCTGCTGGTTGGCGGCCGCCATCTGGCTCACCGGCTGTCCGCGATAGGCGCCCGTCGTCGTCACAACCGCGGGCTGTGTGGAACGGGCGGCAGCCGAGGCTGCGTAATAGCGCAATGCAAGGTCGTAGTCGCCGCTGGCTTCGCTGGCAACACCAAGATTGTTCAGCGTGAACGCATTGTTGGGATCCAGCCGTCGCGCGGACTGCAGAAGATTGACCGCCTCTGACGTTCGATTCTGCGACAACAGCGTCATCGCATCGAAGTTCATGCGATTCACCCGCATCGGCAGATCCTGGAGGCTCTCCAGCGCGTACTTCATCCGCTTGCCGTCGAGTTCCTTCTCGTTGCTGATGTCGATCGCGGCGTCCGTGCCCTGCTCGGCCGCCAGCTTGTAAAATCGCTGGGCCCGCTCGAACTGTCCCTGCAGTTCCGCAATGTAGCCAAGATTGTTCAGCGTGAACGGATCCGACGGATCGTAGAGGTAAGCCTTGTAGAACAACTCCTCGGCCTTCTCGTATTGCTGTTTACGAATCGCGTCGACGCCGTCGCGGTTCAGGCGCTGAACCGGAGTCAGTTCACTCCGCCGGGGAATTTTGATCTTCAGATATTGCGCGTGCGTCGGCGGCAGGCAGACGACCAGAATCGCTGCCGCGCCCAGAAACTGTGAGAGTCTCTTCCAGATCATGCCTGTTCTTCCTGTGCACAACCCGCCCACTCCAGGGCCCGGGGTCTGTGAAACATACCCCTTGGATGCCGAATCTTGCCCCGCGTTTGCCGCAATCGGGACGACCAATTAGCCCGAGACAGCCAACCGCGACCCCTCTCCCGTCATCCAACGGGGCGAAGGAAGTCTTTCGGAGCCTTTAGGACCCTTTATTATGCGACGCGTTCTTCTTCCCGTTCTGATGGCCGCCCTGGCGTTAACGCCCTGGGCGTTGGCGAATTCGGATCCTGAACGTGGTGCCGCTTCACCGGCATCCCCGGCCGACGTGACCGCTTCCGCGCCAGCGACGGCCGACCTCGGCGCAGTCAACCCCGGAGTCAACGCCAGCTTCCTTCCGCCGCTGCCACTCGCGCCGGCCGGCAACAGCACCGTCCTTGGCGGTGTCATTCGCAGCATCGATCCCGTCCTCGATCAGATGACCCTCGGCGTCTACGGCACCGGCAAGCCGACAAAGATTTATTTCGATGAACGGACGAAGTTCTACCGCGACGGCGTCAAGGCTCCTCTCGATGACATGCGGCCCAACGATC
>PMAM01000017.1 GCA_003152595.1 Acidobacterium sp.
CTGATTCCGCGACTCCGTGGGATGGACGTCGCGCACGTTGTCCACGAAAGCGACGACGTCCTCGATCAATCCTCGCGAGCTCTCTCTGGTACTTTCGTCATGGGACTAACCCAAACGGGGGAATCCAGCAACTCGCTCTTATGGATTACAGTTTAGTACACATATACGATTTAGTTTGATTTTGACTTGGCTTTGAAATGCTGCTGCTGCTTTTTTCCGCCGGTTCTCTTCCGCTACGGTCCCAAGCCGTCCCGCGCGCTGGTCATTCTTTGCGAGTCTGCTCACGCAGCTGCACCGTTGCGTGCATGTCCTTGCTTGCAGTCTCCGCGCTGCCTTCCCGGAGCCAGCAGACAGCTGACCGGACCCAGAAGAGCCTCGAAGATCTAATGAACATCGAGGTGACTTCTCTGTCCAAAAAGGAGCAGAAGACATCTCAGGCGCCAACGGCGATCTTCGTCATTTCTCGGGAGGACATACAACGCTCCAGCGCGCTCACTATCCCGGATCTTCTGCGTATGGTTCCGGGGCTGGACGAAGCTCAGATCGATACTGGCAGATGGGCCGTCAGCACGCGTGGCTTCAATCGTCACTAACTGCAGCACTTATGAAGCGTTATTGGCAAATCCCGGGTATACCCAGCGCGTTAATCGCTGTCCTGGCAACCCTTCTGGGAGTGATGCTGGCGATGCGCTTCATCCCCGACGACCCGGTTCACCGAGCCTCCGGTGGCGTCGGCGTGGGAGCCATTCTCACCGTCCTGCTGGTGGTCATCGCCCTTGTCGTGCACAAGGCCCTTGCCGATCGGCGATTTCAGGTGCAGCGGTCTTTGCTCGAAGCGTTCCTCGACCACATCCCTGACAACATCTTCTTTAAGGATCGGGCCAGCCGTTTCCTGCAGGTCAGCCGGTCGATGGCCAATTACTTTGGACTCGCCGATCCCAGCCGGGCCGTCAACAAAACCGATGCCGACTTCTTCAGCGCCGAGCACGCGGATCGCGCTTTGGCCGACGAGCAGGAGATTCTCCGCACAGGTGAGCCGCTCGCCGGCATGGAGGAAAAAGAAACCTGGCCGGACGGTCGCGAGAACTGGGTGCTTACCACTAAAGTCCCCTTCCGCAACCACCACGGCCAGGTCATCGGCACCATGGGCATCTCCCGTGACATCACCGATCGCAAACAGGCTGAATTCCGCATCCGCTACATGGCTCTCCACGACGGCCTCACCGGCCTTCCCAATCGCATCCTCCTCCAGGACCGCCTCACTCAATGCATCGCTCTTGCTGGTCGCAATCAGAGCCGGGTCGCCGTCCTCATGCTCGACCTCGATCACTTCAAGAACGTGAACGATTCTCTCGGCCACCACGTGGGCGACCAGCTCCTGCAGGCCGTTTCTCAACGCCTGCGCGAGTCCCTCCGCGAAAGCGACATCGTCGGCCGTCTCGGCGGAGATGAGTTCGTCATCGCCCTTCCGGCCGTTTGCGGCAACAGCGACGTCGAGTCCGTGGTTCGCAAGCTTCAGACTACTTTGGCAAAGCCGTATCAAATTGATAGCCATGAACTGATGATCACCGGCAGCATCGGCATTGCTCAGTATCCTGTCGACGGAGAAAACGCCGAGCTCCTCATTCAGATCGCCGACACCGCTATGTATCAGGCGAAGAATAGGATGCGTGGCACCTATCTCTTCTTCACGTCGGAGTTTACCGAGGCAACCCGCTTCCGGCAGAAGCTGGAAAATGATCTCCGTCACGCCCTCCGCCGGGACGAATTCGTTCTCCATTACCAACCTCTCGTTTCGACAAAACTGGGCACCATCACCGGAATGGAAGCCCTGCTGCGATGGCGCCATCCCGAACACGGGATCATTCCTCCGGCGCAGTTCATTCCACAACTGGAGGAGATGGGCCTCATGGTTGAGGTCGGCCACTGGGTCCTCGAAACCGCCTGCCGGCAAAACGCAGCATGGCAAAAGCAGGGGCTCCCGCCCGTCCGCGTCGCCGTCAATCTCTCGCCCCAGCAGTTCTATCGCGACGACATCGTCGCCACCGTCGAGAGCGTCCTCCGTACGACCGGACTCGACCCCAAATGGCTCGAGCTGGAGCTCACCGAAAGCCTCACGCTCGACGACACAGAGGCCACCATCCAGATCATGAGCGACCTGAAGAGCCTCGGCGTCAGCCTCTCCCTCGACGACTTCGGAACCGGCTGGTCGTCGTTGTCCTATTTGCGCCGCTTCCACCTGGACCGCATCAAGATCGACCGCTCCTTCCTCCGCGATATCGCTTCCCAGCCGGCTGCCGAAGCTATCGTCCGCACCATCATCACCCTCGGTCGCAATCTGGGCCTCACCTGCATTGCCGAAGGCGTCGAAACACGCCAGCAGCTCGATTACCTTCAGAAACAGAAGTGCGGCGAAATCCAGGGATTCTTCTACAGCCCCGCCCTCCCGGCAGGCGACTGCGAAGCTTTGCTTCGCTCGATGCAGTTGGGTCTTCCCTGGTCCAGTGTCGCTCTCTCCGGCGGCAGCAGCCAGCCGGATTCATCCAGGGAAGTGGCCCTGATCCGCTGTTGACGCGCTTCCTGATCGAAAATCCCTTGGGGGCATCGGTTTGTCCTTGCCCTTACCCGTAGGCCGCCCGCTGCCACTGGAGGGCTATATGAAGCTTCGGAAAATCCTCGATTCTGTTTACTGGGCTCAACTTGTCTGAGTAAGCGAGGGACGATTTCGTGGACTGGAGCAAACTCCCGGATTTGGGAGCTATCGCGCTCGGAGCTGGCGGCCCTGCGTGCCGATCCGGCCTTTCAGTCGGCACTGAACGAGGCGAAAGCGAACAGCGCGTTGGATAAGTCCCACAAATTGCAGTGAGGCCGCTGCTGGTGGATCCGCAGGGTAGCGCGGTTTCCAGGGACAACGGTGTCCTCGTTCCAGGCCAGCATTCGGTTCGGGATCGGTGTCAGGACGGGACTCTGTTCTTTGCAGAAGACTCGCTTGCCCGGGATATCGATTGGTGCGAAATCGCCAACTCACTCATCGAGCCCGTATTCTGCGCGGCACGTCGTTCTGGGCGGGTGACCGGCAATACGGACATTACGATTCGCCCCAAAATGCCGAACGGCCGACTACACGCCCGAACCATCGACGAGCGCATCGGCTCGCCCTCCCCGTGTTCGGGGTGGGCTCTTTACAGGACGGGAAACACTAGACTTCAATAGGGTTCAACAGAGATCCACACCTCTTCTCCCAAAGCAGATGAAACGATTTATTGAAGCCTATCGAAATATGTGGCTCTTAAGTGCTCTGAATTGAATCTTGTCAGAGCCGTGATCCCGGCTCTGTTGATCCGTGTGGATCGCCTGTGCTCTGACCGCTACAAAATCGACTACAGCAAAATACAGTGAACCCCGTCGTTGAGACAGTTTGCGATTGCTACACTCGCAGCCGTTTTGGATTTGAACCCTTCACCTGCGAAATTTTCGTCCTGAGACAACTTGCAACACTGCGCATCTGCGAACGTGATTCCCCGAGCCGGGATGGTTTGAGTCCCTTTCCCCAGCATCCCTGTTGGAAGGTTCTCCGGTTTTCTCGGCCAGAACATGACTGTCGGA
>PMAM01000296.1 GCA_003152595.1 Acidobacterium sp.
CAAAATTTGCCGGGCACTCCAGGTCTCGGCCTCGTTCAACAAATCGCCTTGGGCCCACGACTGTGACCATTTTGGGGAATCAGGACACCCGATTGTTTCAACGCTGGCGCAAATCCGAGAAGAACGGAGCGCCTTTTGCAGAGCCGCATCTGGCGTCGAATCGGGGCGCAATATTGCGCTTACCAGGGTGCTGGTATCGAATACGAGAAACCTGGTCAACGAAGTTCATGCACCGGGCGGTTGATTTCCTCGTCGGTTAGTTCAGCAGCAGCGGGTTTGATCATGTGCCGGGTTTTCTTCCGCCAGGCCAGGAAATCATCGAGAGCTTCGTTGGCCTCTTTGGGAGAGTCAAGCAGTTTCTGCATGTCCTGGGGGGAGACGACGAAGTCGGCGGTTCGGCCGTGGCGGGTGATGGCGACAGGTTCGCGCTGGGCGGTGTCGAGGAGTTTGCCGAACTGATTCTGGGCTTCGGCGGACGTCATTTTGACCATGGTTATGCCTCCTCCGCTGGATCAGCGATGATAGCTATTTTAGCTATTTAGCTAAATTTCGCTATTCATAGGCGAGGGCGTCGATGGGGTCTTTGCTGGCGGCTTTCCAGGCCGGGTAGATGGCGCCGAGAATCGATCCGATGAGGGCGATGATGGTGCCGTAAATCCGCCACTGGGTGGTGAGGAGGAACGTCATGGTGGGGAAGCGGACGTCCATGAGCAGCTTGATGCCCTGGGTGGCGAGGATGCCGACGATGATGCCGGCGATGGCGACAAGGACGGCCTCGCGGAGGACGAGGTTGACGACGTAGAGCTTCGAAGCGCCCAGGGATTTGAGGATGCCGATTTCCCGGGTGCGCTCCATGACGGCGGTGTACATGGACTGGAAGATGACCAGGAAGCCGACGATCACGGCGATCGAGATGACGACGTTGAGGGCGATGGTGAAGCCGGGGAGGTGCTCGGGGGTCATCATGGACATCCACTCGGCGAGGGTCTGGACCTGGTAGGTGGTCATGCCGGGGGTGCGCTGAATCTCGTCGATGACGGCCTGCTCGTTCTTCGGGCTGTCGGTGCGGATGTAGAAGATGGAGGCGTTGTCCGGGGTGCCGTTGAGGATGCCGAGGGTGTGGATGGGCAGGAAGATGCGGCTGCCCTTGCCGTGCTCGACGATGCCGGAGATGTGGAAGTCATGCCCGAGGAGCTGAAGGGGCTGGCCGACCTGGACGTGATTGCTCTTCGCGTAGAGATCGTCGACGAGGGCGTCGTCGGGACCGGAGGGCGGTCCGCCGCTGATGAAGACGAAGGGCCGAAGGGCGTTGTAGCTGGGGTAGTCGATGCCGAAGATGGTCTGGACGGAGCCGCTGGTGTTGAGCTTGGCGATAACGGGGGAGGCGGCGACGATGTGGGGTAGTTTGGCGAGAACCTGAGAAGCGATTTTGGCGGGAACGGCGGCGTCGCTGAGTCCGCTGAAGTTGCTCGCGTTGGGCGGGCGGACCATGATGTCGGCACCGATGCCGCTGGTCTGGTTGGCAGCGCCCTGGACCTGGCCGACCATGATGGCCACGATGCAGAGGATCATGATGACCTCAATGGCGACGGCGAGCACGCTGATGGCCGAGCGGAGCGGGCGGAACAGAATATTGCCGATAACAAGTTTGTTCATCTGATGGTTGGATGAAGCGGAGCCTTTCGGGATGGAAGGAACAGGGTAACAAAGGGGAGGTAAGGCGCGGGGGGATGGGAGGGGGTTGATCGGTGGGATAATGACCTGCGAGCTATAACCCAAAGGGATGCCCCCCGCTGGCCCGAGGGTGGGATTTCCACAGAGTGTTACCTTGGTACCATTATCCGCGTACGGCAAAGAGGTAACCGGATTTCCGATTTTCTTTGACCTATCGTGAAATTCCGACTTATCTTGTAGTGGCAAACCCCCAGGAAGGGAAGCCTGAAGTGGGGCACTTTGGCGAGGAATTGCGGCGGGAACGTGAGTCCCGGGGTGTCGCGCTGGAGACCATCAGCGAGAAGACCAAGGTAATCACTCGTTACCTCACCGCGCTGGAAAACGAGAAGTTCGAATTGCTGCCCGGTGGCATTCTGAGCAAGGGCATCGTGCGGGGATATGCGCGCACGGTGGGGCTCGACGAGGCGGTCTGGGTCGAGCGGTTCGTTGCGGCCAGCCTGGAACATGAGCGCGAGGGCGACTGGTCGGAGTTCGTGCAGAATGTGGGCAAGACGCGGCCGAAGGACGTGGGACGCGGGGGCCGGAAGCTGCGGCGTGCGGGATTGTGGGCACTGATTTTGGTGGTCGCGGGCGGAGGATGGGCGGCCTGGCATTATCTGGGCGGGCGCGTGCTGGCCGATGAGGTGCAGCAGCATGCGGTGAGCTCAACGGCAGCGGCAGCCCCGGCAAGCGCCGTTCATCAGTAACGGCTTTTCCCCCAAAAAGTACTTCTGTGACCTGTCGCAGGCATGGTCTTCCTCCTTAGCCTGCGAGTATGACTCCTCGAAAACTGGCTTTGCTGTGCGGGCTGGCAATGATTTTGCCGGCGATGGCGTGGTGTGCGCCGAAGGCGCATGTGGTGGCGCTGGGCGGGGCACGCAAGGAGCCGTACTCGGCCGACGGCGATCCTGCGGGGGCGCGCAAAGATGAGACGGAGCTGAAGGTGCGTCCGCTGATGGTGGATGGGAAGGTGAAGGAGTGGACGACGGGGGAGGCGCACGACCTGACGGGCCGCAGTTTTGCGGTGCGGCGCGCGGTGCGGCTGAACGATGCGCTGCCGACGGACAAGGCGGAAAAGTGGGTGTGGCAGCGGGGCCCATGGATTCTGGTGGATCGGACGACAGGCAAGGTGACGGCGGTGCGGCTGCCGGAATTCGATCCGGCGGTATCGGACGTAGTGTGGTTTCGGGATTATGCGGCGTACTGCGGAGTGAATGCCTCGGGGAAACAGCTGATGGCAATGGTGGCGCAGGTGGAGGGGCGAAAGCCGCTGCTGGCGAAGAAGCTGGGTGAATGGGAGGCGGCGGATCATGCGAGCCCGGTGTGTGCGCCGGCGGTGTGGCAGAGGGAACCACTGCGGGTGGGCTTTCAGGTGACGGGGTCGGCGACGGTGAGTTTTGATTTGGTGGGGACGTCGGCGGTGCTGGTGGAAGAGGATGACGGCCAGTAGCCGGGAGCCGGTCGAATGTTCCGGATGGCCGGTGATACAGCAACAACTCGGCACCAAGACTTCTATGTGAAGTGAAGGCGGGACCGAAGAGCGGATGCGCTGTTGAATCGAAAATGACCCCTGACTGCGTCACAACTGACGTTTCCCAGAATGATTCCCGCCAATGCGCTCGTTAAGGGGGGCGGTTTTCTCTTAGGGACGATCTGGGTTGCGGTGCCCCGGTAATGGTGCGCTACAGAGGGGAGCGGCTTGGCAGGCCAAGCGGGACTTGCCGTCAAGCCAGAGTTCGGGATTCGAAGGGAATGACCTGCGCAACATCGGAATACAGTTGATGACGATTGCGGCCCATGGCCTTGGCACGGTACAAGGCAACATCAGCGCTGTGCAAGAGCGAAGTACTGTCCTTTCCTCCGCCCGGATAAACCGTCACGCCGATGCTGACGGAAACGGAAACGTCGGTTTCGCGCGCAGTGAAAGGAACAGAAATGGCGCCCAGTACTTGGGAGGCGATTCTCTCCGCCTCCTGGGTCCCATGGACTCCAGGTAGCAGGGCGATGAATTCGTCGCCTCCCATGCGTGCTACCGTGTCCGTCTCGCGGACAGAACCCTGAATGCGCCTGCTGAGCGCGACCAGGATCTCGTCTCCGGTCGCGTGCCCCATCGTATCGTTGAGTTGCTTAAAGCCATCCACGTCGATCATGAACAACGCCAGCGGAGTCCTGTTTTGGGCGGCTTTTCCGATTTCCTCCTCCAGACGTTCCAGCAGGACGGTACGGACAAATACACCCGTCAGGGCATCGTGCTGGGCCAGATAGCGAAACCTCTGCTCGTTGTTGCGGATGATGCTGGTCTGCCGGCGAACCTGATGGCGAAGCACCACAACCCAGCCCAGGATTCCCACGATCAGCAGGGCCAGTGATTCAAGAATGATCAAGGCATGCCGGCTATTCCACCAAGTAGGCGTATGGACAACAGCAACATCTGCCGGCGATCGGAGCAGAATCTGAAAGGACTCCAGGCGGGAGACGCCCTGCTGCCTTGCGGTCTCGCGCGGGTCGACTTTGCCGGCAAAGACGCCGGTTACCGCGACCGTACTTCCTAGGGCCCATGAGGAACCAAGTCCTTCCTGTCGCTGGAGGGGGCCCGCGGGCAACATGGCGGAAAACAGAGCTTTCTCAGAAGAGAGGAGCAAAGTCAACTGTCCCTGAGCCGAATACCTGCCCATCAACGTGCCTTCGATCCTGACCAATTCGCCATCCTGGGCGCCGCTGAAGGCGGTCTCAGCGGAGATAAACACCGGAGCGGCGGCATCGCTATCGCTGATCACCCTCAGGGTGGCGTCGGACAGGGTCGGGCGATAGTTCTCCAGCGCCAGGAAGCCGATCACATCGATGAGCTGCCCATCCTGCAGTACCGTGCGATCGGAGGTCTGCATGCACAGCCCATCGGATGCATCCACGATGCAGACCTTCTGCCCGGGCCAGGAGAGGGTGACTTTTCCCTGAAGGTGAATGCGGTGCCCGCCGGGAGGGTGCAACGAGTATTGCAACAGACTGCCGAGCGGCTGGATGGGCAGAGCAAAGGGATCAGCGGGGCCATGCTTTTCGATCGTGACTGATTGAAGGCCAGGAAACAGGATGCGAACCCCTATCATTCTGCGTTTGGCATCGACCAGAGGGGCGGCGACGCCCCGGAGCCGAATCTGCGCATCCACCAGCGACGCGTAGTCGGCGTTCTTTTCCCTGTCCGTCGTTGCGGTCAGCGTTCCGTCGCTGGTAGCAAGGGTAAGGACCGCGTGTTCTCCTTCCAGATCGACGGAGTGGACAATTCCGTCCATCGCCACCCACTGGCCATCCTCGGTGCCGGCGAGCAAATGAGGAATCGTTCCCGTGCGAGGTTGCGGAAGCGGAGCGGATCCCGGAAGAAGCCTGATCCGGGAGCTGATGACGATCGGGGCGTAGCCCCCGGGATTGGTCACGCCGGTGATATCGATGATGGAACCGGCATGCATCGGGGGAAGGGCTCCCGGTCCGGTGGCTACGAAGATGCCCCCGGTGGGGTCGGCCACGAAGAGGGCTTTTTTGCCTTCCTGGTAGGGATCGTAGAACGTGACTACGCCACGGAGGTGAACCGGATACGCCAGAGCAGCCTGGCTGAAGGTGAGCGAATGCGCCTGGCGCGCGGTCGTGAGAACAGGTAGTCTCGCGACGGGCGGCTCAGGAGGTTCTGCCACAGCGTCTGCTCCCGCAAGCAGGAGGGAACAGAAGAACGTGACGACAGCGCCGGACGCGCGGCGCTTCCGACATTTGCAGCGCCCAGACATCGTCTTTGGGTACGATTCCATCTTCAGACTCGCGTCTCTATCCCCCGAACGGGTGATTCATGGCCCTCTGTTGGGTTGAATGCCTGGTGCAGGCTGTTGAGCATCAACAGAGCATTCGTACGATGCACGTCATATGAAGCATCTATCGGCAAGAAGCGGATTTTTATCTACTCGACTGTCGCTAATACGCCGATGCACGCATCGAGGCCAATTTCCCGAGTATTGTCTGGGTGGTCGGCAATCCGGAAGTTTCGAGCTCACTCTTTCACGAGCTCCTTGCTTTGCCCTCGCCATTTTCGCTTGCCTGCCGCTCGCTTCTTCGCTGGCTTTCGCTCGTCCCGCACCCGCCTTATGATCGCTGCATGGAGTTACTTGACGAGTTGCTGAAGCAGGCGGAAGTTGCGCATGGACATTTGTGCGCGGGGCAGGTGCTGGGCGTGCGCATGGCGATGCTGGGGTGCCGGCGGCTGGGGATCGAGGAGCCGCGGGGGGCGGATCGGAAGCGGCTGGTGACGTATGTCGAGATCGATCGGTGCGCGACGGACGCGATTGGGGTGGTGACCGGGTGCCGGCTGGGCAAGCGGGCGCTGAAGTTTCGCGACTGGGGCAAGATGGCGGCGACGTTCGTCGATCTGGGGACGGGACGTGCGATTCGCATTGTGGCGCTGGAGTCATCGAAGCAGCGGGCGAGGGAGCTGTATCCGGAGATCGCCGATAAAAACAAGCAGCAGATGAAGGCCTATCGCGAGATGGACGACGGGGAGCTGTTCGGAGAGCAGTGGGTGGATGTGGAAGTGGGGCCGAAGGAGATGCCGGGGTACAAAGGCGAGCGAGTGACGTGCGCGGCGTGCGGGGAGGGGATCAACTACGAGCGCTTCGAGGAGAGGGGCGGCGAGAGGCTGTGCCTGGCGTGCGCGCATCCGGAGCAGCGGTATTACCGGCCGGCGAGTGGAGAGACGGTGCGCGAGGCGGTGTCCGATTCCGGCTCGCGGTGCGAGTGCGGGTGAGCGCAGGCCGCTCGCGGGTTCGCGTTGCACGTTTACAATTGCAGAGCCGGTTGTGACCTGTCGCGCCGGACGATGATTTTCGCGGAGCGGACGGAAGCATGCTCAATCTGGAAGGCCGCGTTGCGGCAGTGTTTGGACTGGCGAATAAGCGCAGCATCGCCTGGGGCATCGCCACCAAGCTGCATGAGGCCGGGGCGAGGCTGGCAATCAGCTATCAGAACGAGCGCATGAAGTCCGAGGCGCTGGGGCTGATCGAGGAATTGCCTGGGGCGGAGCCGTTCCAGTGCGACGTGGCGAACGACGCGGAGATCGATCAGGTCTTTGCGCAAATCAAAGAGAAGTACGGGAAGCTGGATGTGCTGGTGCACGCCATTGCGTTTGCCCCGCCGGAGGATCTGAAGAACCCTTTTCTGCAGACGACGCGCGAGGGGTTCCGGATCGCGCATGACGTGAGCGTGTACTCGCTGATCGCACTGAGCCGCGGGGCGGCGCCGCTGATGACGGAGGGCGGGTCGATTATCACGCTGACGTACTACGGGGCGGAGAAGGTGGTGCCGCACTACAAGGTGATGGGTGTGGCGAAGGCGTCGCTGGAGGCGACGGTGCGGTATCTGGCGTGGGACCTGGGCAAGCAGAATGTGCGGGTGAATGCGATATCGGCTGGGCCGATCAAGACGCTGGCGGCGCGCGGGATTGGGGCGCTGGGCGACATGCTGAAGTATCACGAGGAGCGCTCGCCGCTGCACCGGAACACGGAGCAGACGGAGGTGGGGAAGACGGCGGTGTATCTGGCGTCGGACCTGTCGAGCGGGGTGACGGGCGAAGTGATCTACGTGGACAGCGGCTAC
>PMAM01000285.1 GCA_003152595.1 Acidobacterium sp.
TTCCTCCGCCCCATCGAGCCGCTGTTGCTCGATGAAAGCATCAGCGAAATCATGGGCAATCCCGACGCTTCGTGGTGGTATGAACGCGACGGAATCATCTGCCGGGAGTCGTCCGTCTCCTTCGACGCCGGCAGGCTGCGCACCGGCCTCGAAGTGATCGCCAATCAGCTCGGCAAAAAGCTCGACGAGGACAACCCGCTGCTCCATGCGCAGCTCCCGGACGGAAGCCGCCTNNCGCCCCGCGCCGGCGCTCACCATTCGCAAGTTCCCCAGCCGCCATTACACGGTCGACGACCTGATCGCTCGCGGCACGCTCAACCGGCCGCTTGCGGATCTTCTTGCCGCGCAGATTCGCACCGGGAAGACACTCCTCATCAGCGGTGGCACCTCTACGGGCAAGACAACCGTGCTCCGCGCCCTGGCAACCGCAATTCCCGACGATCAGCGCATCGTGGTCATCGAAGACACCTCGGAGCTCCATTTGCAAAAGCCGAACCTGCTCGCTGTCGAATGCCAGACCGATACCTTCAAGGCCAGCATTACGTTCGACGATCTGCTGAAGTCCGCGCTCCGCTGGCGGCCCGACCGGATCATCCTCGGTGAAGTCCGTGGAATCGAGGCGCGAACGCTGCTCGATTCACTCAACACCGGCCACACCGGATCGCTCGCGACGATCCACGCCAATTCGGCGGCAAAGGCGCTCCGCCGCTNNTCGGCGAGGCCGTCGATTACGTCGTCCATGTGGAGCGCGAATCGGGTCGCCGTGTGGTCCGCGAGGTCCTTCGATTGGAGGACTACGACCGCCGCACCCAGCAGTTCAGATTCGAGGCCGTTTATAGCGCCAATCCCGATCTCAATTCCCGACACAATCCCACCGGAAAGGACACGCCCCATGCCATTGCTTGAGATCATCCAGACCCGCCAGGTCACCGCCAGCATCCGGCTCGATGAACCGACTGCTGCGCTCATCGATCAGTACGCTGCATTTCTGCACGCATCCGCAGACGAAGTTGTAGACAAAGCGCTGTGCTACGTCTTCGCCAAAGACCGCGACTTCCAGGACTTCCTGCGGACCCCGCAGCCGCTCATGCCCCGGAGAGCCTTCGCATCCGCCGCGTGCCGCAGAACGGGGCCTCCGCGGAGCCCGCCAACGGCGCTTCGAAACCCAGCAATCCTATGGAGGCCGGCAATGGTTCGCCCCCGCGCAGTTAGTCGTATGGGTGCGCGCATCCCGTTCGGTGCTGCGCACCGGGTGTATTTCGACACTCCACCCCTGAAAGGGTGCTGCCGAGCGCCGCTCGGCGCTATTGGGCACTGCGTTGAATTCGTGCGGCTTACCAAATTGGTGGTGCCACTTGGCGCTCACCGGCGCTCGCTGGCGTTGAGTGATTATCACGGCATTCGAGGTTGAAAATGGCACTCCCTCACATCGCGGTCTCCGGCCCGGCACGTCGCTCACGATCGATTGTGCGCACAATGACCGTTGGCGGAAAATTCACCGTTTCAGAGTACGAAGTGTTCTCGAAGATGGCCGCAGAAAAGGGCCAACTCCTGGGCGAATGGGCGCGTGAAGTATTGCTGCGCGAGATCAAAGAAAACAACCGGGAGTTCGATTTGGTCTGCGAAGTCGTCGGGTTGCAGCTGCTTCTGATGAATGTGCTCGCGCCGATAGCCCGCGGCGAGCGGATTACTCCTGAACAGTTCCAGGGCATCGTCAAGTCGGTACAGACCGCGAAGGTGAAGGCGGCAGCAGAGATGCTTTCGCGCCGGCACCAGCCAAAGGAGGCATGAGCCATGCCCGTTACGCAAGCGTGGGGCCGTAGAGAGTCGTGGATCTGGCCGCCGCGCGGCTTCTACTACACCTACGGCGCCATCTTCCTGGCTATCGTGCTGTGCGGATTCTTCGTCTGCCTGCGCTTTGCATTGGGGATGCCGCCGCTTCAGCGGTACTACCTACCATATTCGATCCGCACCCGGACTTCGGCCTGGAGACAGTCCACCGGCCAGTACCAGTTGCTCTACGTTGCGGGCCCCGGCCGCCAGCCCCGCGTGGCGCTCGACTCCGACGTTCAGTCCGGCGAAACGCGGCAACCCGGCCAGCGCCCGTTGCCCGTGCAGCTCTCCGGTGCCGCGAGGAGCGCGGGATACACAACTCTCTACCGCGAGGCTCCGCGCGCATATCAAAACCGGGGCCTGAGCCTCTTTCTGCAGCACTGGATTTATGACGATGCCGAACCCTTCAGTTATTTCCGCGCACCTGTGCTCTTCGGCCTGCTGGCCTTGCTCATCCAGCTTCCATTCTCGGTCCGCAAAGACATTGCCCGGCGCAAGCAGCTCCGGTATGGAAGGAGGCTCAAAGGGCCGATTCTGGTCGATCCGAAGGAGTTCACCAAACAGCTTCGAGGGGATGGAATCGGCCTCCAGGTAGAGGGCCATAAGACTCCCCTTCGCATTCCGCGCGAGGCCGAAAACACTCATTTTCTGATCGTCGGGGACACTGGATCCGGTAAGTCGACGATCATCCGAAGCATCCTCTGCCAAGTCGCGGAGCGCGGGCACAGCGCCATCGTTTATGACCCGGCTTGCGAGTTTGTGCGTCAGTTCTACTCACCGGACCGCGGCGATATCGTGCTCAATCCTCTGGACGAGCGCTGTCCGTACTGGAGTCCATCCGCAGAGTTGCAGCGGAAGGCAGAGGCCAAGGCACTCGCCGTTTCGCTCTTTCAGCCCGGCGGCAATACGCTCAAGTTTTTCGTTGAGAGCCCCCAGAAAATCTTCGCCCATCTCCTTTCGTATTTGCCGACTCCGACCGAATTGGTTTACTGGATGTCACATCCGGAGGAGATCGATCGCCGCGTCAAAGACACCGAACTTGCCGCGTTGATCGACCCGAAAGCACCGCAACAGCGAACCGGCGTGCTTGGCTCCCTGAATATGGTTGCCGACAGTTTCCGTCTTCTGCCGACCGAAGCTGACGGTAACGGCCTCTGGGCCGCGACCGAGTGGGCCGAGAAACGTCAGGGATGGATTTTTATCACGTCGCGCCCTGCGCTTCGCGAGGCGCTCCGCCCTCTTATCAGTCTGTGGCTCGACATCCTGGTTCTGCGCCTCTTAACGGAGCCGCACCCGAACCAGCGGCCTGCGTGGTTTGTGATCGATGAACTGGCAAGTCTGCAGCGCCTGCCGCAGCTTCACACCGCCATCACCGAGAACCGGAAATCGAACAATCCCGTGATCCTTGGCTTTCAGGGCCGCAGCCAACTGGAGGCCCGCTATGGCGAGGATGCCGAGGCGATGTTGTCGCAACCGGCCACCAAGATTTTCCTCAAAACCAGCGAGCCGCGTGCCGCCCGGTGGGTCAGCGAAGCCATCGGCGAGGTCGAAATCGAGAAGCTGCGTGAGACGCACTATGACGGGCAGCGGGCCGGCCGCAACTTCGCCCTCGACCGGCAGACCGAACCACTCGTATTGCCTTCGGAAATCTCCGGCCTCGACCAGCTACACGCCTTCCTTAAGTATGGCAACCACGTTACCCGATTCGCGTTCCCGTATATCGACCTACCCAAGGTTCATCCGGGTTTCATCGAGCGGGAGATGGACGACTTCCTCCCTTCGCCCCCGCCTGCAGCCGACAGCGCGCCGCCCGCGGAGCACAAACTCGTGCCGGGCGAGCATACCGGGCAACAGGCGATGCTTGAATTCGAGAACGGGCAGGTTTGAGGCTGCCTATGCTGACGATCTCCAAACCGCTCTCCGCAACCCAGGCGCAGACGTACCACCGCAAAGAATTCACCGCGAAGGAGCAGAACTACTGGTCCCAGCGTAGCGAAATCTCCGGCGAATGGCAGGGCCGCTTGGCTGAAAACTTCGCCTTGGCCGGGGCGGTTTCCGCAGACGAATTCGCGCGGCTCAGTCAGGGCCAGCACCCGCAGACTGCTGAACAACTTGTGAGACAGCGGGCTTCCTATGAATACGCTGACGCCAATGGGAAGACGGTTAAGACGATGGAGCATCGCGCCGGGTGGGATGCGACCTTCTCCGCGCCGAAGTCCGTGTCCTTGACCGCACTGGTCGGCGGCGACGACCGGGTCCGCGCGGCGCACCGCGAGAGCGTCCGAATCGCCCTCGAACACCTGGAGTACTACGCGATGGCCCGGATTGGTGGGAACCATCCGGCTGAGGCCACGGCCAAATTCATTGCCGCCAAATTCGAGCATGACACTGCCCGTCCTGTGGACGGCTACGCCGCGCCTCAACTCCATACCCACGCTGTCATATTCAACATCACTGAGAGGGAGACGGGAGAGTACCGCGCCCTGCAGCCACAGAGCCTCTTCGCTTCGCAGCAATTCGCCACCGCCATTTACCAATCGGAGCTGACCTACCGACTGCGCCTGCTCGGCTACGAGATCACAGCGGGCAGAAGTGGCGCGCCGGAGATCAAGGGCTATACGCAGGAGTACCTTGACGCATCGAGTCCGCGCAGCCAGCAGATCCGTGAATACCTGGAGCGCACCGGCCGCAATGGGAAAGAGGCCGCCGAAATTGCCGCCCATTCGACGCGAGACCGCAAGGAAATTCACTCGCTCGGTGAAGTCATGGCCGCGCATCGCAGGCTCGCGGCCGAATACGGCAACCAGGCCGATACTGTGGTCCGCGTGGCCCGCGAACGCTCTCAATACCAGGACCCCGAACTCAATCCACAGCAGCGGGTTCGGGAGGCAGTGACCTTTTCCCGGGACAAGAACTTTGAGCGCGAGGCTGTCGTTGACGAGCGGATGATCGTGCGCGACGCGCTCCGCCGCGGCATGGGCGAAATTACCTACGGTCAGGTGCGAGGCAATCTCGATGCCCGGCTCCATTCAAGAGAATTCGAGACGGTGGAACGCGCGCATATGCCGGGCCGTCAATTCACCACCGCGAAGACCATCGAAGCTGAACAGGAAATCGTGCGCCGGTTGCACCAAGGTCAACACGTGCTTCAGCCGGCAATGAGCCGTGCCGATGCCATCCAGGTTGCCGACCGGCACACGCATTTGAATCGCGCTCAAAAGAGCGTGGTCGAAGATGTACTGAGCTCTCCCGATCGCATTCAGGGCATCCAGGGCTACGCCGGCGCCGGCAAAACGACTGTGCTGGCGACGCTGCGCAGCGCGGTGCAAGCGCAGGGTTATGATGTGCAGGGCTTCGCCCCCACTTCGCGGGCAGCGCGCCAACTTCGCGAGGCCGGTATCGAGGCGGGAACTTTGCAGGGCTTTCTTGCGCGCTCTGCCCAATCAGATGCAGTCCCCGAACGAAGGCAATTCTACTTTGTCGATGAATCGAGCCTCGCCAGCACGAATCAGATGCGCGATTTCCTTGCTCGACTCGGTGCCAGTGATCGGGTGCTCCTCATCGGCGACACGCGCCAGCACCAGGGTGTCGAAGCGGGGCGGCCATTCGAGCAATTACAGGAGGCCGGGATGCGTACCGCCAAACTTGATGAGATTGTGCGCCAGAAAGATCCGTTTCTCAAAGCCGCCGTCGAACTGTTGGCCACAGGGCAGGTCTCCGCTGCCCTTGAATCACTTCAGCAACACGACCGCGTGAAAGAAATTCCGGACAGGGAAGAGCGCATCCGCGCCATTGCCCGAAGCTATGTCGAGTCGCCGGACAAGACCCTCATCGTTTCACCCGACAATGCCTCCCGTCGTGAGCTGAATATCGCCGTCCGTCAGGAATTGAAAGCCACTGGAACCCTTGCATCGGGCGACAATACCTTTCGTGTCCTTGTCCAACGCCAGGACATGACCGGGGCCGACCGCGGGTGGGCCAACCACTACGAACCCGGCGATGTGATCCGCTACGCTCGCGGCAGCAAGACTCTCGGAATCGAGGGCGGCTCCTATGGAACAGTTGTCGCCATCAACTCGGCGGCGAACCAGCTTGCCGTCGACACGGCATCCGGCGAGCCTGTCAGCTACGATCCTCGCCGCCTCGCCGGCGTCAGCGTCTATCGCGAGGTTCCCCACGAGTTTTCCGTTGGTGACCGGATCCAGTTCACCGCGCCGGACAGGTCACTTGGCGTCGCCAATCGCGACCTTGCCGTCATCGAGTCCATTGCACCGGACGGCCGCCTCGCCGCAAGGCTCGAAGACAATCGCCAGTTAGAATTCAATCCCGCAGATCACCGGCATTTCGATCACGGCTACGCCGTCACCAGCCACAGCGCCCAGGGTCTCACCGCCGAGCGCGTGCTCGTTCACGCCGACACCGGCGTCCATCCCGACCTCCTCAACTCCCGTTTCGGCTACGTCTCGATCTCACGCGCCAGCCGGGAAGCGATCGTGTTCACCGACGACACGACGAAACTGGATAGGCAGCTCGGCGCCGAAGTCAGCAAGACGTCTGCTCTGGAGATCCACCCGGTCCCGCCGATGGTTAGGGAGATTGGAATGAGCCTCTGACGGGATGCCAGCCGATCAGATGAGGAGGAAAACGCGCCATGAGTAACGTCCCCAGCGTTCCCGAGAATTACGATGCCGTCCGGGCAGAAATCATCGAACTGCTGCAGGCAGCGAGGAGAGTCGCGGCCCGCAGCATTAACAGCCTGATGACGGCAACGTATTGGGAAATCGGGCGGCGTATTGTGCAATATGAACAAAAGGGGGAAGCCCGAGCTGACTACGGTCAACGGTTGGTTGAACAGCTCGCGAACGATCTTTCCCGCCAGTTCGGCCGCGGTTTTGGGAGGGCGAACCTTTGGCAAATGCGCGCGTTCTATCGCGCCTGGCCCGAGCCAAAGATTCTCCAGACAGCGTCTGGAGAATCCTTAACGGCTCTTTCTTTCAACAACGTAGACGTACTTGCTTCAGGCATCTCCACCCTGGCCGCACGCTTCCCGCTCCCCTGGTCCGCCTACGTCCGCCTGCTGGCCGTCAGGAACCTGGATGCGCGAGCGTTCTATGAAACCGAAGCCCTCCGCTCAGGCTGGACTGTCCGGCAGCTTGACCGGCAGATCAGCACCCAGTTGTACGAGCGAATGGCCCTTTCACAGAATAAGGCAGCCATGCTGGAGAAGGCAGAAACGGCCGAACCGGGCGACTCGATCACGCCGGAGGAGGCNNTTTCTCCTGGAATTGGGCGACGACTTCGCCTTCCTGGGCCGTCAGCGCCGTCTCCGTATCGACGACAACTGGTTCCGCATCGACCTCATCTTCTTTCATCGTCGGCTGCGTTGCCTGATCATCATCGACCTCAAGGTTGGCAAGTTCAGTTATACGGACGCGGGTCAGATGCACCTCTACCTCAACTACGCCCGTGAGCACTGGATGAAATCAGGGGAGAACCCGCCAGTCGGCCTGATTTTGTGTGCTGAAAAGGGAGCTGCCGAAGCCCGTTATGCATTGGACAATCTGCCGAACAAGGTTCTCGCCGCCGAGTACCAGACCATTCTTCCCGATGAGAAGCTGATCGCGAATGAACTGGAAAAATCACGCCGCGAACTGGAAGCACGGAAACGGCTCTCCCGCGACGTGCCTTCAGGGGCCAATCAATGACACGCCACCACGCCCCAAGCGGGGCCTGTTCCTGCCCAGAACGTCCGCCCCGGAAGCGAGATTGTACCCCTATCCGCCCGGGCAGAACCCCGGTCTGTTTAAAGGTGCGAGAAGCCGACTTTTCGGTGTTAATCCAATTCGAGAACGCGATGGAATTTCGCGCAATTCTCCGACTCCGGAGTGAAGAGCACTAAACTGAATCGTAGAAATCAAGAGCTCGAAGATTGACCTCGTTATGCCACGCCAGCCTGACCGCGACGCAAAAGCCTTGTTGTCGATACTCGCAGATGTTCTTCGGACTGCAAATCCGGAGGACCCGCGCACGTTCATTACCTATTCGGAGGCCTTGACGCGCCTGCGGATCCCTTACGTTCACGGGCACGCTGGCAGAATCCTCCAGGATAGAGGGCTGGATTCGCTTGCGGGCTGGGCTATGGAGAGCGGTGTTCCTGCGGTGACGGGTCTGATCGTAAGGGACATCGAACGTGATCCTGGGCAGGGATACTTCAAGTCCTACGGCAAACGAGAGCCTGATGATATTCCCTGGTGGATCGAAGAGATCAGAAGGTCGAAACGGTTCGACTGGTCGCCCTATCTCGATAAGGTGACTGCTACGGCGCCAACTCAGGCAGCCACTCCTACCCAAGCGAAGCCGCCGGAAGGGACCCCGCCTTTAACGGTTGCGAGTGTTGCCGGGCCGAACAGCCGGTTTTTTCTGAAGTCGGAATATGGCCCCCTCTCCAGGCACTGGCCGGTCGTCGCATTTACGTCGAAATCTTTGGGCTCGCGGATTCAGAGCGATTTTCGGCCCGAGGCCGATTTTATCGTCTACACCGGAACGGTAGGCAGTACAACCCTCGACCCCGCACATCGCGGCCGGCTCCTGTCGCTCGTACGAATCGATACGACGGAGATTCACTCGACGTCCGATCTCATCGCTGGCGACAGCTGGCAGTGGGCGCATCAAGAGTATCCAGGTCAATGGGAGAACTGTTTCAAGGCGGTGGAAGGCTGGAATTTCGTTCCGTTCCCCAGCAGCCGCGAGGCGTTGCCATCGAGCTATCCCTTGATGGGCAAATACCCAAACCGAGGTGGGGTCCTGGAGATTACGGGCGCCGATAGGTCTTCCTTGCTCAAGCTTCGTATCGAGCTATTGCTTCTTCGCCAGCTTTCAGAGGAAGACCAACCATCCGCCGGTCCCGATCTGCTCGCTGAAGCAAGGCGCATCGCCAACCTGATCTTCGCAAGAGTCTCTATCTCGGGAGAGAATGTGCAGCGCACGGCTCCCGAACGTACTGCGCCTGAAGACCTCGTGCCCAACATTCATGCTCTTCTCCAGGCGCGCCCGCTGGTGTGCTACTTGTGTGGAGGCGTCATGCAGATCAAGCCGAAGAATCGCCTACTGCAGCCCTCGCCCGACCGGGTCGACAGCAGCATCGGTGACTACGGTCCGGAGAACCTCCGGTTGGCCCATTTGGCCTGCAATCTTGGGAAGAACGCGGCTTCCGTTGAAGAGTTCAGGGAGTGGCTCACGGACGTGAAAAGGTCGCCTCTTTTATCCGTGTGGTGAAACTTGCGATCTCTCCCTCCGAGCCGATCCGCATTCCTGACCCGTCAATTTCGCAAATGACAGCAGCCGGTCTTGACAGAACGCTCATCTGACCTAGTTCTACGCGGAACATAAGACCATAGAGGCTCACGAAAGCCGCCGATCTGTCGTGTGCCGGGGAAAGTATGACGAAATGTGGATCACTCGAAGTCGTCCACTTGGTTGCATCAGGTGTAATCGAAACAGGCTCGTCGGAACCAGTCTCTGTGCCGAGGATATAGGAGCGGAGCCGTTCGGCATCGTAATGGACCATCGCCCGTTTTGTGATCGAGCAAAAGAGACCATAGGCGATCTTCGCTGCTATGCGGCGCACACATTGCGGGTCGAAGTGAAGGCCAATTTTATGCGGGGTTCCACCGGTTATCCGGACATCGCCCTCCCATTTCGAGGCGTCGATTTGGTAGCCGCTTCGAGCGACGAATTCGAGGACCTTGGCACAACTCACTAGTTCGTCAGGAGTCCTGGCCCGAAACATAATGCGGTTGCCCGGCAGAAGGATCATCCGTGGCCAAAACTCCGGATCTGACGCAATCTCCGGATCGACCTCCAGACTCGCAGTGAGCTCGCATACTAACTCGCCCGGCCCGAATTGTTTATCAAGCTGTAAAACTTTGCGATACAGATCGAGCAGAAGTTGGGCGTCTTCGGCCGTCGCGCCACGCACGCGAGCCTGTATGGGCTCTCCAGGCACGACCCTCGCCTCGAAATAGGCCAGTGAGCGCATCCTCTCACCGGCGGAGAGGAGCGATTCTCCATATCCGCCGAGGGGATGCTTTACGAGCAAGAAGACGGGCTGCAGATGGCCGCTTGTCGGACGATTCGGGTGACGCGCCCTGACTGGAGAAGCCAGCGCATGGATGGCAAGGATCGACTTGCGCGCAACTTCTCGTTCGGCCTTTGAGAGCTTCGTTTGGCAAGCCGTGCAGGCTTGGACCCTGAATTCTAGCGTTCCGCCAAGGGACTGCGGCACGATGTGATCATCGGTTAGACGCTCGAAGTCTTCGTCGCACCAAAAGCAGCGCATCTGCTATTCCATGTGCAATTCTATCGGTCGCGCAGGATAGATACCCATTAAACGGGCTAGGGTTCCGGCATCTGCCGAGGATTAAGAAGATAGGGCTCTGGCCGGCAACCAAATGGCGGTCGGCGGCGACGAATGCTTTGACTGATCCCGGCGATTCCGGCCAGCGTCTGGAAGAATTCGTCTCCCGGACCCTGGCCGGAGCTGCCGATCTGTACTGATTTGCCTCAGCAATGGCATTTCCTCCAGAACCACGGGCAGGCGCGCCTTCGGGTATCAGTACTGTGTGCGGAATGTGTGCCTGAGTCGAACACCTTGAGGCAAATTCCGTCGGGCGGCGAACCGCGATGCCTGGGCCCGGGAATCTGAGGGCCGGAAATCGTAGGTTATGGGACCCCTTGTCTGTCCGCCGGGTCTGTACGTTCCAGCCAGCGCTCCAGCACCGCATCGTGTTCGGATTGAGCGGCGCACAGCTCCGCCAGCGCTTCGGTGTCTGCCAAGGGCACTGGCCGCTCCGGCAGAAGATCATTCGGGATGGCTAATCCTTTGAGATGCGCAAATTCGCTGAAGGCGACCGAAGCATGGCACTAGCCCGGCTGCGCCGCAGCCTTTACCTCCGCCGGAGCGCTCGCCCCAGATCGACTGCGCGTACAAAACCGCCATCCGTATCCGCATGCGCCGCGCTCCCCGGAGGAACCAGTGCACTTGTTGGAAGGTAGTCGGCGGGCCTACTGGTGACTACGACGATCTGGAAGCGGTGGGCCTTGTCGGTGAGCAAAGTGCGAAACCAATCCATGCGAGTGTCATCGCTCTGAACGAGCTGGTCATCCAGAACAATCGCTGTCTGCAAATACTCCGCCAAGGAGAGTCTGTACAAGGTGGACAATTGCTCGCGCGTGCCGACTGAAAGCTGCGCTGCCGACCTCACCGCTCCCGAAACCATCACGCCCTCCGTGCCAAGGTGCGCGGTCAGCCGCACGCTGTCATAACGTCGTTGCGTCAGGTCCTGAAACCGCCCAGCAATGGCCGGCCCAAGCGCCTGTCCGAGGTTGCTCGCCTGCGCCGCGTCGGCCTCCTTCATCTGGTCGAGCAACAGTCTCCAGGCTTCATATTCCGCCTCGGTCTCCCTTTCCTGACGCGCCGCCAGCTCGAACGCCTCGGTCGCGTCACTGAGCCGCTCACGGGCCACCGCGCCTCCAACCTGTTCGAGCGCGCCATGCGCCCGTTGGATATCGCGCTCGATGCCGTCAAGCTCCAGTTTCACGGCAGCCGCGGCATTCCGAGCATTGGTAGCCTCTTCCTCGGTAACGATCCGTTCAGGGACGGGCAGAGCCGCATGAGCCGCGGTCGCTTCCAAGAGCTTGCTCTCGGCAGCCGCGAGGTTTTCGGCATCGCGTTGTTTTCGTAACTCAACAAGCCGACCCTGTCCCTCGGCATGGTTGGTTTTTGCCGTCGTAACGAGCGTTTGTGCCGTATCGACCGCCGCTTTGGCCTGAGCCGCCTTGCCGCGTCCGCCGCTTAGGGCCTCCTGAATACGCTTCTTGCTCGCCGCGATCGCCTGCTCCAAGGAGGCAAGCTCAGTCGCAACCTGTTCCTTTTCGCGGATCGCAGTCGCGAGAGCGCTGCGTGAGGCAGTGAACGCCGCATCCACGCCCTCAGGGAAGGCCACCAGAGCACCATCCCGCGCAGCGATGGCTGCGTCCAACGCCGATCTCGAGTTTCGGGCGCGCTCCTCGGCGAGCATTTTGTCACCCGCTGCCTTGCTGGCGATCTTGCGCGCCTCCTCGGCATCCTTTGAATACCGTTCCCGCCGTTTTCGCAAGCCCGCGATCGCATCGGCGCCAAGCGCCTTGATATCAGCCACCAGCGTGTCGAGTCCGACGTCCCCGAGGGCAGCACGGCAGGTCGCCGCCCGCTCGGACGCTACTCGTAGTGCCTCGGCCGCACCGGAGAGTGCGGAGAGCTGGGGCCGCAACGACTCGATCTCCGCGTCCTTCGCCTTGATATCCGCGTCCAGTTCTTCCGCCTCCCGGCTCCTCGTATCAAGGCCATCGAGGTCCGCGACACCGGCGGCAAGGAGATGCGGTTCTACCTCTGTCCTCCAACGATCTTCCAAACCTCTGGCTTTCTCCTGCGCCTCGCGGCGGCCGCCACGAACATGCACCGTCGCCACGTCGCCGATGGCGACCTCCACTTCCGCCCTGGCTTCGATATCGAGCGGCTTCGCGGTCGACGACGACTCCGTTTTCCGCCCATCCTTTCGAACTGTCAAATCGAGGGGGCCTTTCGGGGTCACCCTCATCACGAATCCGACGTCCAGCGCGCCCCGCGCGGCGGCAAGGTCGGTTGCCAGCTTGCGCATGGGTGTGAGCGCGGCCCGAAACGGAACTGTAATCGCAGAACGCCGTTCGGCCGACTTCGCCCGCTCGCCAGAGAGCGCCGCCAGGCGACTGTTGAGGTCGGCATGCTTATTAACGGAGGCTTGAGCATCCGCAACCTGTTTATCCGACGCATGAACGTCTAGAGCGCGCTCAAGCAGGTCGCACCGGCGAAGTTCCGCGTCCGCCGCCGTTTGTTTCGCGGTCGCCTGGAAAGCGGTTTCAAGCGCACTGTTCGCCTCTGCCTGGTGGTCCTTAAGCGTCTGCTCAGCTTTCGTCACGGCCTCAACCAGCTTCTGCGCTGCCGAGGCGTCATTTATTCGTTGCTGTGCCCCTCGCTCAGCTTGGTCGGCTTGAGACTTTCGAATTTCGAGCTGCTGGCGCATCACCGTGTCGGTCACGGCGGGATCGGATCCTCCCACTCGCGCCGCTTCTTCCGCAATTTTCAGTGCGGCATCCGCTTCCTCTTGGTTGCTCCGCGCCGCATTCAACGCCTGCTCCGCCTCTGTGATCCCTCTATTTAGTTCTCCTACCTTTCGCTCCGCGGTCTCGACGTCGGTTCCGATCTTCTGAATACGCTGCACGTCGTCCCGTACTAGTCTGACCTGTTCGGCCGCGACCGACCGACACGTGGCCTGCTGGGCGAGCCTGTCAAGATTGGCGACGAGTTCGGTCGCTACGGCCAATGACTCCTGCTTTTTGGCGCGCCGATCAGTAAGCTCCCGAAGCTGCCGCTCCGCACCCTCCGACTCGAGCACAATCCTCTCAAGCCGTTCCTTCTCGTCGCGCCTTTCGTTGAGCCTGTCCGCGGCCAGCTTGAACACGCTGCCCTTCGCGGTCTTCTTCGCGCCCTTGTCGGTATAGGCGGAGTCCCGCCGCGCCTGCGTTTCCCGCAGCAGCGCCACGAACAAGGGGTCCTGCGCCACCGCCTGCAATGCTGCGGCGATCATTTCTTTGCCGCTGCCGGTCGGATCCTCCTGCAGACTGTTGCGCAGTACAGCGCCCACGTCCTCTTGCGGGGAGAGCAGCGCAGTTGCGAGGAAACTGGTTGGAAGCCCCTTGCCCCCGCCGGTGCCGCCCGGCTCCGGGATACCCCAGCGCAGGATTTCCCGCAGCTTTCCATCTACCTTCCTTCCACGCTCGACATCGTCGAAGTCCTGGCCGTTCCTCGATTCCTGCAAAAGGGACGAGCCGGTTTTGCCGAACTGTTTTCGGATGCGCCAGATGCGCTGTGCCTCCGTTTCAAACGTCATCTCGACGACGGGATCGCCGCCGCCAGTCCAGCCGATGTATTGATCGCAATGCGTCGAGGTGTGAGGAAGCAGCAGGCCGAGCCGGATGGCTGCTACCACCGTGGATTTTCCGAGATCGTTGGGTCCATAAAGCACGTTGAGGCCGGGGCCGAACTCGACATCAACGGTCTCGATCGCAGCGAAGCTGCCGATACGCAGCCTATGAAGCCTCATACATTGCTCCCGCCTATCGCGTCCTGGCTCTGCAGCAGCTTGTAAAGATGTGCCAGCGCCTTGGTTGCCCTCGATTTCTCGGATTCGTCGATCGCTTCAGCGACGAGCCGGTCAAGGCGCGCAACCGTGTCCTGGAGCACAGGCGGAAGGTCATCGGGAAAAGCGTCTGCTGAACTTACTTGCAGACGCAGGTTTTCCATATCCTCGATCAGGACCCCAACGCGGCCGTGCGTCGCGTCGGTCCCCCGGAGATCGCGCAGGATGCGCTCAACCTCGCTCTCTTCGGAAAGGGAGACCGTCATGTCCAGATGCAACCGCACGACGTGGCGATCGAGATCCGGCATGGTCAACAAACCACGAAGCTCGTTCATGCCGCGGCAGCGCACGTCTATCCATCGCCAGAAGGCAACCGGTTCCGGGTCGACGCGGGGACGCAAACCGCGCCTGAACATCGCCACTAGTGCGACGCGGCCGGCGCCGCTATCATCGAAACCCGTGGGCTCGGGAGCGCCGGGATAAACTGTCGGCACAGAAAGATTTTCGGTAACGTCGCGAAACGAATGAGTGTCACCGATGGCGAGGTAATCCAACCCACGTTGAACCCCCGCATCGCGGCGAATGGGGAAGTTGGTCTGGTAGCCGTGAATGTCAAACGTACAGCCGTGGACGCAACCAATGCGGAGCCGCTCATCTCCAGACTCGCGCGCCGGCAGCGCCATCGCCAAATCGTTCTCGCCGGCCTTGGATCTGCACGGCCGCGAGTATAAAACCGCATCAGGAGCGATCTCATAGGTGAAATCATCGCGGTCCACGACGTGCACCCACTGCGGGAGCCGTGCTCGGAACGGATGCGTGGGAGCCCAAACGGACTCCGGCGTCAGAGGATCGTGATTCCCTGGAACCAGAAAGAGAGGGGGATGCGGGCCGGGATGAGACTGAAAGGTTTTTGCAAGCCCCTCCCAGAAGTCTGGAGCCGGCTCGGGATCGTCGAAGATATCCCCCACGCAAAGCACCGCATTGACCGCATTGCGTCGCGCGACGTCGAGTATCCTTGGAACTACATCCATACGCGCCCGTGACAGTTTTTTCTGGCCCTCTTCCGGGAAGGACAGAAAGCGCCGCCCGAGGTGCCAGTCGGCCGTGTGCAGCAGCTTCAGCACGATGTCTCCGGTTTCGCTGCCGCTATCTCGAACACCGTCTGGAACAATCGGGTTACCTTCGGCGCCCGATAACGCAGATCGTGATATTCGTCGCGCCATTTTCTATAAACCTCATCCTCTCTGGATTCCAATGCGCTGATACGGCGCTCAAGGCTTTCGTCAATGGTGGCTAGGCGGAGAATTTCCGCCTCAACCCTTTCTCGGGCACTGGAACCAACGATCTCGTCGCGCCGCGCTCGCGCGGAGCCCAGCTTCTCGGCAATGCTCGCCCGCTCGCGGCGGCACACCAGGATTTTGTCCTCCACGAATCGCTCAAGCTGACCGATGGCTTGCTCGAAATGCTCCTGTTCGCCTTCCTCGACCTGTCGCTGGTCAACGAACACCGCTTCGTCGACGGCGTCGCCCAGCCAGTGCGCGTCCACATCGACCCGCGTATCCCTTCCATCGGTCGCCTGCAAACGCAGAAGCTGAGCGGCGACCGATGGATTGATGGGCGTGCCGCCAACCACCGCCCCCGCAACCAGCCGCTGTACCGGCTCGAAGCCGACGTAATCGACCAGTGCGACGCAGATCACACCGGTCTTGCCCGCCAAGGCTGCAAGCTCCGGATGGGAGCCTGGAGCTTGCTGAAGAATAAGCGAGCTGCCACCTGACCATGCCCGGGCCTGTTCAATCGCGGCACGAACCAGCGGATGCACGAGATTCAAAGACTCGGCATCGGTCAGGCTTCTGGCATCCCCGGTTGCGAACCGCCGGCCATCACCAATTTCGACCGGCAAGTCGGCTCCCGAAGCGATGTCGAACACGACCCGTCCAGCCTCGTCGGAACGCCGGAATTCGATTGCGCGTGTCTTGAGATATCCATCAACTAGGTCGGCGAGATCCCGATCCAGGTCAGCAAGGCTGCCGGGGAGATCCTCTCTAAGGCGCCTGAAGACTTTGCGCACGCTTTCGTCGAATCGCGACTCGATTATCTGGGAAGTCCGCTCGTATTCCTGCTCGAAGGCTTCCCTGCGCGCGGAGATTTTGTCCCGCAATGCGGCGATTTCGCGCGTGACTTCGTCGATAGTGCGCGAGCGGCTGTAAATACTGCGCAGATCATTCTCGAATTCGACCGAGAGGGCGGATACCATGAGCTCGGGGGCGTCCGTCCTCGGCTCATGCAAGACATGGTCTGACGCATCAAGCACTCGACCGAACAGATCCAGCTTTTGGCTCAGGATCTCAAAGGTAAGGCGGTGTGCCTCATTGTCGCTGGCGATGAAATTGACCACGGTGACATCGCGCTGCTGGCTGTAGCGATGGCAGCGTCCGATCCGCTGTTCGATACGCTGCGGATTCCAGGGCAGGTCGTAGTTGATGACCGTCTCGCAAAATTGAAGATTCAACCCTTTTGCGCCAGCCTCCGTGCATATAAGGACCTTCGAGCGCGTACGAAACTCATGCACCAGCGCAAGGCGAACGCCAACTTCGCGGCTCGGTTTCGTCCCCGAAGCGAGACGTGCACCTTCTTCCTTTTGCCACTGTGTGTAGGCCTGTCGCGCCCGATCGCTATCGTTTACGCCGCGGAACAAGGTGATGTCGTCCTCTCCGAGGCCGATGGCGAGAAGCAGGCTCCGCAGGTATTCCTGTGTCGTGATCGACTCGGTAAACACAACGGCCTTACCGCTGCCCTGGCCACCCCGCCCTAGATCGAGAATCACCTTGATGGCGTCCTGGAATGATCGCGCCTTTGCGTCATGCGGCAGTTCACGCGCGCGCTTGATGAAATCCTCGACGCGCGACCGTTCCGCCGTGAGCGCCGCACGGTTGATTGGTGCACCCGGCTCCTCGGAGGATTCTTCGATCTCGTCCTCCTCCTCTAGGTCCCGAAGCACCGCAGCGGCTGTATCGTCGGCACCCAAGCCCTCTTGTAAGCGACGCAAACGGGAGGCGACATTCTCCAGACTCGCGGCAAGGGCGGAGAGGGACGAGGCCATGCGCCGATGAAATCCGATCAGCAAAAGCCGCCGCTGTCGTCCGGCGAAGGCATATAAGGATGGTTCAAGGAGATACTCTGTCACGTCATCGTAGAGCGACCGCTCGTCGTCGCTCATGGCGTATTCGTACAGTCTGCAGCGCCGTTGCGTGAAGGGCCGGTCGAGAAATTCCTGGGCCTGCCGCCGCAGCGTCCTACGTTGAACCATCGCCAGACGTCGCTTCAATTCGTGCTCCTGGCCCGGGACCAAGGTTCGATCATCGTCGGCGCAGAATACCTTGCGAAAAGTGGCAATGTCCCCGAGCAGCGTTCCCGTCGGCTCCACGTATTGGACTAGGCCCCACAGTTCGGCGAGGGAGTTCTGCATTGGCGTGGCGGTCAGCAGCAAAACCGGCGTCGCGCGCAGGAAACCGCGCACGCGGTGCGCCATGAGGGCTTCTTCCGACGTTTCGTCGTAGATCCCGTCACGTCCGTATCGTTTGTGCAATCCGGCGAAGATTTCATGGGCCTCGTCGATCACGGCGAGATCGAATCGCGGGGCGGCCCCCAGCGGAATCGCGCCGCGCTCGCTTCCCGCGAATTCCCGGCCGACCAGATACACGCCGGGCGCCAAGAAGCTGGACTCGTTCTCACGCGCCCGGATGCCGAACAGGTTCAATAGCTCGTTCTGCCACTGCCCGATCAACGACTTGGGCACGATCAGCAAGACGCGCTGCGCGCCTTCCGCCCGGCTTTGTGCAATGACAAGACCAGCCTCGATTGTTTTTCCAAGGCCGACTTCGTCCGCGAGAATGCAGCCGCCCTCGCGAAGACGCCGCAGCGCAAAGATTACCGCGTCAATCTGGTGGGGGTTCGGGTCGATCCGCGCTTGGCGCTGCGCGGCGGCATAACGTTCACGGTCGTCTGGACGGCGAGTCCGCACGAGATCCTCGGCGAGAATCCGCTGGTTGAAGGCGTGCATATTAAGAACCAATCGGGAGCCAACCGTTCTTCCCGCGTTTGCCTACAACGATCCGTCCTGCGGCAGTATTTTCGGCGAGATCGTAAATTGCGCCAAGTTGATGCGTGCGCAATCCGAGCAGACTCTTGAGTTCGCAACATATAGCAAGATTCCGCTTCGTCGGCGATAGCACAGCCGCCTCAACCTTGCAATTATTAGCTTTCTTGAGAGCACCGAGTTGCCGCGCAGCAGAATCCCAACGGCCCTTCTCATCCGCGGTCCTCCGGGTCCCATCGAGCACCTCCACGAGAGACCGAAGACGAGCCGGTCCGGTGGGCGTGACGAATTCAAAGTAGACCGGCAGGCCGGTAAGCGCGCATGTGCATATGTCGTCCGGGTGATACTTCTGGCCACTCCAGAAGCAGAACTCCGCTTCTGCCGGAGTGCAGAAAGTCCCCTTCGAGGACCGAATCGCCGACTTCTCGAGGAGTCGCGTCTGGGACACGCTGCTTGGGACGAACAATTTTCGAAGCGCCCGCTTTCCCGTCACGGCACACCGTTCAAGCTCCGATGGAAGAACCGTCTTGCCGGTGACTTCGCAGATCTGCAAGACCCCTTGCCGGACCTGCTTACCCGTCACCTCGCACCGTTCCGCCTCGGAAATGGCGATCAGTTCGTGCGTCTCGTAGCAGGTGATAAATTCCCGCTGATGTCCGACCTTCCCCGACGCCGCAGAACGCATTTGCTGGTCCAAGCGATACCGCTTGCCGGATATCTCGCTCACGGAGCTTTCGTCTTTCAGTATTTCATCGCCGGTGAATTTGCATGCCGTGAAGTATTCGGGTTCTGCACGGCGGCCGCTCATAGCCGAGGTTTTTAAGAGAGCCTTCGTCACCATTTTCCCGGTGACCGATGATGCCTCTGCCTCGTCCGCCAATACGAGTTTGCCAGTCACGCTGCAACGAATGGTGTGTTCAGGGAGAGCATGTCGCCCACTAATGTCCGAGATCACGAGAAGATGCTGTAACACGTCTACGCAGGTAACGTCACATCGCTCCAGGCATGTTGCAGGAACTCGCTGTCCGGTCTTGGCACACGAGCGCATTTCGGGGGCCTCAACAATCTTCCCGTCGTGCGGAGTGATGGTGAGGGTTGTCTCATATGCGCCCTGTCCGCCGATGGAATAGCGGACCGCCACATTCACGTCCCGATGCACCTCGCCTTCGAGGCCAACGAGGGACACTTGGAGTCGCGGCGTAAAATCATCCTGCAATTTCTTTCTCTTGCGTTCATCTGGGCCCGCCCATCGGAGCTCTTGCTCGCGACGCTCCAAATAGAAACGGCAAAACTCAGAAATCGCATCATCGTCCTGCGCAGCCTTCATAAGGTTCTCGGCATCGATACCCAACGATAGCGGCTCCTCGATCGTCCTCGGAAGCGGTGCAAGCGCCGATTTGCTGGCAGAACCGTTGTGCCCTTTGTGTGTGCAGAACGCGTGCACAAGGCGCTCATAGCTGTCATGGGCGACCGTGGCCCTTACGCGCAGAAGGGCCTTGCCGCCAAACGTCCACGTCCCCTTCTCAATCTCCACCTTTTGGGCGTTTGCACCGAACTCCGCTGCCCAGTCCTGCGCAATTACTTCGCTGGTTTTCGTCGGCTCGGAATCGAGGTCCGTAATGTTGTGAAGACCCGAAGCGATCACACGACTTACTAATCGCTGAAATGCAGGCGACGCCGGTGCATAAAGCGTACTGCGCACGTCAGGGATAGCGGACTCTCCAAAACGGATATACTCCCAGCCACCATCCTCCTCCGCGCGATATAGATCAGCACCTTTCTGGGTAATGGCCGCGCCGACAATTGCGAGTGCACGCAGAGCGAAGTCGCGCGCTTCCATCGTATGAGACGGTTCCGGCAAGCGTGGAGCTCGCGGGCTTACGTATTCCATTCCTTCCATGCTGCCAAGCATGGTGTTGATTGCCTCTTCGGAGCGTGCGAGTTCCGCCCTTGCATTCTCGATACTCTCCGCCTTGAGCTGTGTGTCGCGTTCGACGTTCTTCCCTGCAAGGGCGGCGAGCACCAAGTTCAACATATGGTCTTCAAAGCTCTTCGCCGCATCCTCGTCGCCCTCGCTGATATCAGACGCCTGCAAGAGTGCTTCGATGTCGCCGATCGCATGGGCGGCCATCTGGAGCTTCTCCATGAGCCTCCCTACGATGTAATCCTCGAACGTGCCACGGAGCGTGATATTGAAAATGCTCACATGCGCGTGTTCCGACGCCAGGCGCTGCACGCGCCCGATCCTCTGTTCCACGATCATTGGATTCCACGGGAGGTCGTAATTCACGAGCACGTTGGCGACCTGCAAATTGACACCCTCAGACCCGGCTTCCGTCGAAACGATCACTTGGCATTCCGGGGGGTTCTTGCGGAATCGAGCAAGGGTCTCCTGGTTGCGGGCTCCCGATTCACCATTAATGATCCCGACTTTGAGGCCCCGTTCCTCAAGGAACGTCTGGATCGTCGTCTGGGTCTCTCTGCGGCCCGTGAAGACCACGAGCCTCCAGCGTTCCAGGTTTTCCTTTCGCAGCTTTTCGATGAGCACTCCGAGGCCCTGAAGCTTCGCGCTGAACGGCATCTTGGCAACGATGCATTGCACGGTCTCCGCAAGCTCCATCGGCACGGTGCCCCTTCGAGCCATATTGGCGAGTTGAGCGGCCAGCGCTTCGGGGCTGCTGGTGAGCGCTTGAAGGATGGAAATCTGGGCCAATCGGTTGAGCTTTTGGATTGGCAGGGCGATGGCATTGATAAGCTCCAACTCGGCCAGCGTCGGATTAACCTGCTGCATGTGTATTACGCGGTCGGGGAAATAGAGTTTGGCGTCGCCCCTCCGCACGCGAGACATATAACCGTAGACGATGTTTCGGAATTCGTCGCGGGCGACGGGATTCAGATGGCGAGCTTGGTCTCGCCGGTCGGCGATGAACCGGCGCGCGAATATTCCTTCACTTCCGAAGGGATTCTCGTGTCCCCGCGCAACGGTCAGCAGGTCGACGAGCGAGTACAGATCCCAAAGCCGGTTCTGGATCGGCGTGGCCGTGAGCATGAGGACGAACCGGAATCTCCGGTCTTCGAGCGCCTTGCGAAAGGTCTTCGCCACCTGCGGCGTCTTCTCGACCCCATACAAATTGCGGAGCTTGTGGGCCTCATCGAGTACCAGCATCTGAAAGCGGTCCTTCGGAATCGCGTCGAGGTACATCCGGGCAGAATGGTAGGTCGTGATGACCGCACCCACATCGCCCTGATTTGCCTCAAGAAGCTCCCGTCCGATGGCTATCTCGGCGGCAATATCGAATTTGATTTCCAGCTCCTCTTTCCATTGGGGTGTCAGAAGCTTCGGGCATACGATGAGGATTTTGGACAGCCGTCCCCGAGAGATTAGCTCGCTCATGATCAGCCCGGCGCTGATCGTCTTGCCCAGTCCAACATCGTCAGCCAAGAGCGTAACGGGCAGGCGCCGGCAGAAGGTGATGAGGTTCGTGACCTGGTGGTGATATGGAGTGACCCTGTCACGCCAGAATTTCTTCGACTTCAGATCATCCGCATTCTGGATGACGATGGGTTCCACAAAGTCCCATTCGAGCCCGGCCTCATAAACCCGGTACTCCTCCGGGGTATCGCTATGGGTGAGGATTTTAGATTGCAACTCAGAAACGACGCCCATTGCGCGTCCACCTTGGCTCGGACCGCTATGAAACTCAGCGGAATTGGGTTGCATGAACCCCTAAACTATAGTCCAGAGTTGGTATGGCGTGAACTGCAAACATATCCCTGAAGTGACCCTCCAGCGTTCCAATCAGACCGGCGGTTGGCGTCGTCTCGCCCCGCATTATCATAGGCTTCTCCGGGCAGGGACTGCCTCTATCTAGCTCAAGCTCAGAGCAGAACTCTTTACCTCGCATCTATCCGGCACTATTCTTAGCGGTGTGAATAAGCCAAGCCAGCCGCCTGCTGACGAGCGCAGGTTCGATCTGAACATCGAGAAGATTCTCGAAGGTTGGGAGACCTGTCACGCCGCGCGGGAGATTATCGCGAACGCTTTGGACGAACAAGCCCTCACCGGCACGAACGAGGTGGAAATCTCCAAAGACTTGAAGGGCGTTTGGCACATCCGGGATTTTGGCCGGGGACTCAAATATGAGCATCTGACCCAGAACGAAAATCAGGAAAAACTGAAGAACCCCACCAGGGTGATCGGCAAATTCGGCGTGGGGCTGAAAGACGCGCTCGCCACGCTGAATCGCCGCAAGATCAACGTGCTGATCCGCTCGAAGTACGGCGACATCACCTTAGGACAGACCCCAAAGCATGGCTTTCCTGATGTTGTCACCCTACACGCGGTCGTCAACGCTCCATCCGAACCAGGACTCGTCGGCACCGACTTCGCGCTCACCGAAATATCAGATGCAGACATCGCTGTAGCGAAGGACTTCTTCCTTAAGTTCTCAGGCCAGCCAGTTTTGGATGAGACGAGCTACGGACAAATTCTCGAAACCTCCAAGGGACGGAAATCGCGTATTTACGTCACCGGTATGTTGGTCGCCGAGGAGGAGAACTTCGCCTTTTCCTACAACATCACCTCTCTCACCGCCGCCATGCGGAAGGCGCTGAACCGTGAACGGACGAACGTCGGACGCACGGCATACAGTGACCGGGTGAAGCAGATGTTGCTGGCGTCTACGGTGGACGCAGTTGCCGAAACCCTCGCCCGCGACCTGCAAAGGCTCGAAGAGGGCACGAACCGAGACGAGGTCAAGTGGACGGACGTCGCGGTCCATGCGTGCCAGATTCTCAACGCCTCGAAGAAGGTGGTCTTTGTTACGGCCAGCGATCTTACGGGTTTCAGAAGCGCCATCGACCACGCGCGAGAGGACGGTCTCCGGGTAGTTACGGTTCCGGAAAACATCAAGCATTCGCTGAAGGGGATCGCCGATCTTAAGGGCGATCCAGTTCGGGACCTCAGCGTCTATCAGACGGAGTGGTCGGAGAGTTTTGAATTCAAGTTTGTCAGTCCAGAAAAGCTGACCAAAGCCGAGCGGAAAGTCTTCGATCTGCGGGATAAGATCGCTGCGCTTGTCGGAGGCGTTCCGAGAAACGTGCAATCCATCAAAGTTTCCGAGACGATGCGCCCCGACTTTTTTACCGGAAGCACCACGCAGGGACTCTGGGATGAGGCGTCCCGAAGCATCATCATCCTGCGGAAGCAGCTTGGGTCATTGGAGGATTTCGCAGGCACATTCCTGCACGAGATCACCCATGCGAAAACGGGATACGACGACGTTTCCCAGGAATTCGAGAACGCCTTGACCGAAATGCTTGGGCAAGTGGCGGCGCTGCGGCTATAAGTCTCGCAGGCGTCTGACAGCAAGATGCAAATCTTCGAAGAGAGATCGCACCGAAGGTCCTTGCCGGCCATTCGCGACGGTTATGGGCGTGGGTCGAAGACGTCCTTGGGGCCGTCCGCCGCCTGCAAAGCTCGCAGCGCGGTGCGCGTGAGGTCGACGTTTGGCTGCTAGGAGCTACGTTCATTAGCGGTTCTTCGCTTGGGAGATCGCTCGGCTTCTGGCGCTTTCTTCGGCGGTAGGTCAGGAATTGGCGCCCGCACATGGCCGGCAGCCCTCTCACGATTGAGCTCCAGCAGACGACGGATGATCTCGTCCTTTAAGAGAGGATATGCCCATCCATATGCGGTAAAGACTGCCCGGTCGAGAGTTTGGTGCGCATTCTCGAGCCATGCGGGGCGGTTGTTGTAAAGTTTGGTGAGCGTGCGGTCTTTGAGCTCCTCTTCGGACGCGTTGGGTGGATTGAGCCATGCGTCGCGGAGGCGGACGAGTTCCCGTGCGGCGTCGGCGATGGCTTTCACGCGGGAGTCTTTGTCTTCCGAGGGTTCAGTGCTGGGCGGCCAGGGCAGAGGGAAGGTGTCGAAGCAGGAGTCAGGAGTGTAACGCGGTCTGCTTTCGAGTTGGGTGCCCATTTTGAGCGCCCAGAGCTCATGCGCCCTGGAGTGCAAGATGCCGAAGAAATAATCATCCTGACGTGGGTACGCGAATACCTGATGGTCAGGGATCACCTGTTGCTCTGTCCAGACGAAAAAACGGTGCTTCGACAGGCTGGGCGTAACTATGTAGCGGAAGAGTGACCGAATTGCCCGGCGGAGCTCAGCGCGGGCCTCACCGTGAATCCACCACCTCTTTGCGTAGGTCTCGCGCTTGTTGCTGATGCGGGTCGGTTTGACATGATGCTTGATATACTCGAACGGCATTTCATACATTGCAGCCGCGGCTTCGGACATGTCAGTACCGAAGTCTATGATGAACATATTTCGCGGGCGGCGGGTAAAATCGAGGGCGTTGACCCACGGACGAACTACGTCAGAGTTAGGGTGGCCGTTTGGGTTCAACGGAGCAGAAAGCATCTCGCGAGCTGTCTCTGCGTCGATATCGAACGCGCCGACCTTCGTGGTGCCCATGAAGCACAGGTTGGCGTTCTCTTTGAGCCGGGACGCCGAGGCGGTGTTCGACCCGGTGGTGAGGTCGGGATTTATGAACGGGACGGACCAACCGTCCAAGAGGCAATCCTCCGCTGCAGAATCGAGGCCCGAGTTGCCGAATTGCTCGGCGGGACCCTCGAAGGCGACCATGGAGACGTGGACCGCGGCGCCAGCCAGCAGCCACTTGCGGTCCGACCACGCCCAGAAAATGCGGCCGGTCTGCTGAATGCGTTCGAGGACTGCCCGGTTCGCGCCGCCACGAATGCCCTGAGTGGCGAGCAGGCCGACGCGACCGACGCTGCCAACTTCGAGTTGGTGGCGAGCTTTTTCGAACCAATAAACGACGAGATCTGACTCAGCCTTCACACGGCCTTTGTAGAGTTCGAAAAGTTGGTCGACATAGACGTCTCCCAAGGTGCGGCGGAGCAGTTTTCCGCCGAGGAAAGGCGGGTTGCTCACGATAAAGTCTGCCGGCGGCCACAACGGTTCCCGGGTTTGCTTCGTTTGCGCGTCTTGCTGGAGGATGGCGTCGGAGTGTTCGATGTTGTTGGTGAGCGTCTGGAGTATGGGCTGGCGATCGATGAAGATGCCATGCTCGAACTTCCACTGAAGGAAGCCGATCCAGACGACCACGGAGGCGAGTTCGTACGCGTAGTACTCCACTTCGATTCCAAAAAGCTGCGCCGGCGAGACCATGTGGTCGGCCGCGTACTGGGTTGCCAGCTGGAAATTGTGGTGAATGGCGAAGTCGCGCGCCTCGAGCCAGAGGTCGAGAAGCTTGCGGAGTGCCACGTACAGGAAATTCCCGGAGCCGCAGGCAGGGTCAAGGACGCGAACGCTGGAGATGTAATCGAAGAATCCGGCGAGAACTGCTTCGGCTTCTTCTGAATTGGAGCTGAAAAGAGACCCTGGAACCGAGGCTCCTCTTCGTTTGTGGGGTTGGTCTGCGGCGGAGCCCCGTACTTTCCCGGCAGCTGTGGTAGGGGCCTCAACCGGGCAAGCCGCTGCACCGCCGAGGAGTGCGAGGATCGAGGATTTGGTCTGCTCCCAGCGCGTACGAACGGGATGGATAACGACCGGTTCAACGACGAGGAGGATGTCGGCTTCGCTGGTGTAGTGAGCCCCGATTAGTGAGCGGCGGACGGGATCGAGGGAGCGCTCGAAGAGAGTGCCGAAGATGGCTGGGGCGACGTGGGACCAATCATACCTGGTCGCCACTTCGTGCAGCAGGCCAAGATCGGCTTTGTCAAGGTCGACAACGGAAGCGTTGTCAAAGAGCCCGCCGTTGAAATACTTGATGGTGTGCTCTCCGAAGATACCCTCGGGTTCCGACATCGCCTTAAATAGGTCGCGGAGCTTGCGCAGGAAGATACGCGGAGTGAAGCGGTCCTCGGAATCGATGAGACGCCGGAAGAGATGGTCAGGGAGCAGACCAATATTGTCGGCGAACAAGCAGAAGAGGAGGCGAAGGAGGAAGTGGGCGATTTCCTCTTTGGTTTGAATTGGAGTGCTGGTGAGGGAGCGCTTTTCGATTTCCAGGCGTTCGGCCATGCGAGCAAAGATCTTGGCGGCCTCCTGGGTAACAAAGGCGTCAGTGCGCTCAGGACGCAGGCGGTCGGTGTCGTGGAAGAGCGCGTGGAGAACTTCGAGCGGCGGGAGGGGGCAGTTGGCCGTGACTTTGTTCAGTTCGAGGTCCCGGAGGTCGAACTTGTAGACACGCTTCTTGGTCTTGCCGAAGTTGGTGTGAATCTCGAAGCAGTTCATGTCACAGACGACCAGCAGAGGCGGGTTTAGCAGGTCTTCGCGATAGTCGTTGAGCTGTTTGTAAGCGGCTGCCAGATTCTTGTGTTTGCCCTTGTACTCCCAGGCGAAATGGTCTCGGAGCCAGATGTCGGCGAATCCTTTACCGCCCGAGGTGCGGCTCACGGATTTTTCGAAGGTGAAACGCTCGCCGACCGCGTCGGCGGCGGCTGGATGAGGCTCTCCCAGCATGTCGCATAAGTCAATAAAATGCGACTGCGCTCCACTGCGTTCGGACAATGAGGCAACTCGCCAGCGCTCAGCGAATTGAGAAGGCGTTAGGGACACTTACGGAGTTTTCCACAGGGGCACACCGTCTCAAATCACTAATAGGTCCGTGCATACGACTTAGCACTTGATTTTCGGGGGTACAGTCCCACATATAGAGGAGATCAAATTGGGCGCACAAGATGGTGGGGGCGCTCGGCAACTGCGCCGTTCTTTGCGGCGCCCTGCCAGTACCCGAATTCGCCGCAATTCGGGCGTGAGCGGTCTCCGCTTGGTGGATCGCGGTTGTCTCACGGATGCAATGGGCAGCGTCTGTAGGGACCGCTGGGTCTTGGAACACTGTCGCTCCGAGGCATCGCCTGTCTCAGAAATCTTCGCGCATGCCTGCTCAGTATCACGCGTTAGATTTAGGCCCGACAAACGTTAGCTTCTCATGAGGAAAATCTGGCTGGCCGGGAAATCGGAAGATTCGCCAGTCGACCGACTGTCGATCAGCCCCCCTTAGCCCACATTAAGGGCTCCGCAAACACGTGTTAGGAGGTGCCCCTTTTCCCCTTCAGCCGTCGGATCATACCAGCGTCTCACGCTACCCATCCCATCGTGGCCCGTTCCAGCCCCGCAACGCCGGCTCTGATGGGCTCGATGCCAATTCGGAATCGGTCCTAAATTTCTTTCTTTCGTGACGTGCCCCCGCTTCAGGCGGCTTTGTGGCAGAGGCGGTCGGAACCCGTCAAGGTTCTCCGCTGCGCTCCGACCGCTGACGCGGCGCTGCCGCGACCTTGACTGAACCCGCCTCGCCCCTGCCCGCCGCAAGAGCCATGAAGCGGGAGCACTCAACCAAAGAAATTTGGGTTTCAGGCGAGTGCTTCCCTCATGCACGCAAATCGCCCCTGAGCGGGCACCTGAGGAGCACCAACATGGCATCGCCAATCACCAGCACCGCAGCCTTCGCCGCCAGCAATGGCCCAACCAGCAGCAATACTGCGCCGCACAGAAAAAATGCGGCGCAGCGGAGCCGCAGCGACTCGCCCTATCAACAGCGCACCACGCAGAAGGACAACCCCACCCAGGTCCTGATCAAACAGGCCGTGGACTACCTCATGAAACAGCTTGAGGCGGGCCACAGCGAGACCCTCGCCGCCTACCTCGGCACAATGGCGCGGTTCCACAACTACTCTTTCGGCAACATTCTGCAAATCGCCCGTCAGCGGCCCACCGCTACCCGCGTTGCGGGATTCAGCGCATGGAAGGAATTGGGCCGTTTTGTGAAGAGGGGCGAGAAGGGCATCCAGATTCTCGCTCCGGTCACCGGCTACCGGCGCAGGAAGGACGAGGCCGAAGGCGTGGACCTGCCGGAACTGGAGCACACCATCGGCGGCGAGGTGGGCAGCAACCGTGACCGGCTGGTTGCCTTCCTCACACAACAGAACATCGCCCTTGAGTTCAGCGAAGACATCGCCCCGGCGCTGGGCGTCTCCTACGGCGGCAGGATTGCTCTGCTGCCCGGCCAGTCGAAGGCCGAGGAGTTCACCACGCTGGTCCACGAGACGGCGCACGAATTGCTGCATAAAGCCGAGCGCCGCACCATCACCACCGCTACCGTGCGCGAAACCGAAGCCGAGGCCGTGGCCTTCATCGTGGGTCAGGCCGTGGGTTTGGAAATGGGCACGGCATCGAGCGACTACATCCAGCTTTACAAGGGCAACGCCGCGTTGCTGGCGGAAAGCCTTCAGGTCATCCAGCGCACGTCCGCTGTGATCCTCGGCGCTCTCCGCGTGGACGATGCAGCGGTACAGTTCGCAGCGGCCAGCTAACCCACATCCTGAGCGGGCGCGCTCAGGGGTGTGCCCGCTTGCGCATTCACGCTCCACAACCTCACAAGGAGAATTCCCATGACCACCGCTGTTCAGACTCCAGTCCAATCCGAATATCGCAACCTGCCCCTCGAAAGCCTCACCGAATCGCCTCTCAACCCGCGCCTCACCTTCGACGACGCAGCATTGCAGGAACTCGCCGAAAGCATACGCACGCAGGGCGTGCTTTCGCCTCTGCTGGTGCGGCCCAAAGGGCCGCAAACCTATGAGATTGTCACCGGGGCGCGGCGCTACCGGGCGGCGCAACTGGCGGCAATCGGCTATGTGCCGGTCCGCATCGCCGAACTCAGCGATGCTCAGGCGCTCGAAATGTCGATTGTCGAGAACCTGCAGCGGCGCGACGTTCATCCGCTGGAGGAGGCGCAGGGCTTCGCCGCTCTTCTGCGTTTGGAGGAGCCAGCCTATTCCATTGAGCAGATCGCGGCCAAATGCGGCAAACAGCCAGGGTACGTGGCTTCGAGGATTCGCCTGACCGAATTGGCTCCGGCAGTGGTCGAAGCATTTGCCAAAGACGAGATCGGCGTCGGCCATGCGCTTCTGCTGGCAAAACTCCAACAGGAGCAGCAGGAGGAAGCCCTTG
>PMAM01000357.1:0-9848 GCA_003152595.1 Acidobacterium sp.
CAGTCGTCACTTCCTGGCCTGGTGTATCGAAAGGAAGATCGAGTTGGTCCATATCCAGCCCGGCAAGCCCACGCAGAACGCGCATGTGGAGAGTTTTCATGGGCGGCTGCGCGAAGAGTGTCTACGGGTAAGTTGGTTTCAGAACTTATTCGACGCCAGGCGCAAGATCGCCTTCTGGCGCCACGACTACAACGAACAACGCCCACACAGCAGCTTGAACTATCGGACGCCAGCAGAGTTTGCCCGGGAGATGAGCTATGGGAAAGACGTGGGCTCCGCCCACTTTGAAAACGCCGATGGCGTTTCCAACTTTCCCACAGCTCCGGCGGCTGCTGGCTAAGTAAGATAACCGTGCGGAAAATGGGGGCAGGTCACACGGGTTCCTCCAGATTCTGCTTGCAACCCAAATACCGTTCGGTCGTCAATACTGAAACATGCCCAAGAAGGAACTGGATCTGTTCCAGCTCACCGCCATTCATATGGCAAAGTTTTGCGCATGTTCGACGAAGGCGCGTATCGAATACGGTCGCGAGTCGAGCGCGATGCGAGCCAGTCACCCCAGGCCGGGCTCTTTCGCCGATCTGGTCGGCGACGCCAAGGCGTGCACCGCTTCGAACCCTCAAACGCTGCATTATTGTGATGAAGACGTTGATCCCGTGTCCGGCGCCATCAAGTAACGGTCGAAGAACTCTGCGCTCCGCTTCCAGGCGTCGCGCAAGACATAGTCTCTCCTGAAGAAATGAATCTCTCCGGGATAGATCGCCATGTCGAATGGCTTCCCAAGTTTCTCCAGCGTATCGATCACTTTCAGTGACTCCCAAAGCGGCACATTGGCGTCATTCGTGCCCTGGAGGATCAGCAGCGGGGTTGCCAGCTTGTCCAGATGTTTGACGGGTGCCGAGCGATCATAAAGGCCGGGATCGGTCACTGGCGTCTCTCCGAGCCGTCCTAAGATCATGCCGCCCGTGGTCCAGGTCTCCCAATCGCCTACGCCAGCGACATCGATCGCACAGCGGAAGAGCGACGGATCAACAAGGATGGACTGCAGCGTCATGAATCCCCCATAGCTGAGACCCCAAATTCCAATGCGATCCGGGTCCACATAACTCAGCGTCCGCAGATAATCGGCGCCCGCATTCACGTCCTGCGTCTCACCTCCGCCAAGGTCGCGCGATGCTCCAACCGCCCAGTCCCTGCTGTAACCCGAACTGCCTCGATAGTCCGGAGTCAGGATCACATAGCCCTGCTGCGCAAGATACTGGCTCATGGAGTAGTACATTCTGTAATAGCCCGGATGCCATGCGAGATAGTTTTGATCGGCCCCTGAACCGTGGACCCAGATAATTGCGGGATGCTTCTTCGTGCGATCAAGATGCGGGCTGACCATCAGAGTGGCAGGAACCGGCTTCTTATCGAGCCGGCTGGGATAATGCACGGCCACCGGAGCGGTCAGATCCGCCACCGACAAACCCGCAGGCAACGAGTTCGTCAGCCGCACGGGCTCCGCGCCGGCCCGCGCCTCGGCCTGATAGATTTCCAGCGGATGCTGGACTGCGCTACGCTCGTAGACGATCCTGGTTCCGTCCGGAGAAAAAGCGGGTGCGCGGTTGACTCCGCCCTGCGTGACAATGTGCTCGATCTTGCCGGTGCTCAGCGTCGCGACGGAGATAAAGCGCTCCATCTGGTCACGCTCCGCGCTGTGCGCCCAGGCAATCCGGGTGCTGTCGGCGGACCACGCGGCATAGCCATCGCCGAAAGCGCCCTTGCTGATCTGTTTCGCTTCGGATTCCGACGCAGCGTTGCTCGCGATCACGTAAAGATGCGGCCACCCACTGCGATCGCTGATGAACGCAATCCACTTTCCATCGGGCGACGTGACATCCATGGCCCCATCGGCCGGGGAAATCCATGCGTCGTCGTGGTCCTTCCATAGCGTCTTCGTCTCGCCGGAAAGAGCGGTGACCTTCAGCTCCGTCGTTTTGTGATCGGCAGAAAACTCCTCGTGCACGATCGAGGGCCCGGCCGCCCACTGGAACTCTGTTGAACCGTAATTGCGCTCAGAGACCGAGATCCACATCGGCTCTGCGGCATAGCTGTATACGGATATCACTCCGATCCGCCCGTCCCAGCTGAGACTTCGAAACACCTTCATCAAGTTGCCGTTATAGGGCAACGGCTCAGGGACCGATTCGTGATGGGCGGCATTAAATGCCACATATTGGTTGTCAGGCGAGAAAGCCGGCTCGGACGGATCGAGTCCCTCCGGCATGTGGGTAAGCCGGCGTCGCGTGCCGGCACGCAGCGAGGCAACCCAGACATCCCCCTTCTGTACAAATGCAATTTCCTGCAGGTTTCGCGAGAGTGAAAAGCTACTCACACCTTGAAAGCCGGCCATCGGTTCCGGGGTTCTGGCCGACGTCGAGACACGCCACAATTGCCCTCCCTTACTCAGAATGATTTCGTCCGGACCACTCCACTCGAAATGCCCGATATCCGATGTCAAGAGTCCCGGGTCAACAGGAAAGCTCGTCAAAGCCACCGGTTGCTCCACACTGCGAACCATAAAGAGTTGCTGATTTCCTGCCGCGTCCCACAAGAAGGCGATGGTTCTGCCATCCGGCGACCACCGAGCTTCGCTCGGATACTTGATATCCGCGATGCGGTCGATCGTGATGCTTCCCAAGGGCTTCTGCTGAGCATGAGCCAACGGAACCGCGGCACACCCCGAGGCAAGTAAAAGAACGTACAACAGGCCGGTTTTCCCCGCCAAGCCAATACCCTCCTTGCTGTACGTCGGAGAATGCCTTGCGTCCGCTAAACCGTCGCAGGGATTCAGAATGGCGCGCCCCGATTATATGGAGTGCGTCATCCTGTCCGTCACAGATTCACTGCCTCAGAAGCTGAAGCGCAGAGCAAAACGAGCGATGAACGGATTCAGCTGATTCGTGGGTCGCTCGAAGTTGCTGCCGCCGGTCGGCACCTCGCTGATCACAGTATTCGCGTTGCCGATGTTGAACAGATCCGCGATCGGCTCGAGATTGAACCGCTCGCCCAAATGCGTGGGGCGCGACAGCCGCAGGTTGACGATGTTTACGTTGGGCAGCCGAATGTTTCCGATCGTATCGCCAATTATCGACACCTGCCCCTGATTCAGGTTTTCGAAGATCGCTGTCGGAGGACCGTTGTTCGGATCGAGCGGGTACCCGGTATAGTGCTGGTAGTTGACGCCGAGAGAAATCGATTTCGGAAGAGTGTAGTTCGACAGCACCTTGAACATCTGGGTCGCGTCGTAGTTCAGAATAGCGTTCTTACGGTTGATCTCGTTGTTCGGGTTATTGAAATCATCGCCCAGCCCGCGACTATAGGTGCCTTTTTGCTGTTGCAGGGTGTAGCCCGCAAGCACCTGCCAACCTTTGCTCATCTGCCTGGTTGCGGTCAGCTCAACACCGTTGTAGTGGTTGGTATTCAATTCGGAAATATTCGTAATCAGATAGTTGGATAACCCAACATCCGCGGCATTCAGGTTGTAGAGCGTGATCGGCTTGCCCGTGACAGAGTCGATCAGAGGGTTGCCTGAGTTATCGACCGTCGTCGCCGTGTAATCCGACGCTGGGTTGGCGAGATTTTCCGCAGCGAACTGATTCTTGATGTCGCGATAGTAGTAGTTGACCCCCACCTTTATCGACGAAAAGACCTGTTGCTCGTATCCAACATTGACTTCGTTGGTGTAGGGGCGCTTGAGGTTTTTATCGACCGTCGTGACTACGCCGCCGGACGCCGCGATCAAATTCGCGGGCGAATCCCACTCCGGCGTCTCCGGAATCCCATCGCCATTTGTGTCGGTCCACGTATAAATCTGCTCGCTTAGACCGTTGGGATTGACCTGTTCTGCCAAGCCGGCACCCTCGATGATGTCGAACTGACCGAAATAAGCCCGAAGTACTGACCTGCCTTTCCCGGTCAGGTCGTACGCTGCGCCCAGGCGCGGCCGAAACGTATTCCAGGTCGCGATGTTTGGCGACTGGGGAAAGCTCCGCTGCGGGAACAGCGCCGGAAACGTCGCGGCCGGGCTGTTTTGCGCCGGATAGAACGTATCAAAGTGGTCATAGCGGACGCCCAAATTCAGCGTTAGCTTGCGTTTGATCGTGACCGAGTCCTGCGCATAGGCCGCTGTTTCGTGATAGATACTCCTTACATCGACTGGGGTGTTGTAAGCGATGACCTCGATGGGAGTACCGTTGTTGTAGAGAGCGTTGATTCCCTGGTCGGCCGTGTAGTTATACCCGTTGTGATTGGTAGAGAAATCTACGCCGAACTTGAAGGTGTGTGCCCCTCCCCACAGGTGTCCGTCGTACCAGGACACCCCCTCGGCAAACGCAGTTACCGACGCCGGGTTCACAAAGGCATAGGGTGGCGCTCCTGACTCGGTTGACAGTGTGACGTCCTGGCGATTGAGTGCGGTCACCGGAGTTGTCGGCTGGTTGGCCAGCGGAAAAACCTGGTGCAGGTAGCCAAACCGCGTGTCAAAGAGCCAGTTGCTCTTCACTGTGCTGTTCCATTCCGCCTGCAGAATATACGCCGGTTCAATCTGGCGCCACGCCGCATCCGCATCCACAAATGCATAAGAGGTATCGCGCCGGAAGAAACGATTTTGCTCATTGAACCACCACACGAAATCCACGCGGTTATTCGCATTCAGCGCATAGTCCGTTCTCAACGTCGTGTTGCTCTGGTGATTTGGATCGGTGGTTGGAAAACCGTCCGGATTGGTCACGGAAAGCACGCTCTCCTTGAGGTCGTAGAGCCGCCACGAGCCAAAGACCCACCACCTGTCTTTCAGAAGTGGCGCTCCCAGATTCGTGGCGAGATCTCTGGCCATGATGAACGGAGTGCCGGAAGGTACGGGCGAACCCTGATAGATGGGATCGGCAATGGTGGCCTGGGTTCCAGCGGACTGGTAATAGAGCGCAGCCAGACCGTGCATCTGGTTGGAACCCGACTTGGGCACCATGTTCATGTAGACGCCGCCCACATCCACTTCAGCCGGCGCGCTGTCCGTCACGACCTGCAGTGCGGATAAAGAATCATCATCGATATAGAACGAGGTATAGCCGCCGGTAGCTCCTGGCCAGTTGAGGCGCAGACCGTTGAAACTGTACACCTGATCGCCGGGCAGGCTTCCGTGGACCTGCATGACTGATTGCTGAAAGCTCTGGCTTCCGGCAATATCAAAATCGCTGGAAGCAACGCCAGGCGCCTGGGCAACGGTCGAAAAGGAGTCTCTCCCGCTGGGCACGTTTTGCAGCAATGATTCGTCGAAGGTCGTAGCCGAGGTGTTGTCCGTGGTGTCCACTACCACAGAGTCTGCCTGCACCACGACCGATTGCTGGCTTACACCCACCGATAGCTCCGGGCTGACTGTCGCCGTAAAGCCGGGAATAATCGTGATATTCGAACGGACTTCCGTCTTGTACCCCGTGATGGTGTACGTCAGCTTGTACGTCCCGGTTGGGAGCGAATCGAACAAATAGTTGCCGGCAATATCCGTAGTCGCTTGCCGCGGCGTCATCAGCGCGGGGCCTTCGATCATGATGCCCACGTGCGGCAGCACCCCGCCCGATGCGTCCGTAACGACACCGCGAATCGCTCCCGTGATGGCGACCTGACCAAAAGCCAACAGCGGGCTTGCACAGATAAGGAACAAGAGCAAAGACAATTTCTTTGTCATGATTTCCTCTCCATAGGTGATGGCGCCCTGATAAAAGCGGCGAACGAAACTGCCCGATGAAAGCAGGAGAGTCAGGACGATTTCCGGTCTGGTAAGCGGATCGTTCCTGAGCCCTCCGACACGAACTCCTTGCCCGATGCGAGAAATGTGGCGACCTAAAAGGGGCGCCCTACGAATCGCGGCCACAGGGATGCAACATTCAACAGTCGGGAGCGTAAATTCGGAGCCTCCGCCTGATTCAATGCGTTTCTGGCCGTACCGCCGGGATCGCTTCTACAGGGTCACTTTCGACAGGCGATCCAAGTGCTGGAGAGCCGGTTGCCTCGACATGCGCCGATCGACCGGGATCGGAACGGACCACCTGTAGAGGACGTAGCCGGGACCTGCTAGTACAACGAATGTATACAATCGAGTCGTCCATCTGTCAATTCCTTTGACGAACCGGGGCGGAAATGTGACGAGCGTGACAGCCTTATTCCATGCGTATCAGGCGGCATATCAGCCGTATAAACTGTGCTGCTGACACCCCGCCCGCGTTTGAGGATGGCACCATGAATGCGTTATTGTGTACACCTGTCGCCTCACTCCCCGACAGTCGACGGCAATATTTTTCCGAACATCGAAGGGCCCGATACCTGGCTTTTCCTTCAATGCTGAGTCGCGTATCCTTACAGGAGAACCAAGTGACCACGTTGCCATTGCGCAGGATGCCGGTGACCTTCCTTTTCATCGGAGTCATCCTTTTGTCGGGATTCCGCGCCATTGCAGAACCGCTCACCATCGCGCAGCTTCTCGACATACGCCATCCTTCTCATCCAGTGTGGTCGCCGGATGGCAGGCACGTTGCCTTTCTTTGGGATCGCTGCGACGTCGCGAATCTGTATGTGGTGGAGGTTGGCGGAACAGCCGCTCCGGTTGCCTTGACGCGATTCAGCAAAGGTAAAGTCAGCGACCCGTTCTGGTCGGCCGACGGCAGCCTGGTCTATTTTGTCGCCGGCGGCAAACTACAAAGCGTAGCGGCGAGCGGTGGGCCATCTTCCGATGTGTGGCCGCTCCCGGATGGAACGGAGGATATAACTGCATCTCCGGACCACGCCAGCATTGCGTCCGCCACGCAGAGCAGCGGCGGCGGCCATGACCTTGTCGTTCGTGCACTCGCCGGCGGAGTGAGCCGGGTGATCACCCACAACCCGGGGCTGATCTACAACATTCGCTGGTCCCCCGACGGACGGCAACTGGCTTTCATCGGTGACGGCAAGGTCATTCCCCATGACGTATCGCCAGCCTACTCTGGCGCGAAACTGGTTTATCGCGATCCGGAATTTGTTCCGGGTCATTTGTACGTCGTTCCTATTTCCGGTGGCGATGCCAAGAGCCCTGGCAGCAACGAATCCGCTTACGAGGACATCCAGTGGGCCGGCAACACGCAGATCACCTACGAACGAGGATCGGCCGACTTCAAAGACCGCACCATCGTAGTTGCAGACATCAGCAGCGGACAGGAACACGTCATCCACACCGATCACGACGCTCAATTCTGGAGTCTCCCCGAATACGAAGCGGGAGGTGCACCCTTACCTTCTCCCGACGGCAAGTGGATCGCCTACATCAGCGATTCGGCCGATGACTGGGACCATCTCTATATCATCGCAACCGCGGGGGGCGAGCCCATCCAGCTGACCTCTGGACACGCGGAGGCGTGGCGACCTGCGTGGTCGCATGACGGCAGGTCGATTGCTTTCGACACCAATGACGCCGCTCATCCTGGTGACAGGCGCGTTGGCATCGTAGCTCTCGGCGCCGATCCTCGGCATCCTTCCGTGCGCTATGTAACCACTCTCGAAGGAACCAACACCGAACCCCTGTGGGCGCCGGATGATGGGAAAATCGCGTATCAGCACACCGACTGGAAGAACTCCGCAGATCTGTACACAGTCACAACCTCCGGAGGAGACGGAATAACGCGTCTCACGAATTCCATGCCCGCTGCAATGGATAAGTCGCTTTTTGTGCGGCCCCAATACGTGACCTTTCCGGGGGCCGATGGCACTCCGGTCCCGGGCTGGTTGTTTGTTCCAAAAGACCTGGATAAGACAAAGAAACATGCCGCGATCGTCTGGATTCACGGGGACGGCATCAATCAAGATTACGACGGCTGGCATATCCAGCGGAACTATGCCGTGTATTACAGTTTTCATCAGTATTTATTGCAGCAGGGCTACATCGTCTTCGCCCCCGACTATCGAGGGAGTATCGGCTACGGAGGAAAGTGGCGCTCGGCGGTCTACATGGACGTTGGGGGTAAAGATGCCGAAGACGCTTCCAGGGCCGGTGAGTATCTCAAAACGCTGCCGTACGTCGACGGAAATCGAATCGGCGTGTGGGGCCTGTCTTACGGCGGCTTTTTCACTTTAATTGCAGTGACGCGGCATCCTCTTCTGTTCCGGTCCGGCGTGGATGTCGCCGGCGTCGTTGATTACGCCATGTATTACGACGATCCTTATCACGGAGACTGGACGGCAAGCCGCATTGGCACGCCGGAGCAAAATCCGCAGGTTTATGCGAACGCCTCGCCCGTTTCGCACATCGACGCTTTGCAACGGCCGTTGTTGATCCTGCATGGCACAGCCGACGTCAACGTGCCGTTTATCGAATCGGTCCGGCTGGTTGATGAAGCGCTTCGGCAGAAGAAGGGCAACCTCGTTACGTTCATGATGTATCCGGGCGAATTCCACTATTTCAGTCGCGAATGGGTTTTGGGCGATGCCTGGCGACGCGTCGACGACTTCTTTGCCGCGACCCTGCATCCGGCACAGTAAGAATGGCCGGTAGGCGACTGCCATGCAATTGCCATTCCACGAACGATTCCTGTTTCTATGGGCCGGGTCAGGCTGAGGCGCCCACGATTCTACTTTTTACTGCGGCAGTCGGAGACATCCGAGCCAACGCATAAACCTCGGGAATAATATAAGTCCCATAAGTTGATATGGTGTCGTTGTATACTCCGTTGAGTTTTCACGCAAAAACCCACTCACATGCCTGTTTACGCCAGTAACAACAAGCGGTCTCGCCGTCCGAAAGCCGATCAGGGGAACAGTCTACGGAAGGCCTTCCACGAAATCCGCGATCTCATTGTGCACGGCCGGCTCTCGCCGGGCTCGTGGATTGTCGAAGCGGACCTTGCGCGGCGCCTGAAGATGAGCCGCACTCCGGTTCGCAGCGCCCTCCACTGGCTGCAGCGCGAGGGCTATGTCATCGAGTACAGAAATGTGCGCAAATCGCGCATGCTGGTAGCTCCCTTAACGCGAGACGATGCAGGCGAGCTGTACTCCATCATCGGTCACATTGAGGGGCTGGCCGGCCGTCACGTCGCCACACTCCCGAAAAACCACCGTCACGAGATCGCTGATCGGCTTAAGAGCCTAAACAGCGGCTTGAGTGCAATAGTAGAGTCCCGGCCATCTCGTGCTGAGGGAATTTTCGATCTTGATCGCACCTTCCACAAGACCATCATCGACTCGGGCGCGGGGCCGCGACTCCTCGCGCTCCATACATCCATCGAGCCTCAGGCCGAACGCTACTGGCGACTCTATGCCAGTTCCATCATCGACGACCTCCATTTTTCGGTGGAAGAACACGATGCAGTCATCCGTGCCATCCTTGCCGGGGATCCGGACCATGTTGAGCGCTGCCTGCAGATGAACTGGGAGAATGGCTGCTCCCGTCTGGCGAAGTTGATAGCGGTATCCGGCGAACGGGGCAGTTGGTGACCTGAGCCACGAGAGAAGAAATCCCATTCGATCCGTTCCTGCCAAGCCGCCGACTAAAGACATTCCTGGAGTATTGAAGGTTGGCAGCCCAGCGTCGCACATGCGCCGGATGCGGACTGGCCAACAAGATGGCCCGCGTCATATGGGCGGTACTCGCCAAGGGCGAGGCGTATCGCCCTCAACTGCTGGCACCAGCACCCCGCACAGCGCAATCTGCACTACCAGCAGCACGTCCCGCATCGTCACCCGCCGCCCCAGCCGCGCGTTCGCTCCCGCCTTCACAATTTCGTAGGGATCGGACTTCATCACCTGCCGCGCCGGCACCATCCCGAACAGCACGCCGCTCATCA
>PMAM01000357.1:9858-10084 GCA_003152595.1 Acidobacterium sp.
AAGTACCAGCCACTGAGCTGGCCGGTAAAGACCGTGATCAGCGCATCGAGTTGGCGCTCCGCCATAAATGCCAGCAGTTGGTCCAGCCGCTGGAGATGGAGTGTGCTGATCCACTTCGGGTTCGGCTGGAAATATGGCCAGATCAGAAGCAGCCGGAGATGATCGGCGGCGAGCGAGGCAATGGCATCGAGGTCGCGCCGGATCGGATCGGCGTCCCAGTCGTTCC
>PMAM01000150.1 GCA_003152595.1 Acidobacterium sp.
CCGCAAGCTGTGAAACCGTGCCGTAAATCCGGCAGATGAGTGCGGCTTTAGCCACTGAGGGATGGTTCCCTAAAAGCTAGAAGCTAACAGCTAAGAGCTACCGGCTAGCCGCAACCATGCCCGGCGCCCGCACCTGCCCCCGTCGCGGCGACAACAGCGCCAACGTGATCCCCATCGCCGGAATCAGAAACACCGTCGACCCCATCACCCACATGAACGCCCCCGCCGCCACCTGATCGTTGAGCGCGCTCAGCCCGAACAACCGCGGCACCGCCCCATAGCTCGGATACAGCAGACGCCCCGAAAAACATAAAAACGCCGACAGTCCCGTGTTCACCAGATCCGCCAGCAGCAGGTAGGGAAGCAGCAGCCACCGCGACCAGGTCTGCCGCCACGGCCACGGCGCAATCACCGGCCACCAGAACATCACGCTCGTAAAGAAGAAGCACCCGTGCTCGAAGTTGTGCCAGTTCTCGTTCGCCAGCGCAAATTCATACGCCTTCGGAATATGCCAGCCCACGTAGGCCACGTTCATCGCCAGCCACGCCACCTTCGGCTGCGTCAGGAAAGAGCCCACCCGCCCCATCACGCCCATTCGAAACAGCGGCCGCAGCCCCCGGATCACGCCCCGCGGCAACCCGCGCAGCATCGGCACCACCGGCGCGCCCAGCACAATCAGCGGCGGCGCAATCGACATCAGCACAAAGTGCTGCGCCATGTGCATGAACAGCAGCGTCTCGCTGAAGGTGTCCAGGGGCGACGCCACCGCCACAAAAATCGCCAGAATCCCGCCCAGAAATGCGATCAGCCGCCACGGTGGAAACAGCTCCGGCCGCGTCCTGCGTATTTGTAACCATCCGCGAACATAAATCACCGCTGTCACCGCCAACGCCGCCGTTACAGCCCACGGCACGTCCCACTGCGTAAACAGCGCGTCCTGACTCATACCCGGCTCATGGTTTCGCGCTCACTGGCTGCGGCGCGGAACTCGTCTCCGCCAAATGCCGCGACGCATCGAACGCCGGCGGCTCATTCGCCGGATGCAGCGTCTCCAGAAAACTCACCAGCGCTTCAATCTCCGGCGGCGAAAGATTCTTCCCATACGCGGGCATGTTCCCGCCGCCCGTCACCACCTTGTAGCGCATCTGGTCCGGCGTCATTCTCGTCGCCACCGCGTCGAGCGCCGGTCCGCGCTCGCCCCCCCGCCCGTCAACCGAGTGGCAGTTCCGGCATTGCTTCGCCTGGAAGATCACCGCCCCCTGCCGCACCAGCGGCGTCGCCTCCTGCAGATACTTCACCGGCAGCGTGTCCCCGCTCCACGCGCTCATGTGCGGGCTCCACGGCGTCGACATCGCCAGATGCGTGAACACCGCCCAGCTCACCGCCACCAGGCTCAGCGCCAGCACCGCAATCGGACGCCGGTGCCAGCTCTTCTCGCCCTCCGACGCCACAAACGGCACCGCCAGCAATCCCGCAATCATCAGGATCGGCGCAATCAGAATGAACGGCGTCTCCATCGACGGCGGCAGATACGACAGCACCGCGTAAATCCACAGGAAGGGGAAGTCCGGTTTCGGCACCGTCTGAATAATCGACGGATCCGGCTGCCCGCCCGGCCCCGACGGCCCGAACACCGCCGCGCACACCGCCACCGCCGCCAGCACTGCGCCGGAAAACACCAGGTCCTTCCAGAACGCACCCGGGACGAAGGGAATGCCATCTTCGTGCGCGAGCTTGTTGTACTCCTCGACGTAGGTTTCTTTGCGCACCAGCCGCCCCGGCATGGGCCACTCGTTCACGCCCAGCTTCAACACCATCCAGATGTGAACCGCGGCCAGAAACAGCAGCGTCCCAGGAATCACGAATACGTGCAGCGCGAAGAAGCGCGACAGCGTCGCGCCCGCAATCACCGGCCCGCCCAGCAGCAGATGCACCAGCCCGCCGCCGACCCACGGCACCCGGCTCATGATGAATACGCCGATGCCCAGACCCCAGTACGCGTCCTGGTCGAAGCGCAGCACCTGTCCCGTAAACGCCATGCCCAGCGTCATCAGCAACAGGAAAACACCCACCGTCCACGTCAGCTCGCGCGGAAATTTGTACGCCCCGAACAAAAACACCTGCGCCATGTGGATGAACACCACGGCCACCATGAAATTCGATCCCCACGCGTGGATCGCCCGCAGAAACCATCCCAGCGGGACCTGATGATTCAGAATGTTCAGGCTGTTCCACGCCTCGGCCGCGGACGGCACGTACACCAGCGCCAGCAGAATCCCGGTCACCACCTGCAGCATCAGCAGCGTGAACGCCGCGCTCCCGAACACGTACCACCAGCTCGCCGTGTTGCGCGGCACCTTGTGCAGCACCGCGTCCTTCACCGGCCCTTCGATCTGCAGCCGCCGCTCGAACCAGTCGTAGACCTGCTTCCAGCCACTCATCCCCGGCACCCGCAGTCTCCATCCTTACCAGGCCCCTGCTTTGCGGGAACAGCAATATTCACCAGCTTCGCCGTGTTCGAAAGACTCGGCATCTGTCCCGCGTTAATTTGTAACTGTCCGTTCGCTATTTTGTAGTCGTAGGTGAACAGCCCCCGCTCCGGAGGCCCCGACGCCCGCGATCCATCCGCGTAATACACGCCCCCGTGGCACGGACACATGAACAGCTGCGACTGCGGGAACCACCGCACCGGGCATCCCAGATGCGCGCAGTTGATCGCGAACACCGTGAACTGGCTCGACCCCTCGCGACGTACCCAGCAAGCAACGTTATCCGTCTCCCCGTCCCATGACTGCTTGAACGGATTCACGTACGAAGCCAGNNCGCACCGGAGCCAGCAAATACCGCACAATCGGCACCGCCAAAGCGATCCCCACCAGTCCGTTCAGCGCGATTCCCGCCTTCAGCAGCAGCCACCGCCGCGAGACGAGGGCCGCACTCTCCTGATCGCTTGCCTGGTGGCTCGCCGTCACGATATCCGGTCCACTGCTCTGCTTCTCAGGGCTGTCACTCGCGTCACTCATCGTCATCTCCCAGCCTGCGCTCCCGAAACCGCCCCCGGATTCCGCAGCGTTCCCAAATACGTAACAACATCGGTTACATCCTGCGCGGACAAAGATCCGGTCGAACTCTTTACGCCGGTGAGTCGCCAGTCCGGCTGCCCGATATCCGTCCTTCCGGCAATAATCACCGTCCGCAGCACCTGATCGCTCACCAAAGACAAATACACCGCGCTCGTCACCTGCTGATCCTGCGGCTTCTGGTGACAACTCGCGCATCGCGCCTGATACACCTGCTCCCCGCGCTTCGCATCGCCGCCCGCCGGTTGCGAGTACGGCGGAGGCGTGACCCCTCCAAACACATTCGGCTTCGCCCACTCCTTCCGCATCCCCGCAACAATCGCGTTCACCTGTGCATCGGTCAGCATCCCGCCCGCCGACTGCGCAAACGCCGGCATCTCCGTCCCCGGCATCCCCTGCGAAATCGTCTTTTTCAGCGTTGCATCGTCCGCCAGCGCCTGATACTCCGGATTCCCCAACTCCATGGCCGGCCCGCCATGCCCATTCGCACCGTGGCACGCCTGGCAATTCGTCGCATACAGCGCTTTGAAATCCATCATCTGGTCGGGCCTCGGTGCGGTCCCTTCCGCCGCCCGTGCTCCCGGCGCGCGTTCGCACCCGCTCAGCGCCAGCACCATCGGAAACGCGAGCACCATGGCGCCCCACCGCATCAGTGCTTCTCCTCGTCGCGGTCCAGCGGCGGTCCCGCATGCGGATGCGACTCCATCAGCCCCGGCGCCTCAATCCCCATGCGCGCAAAGAACGGCAGCCCGCGCCCCGTCCGGATCTTTCCTTCGCGCGCCACCACCAGCCCGGCCACCACCCCAAACGTCACCTGCGAAACCACAAACCATCCCCACTGGATGCGTGCGTCCAGCTGCGGATTGATGATCCCCATCGCCGAGTGCAGCAGTCCCGTCCACAGCAGCGGCGCCACAATGCCGCCCAGAATCACCGGCCGGTTCGGCAGCATCGGCAGCATCGCGCCGTACAGCAGCCCCACCAGCAAACATGTAACCGTGTGGATTACAATTGCGACCGCCAGCCAGCTCGCATGAAACTGCGCGATCTCCGCCGTCGTAATGTGCGCCGACGGACCCACCCCCGCGCCGCCCAGCAGGTTCACCGGATACCAGATACTGTGCTGCGCGAGCAGCCCATACGCCAGCGCCGGAAAAATCATCGCAATCCCGCCCGCAATCCCGCCCTTGATCCCGCTCACTATCGGGTAGGTCTCCACCGGCAGCTGCGCGCGATGCTCCGGCCCAATCTCGAGCCGCCGCACCACCTTTCGCGTCGTCGTAATCGTCACCGGCTGCACCACCACCGGCACATCCTCGTGCGCCTCGTGCGGCAGCACCTGCCGGAACCACCCCACGCACCCGCTCACCATCAGCACTGCGCCGAACACCGTCACCCAAAGGCTGGTCACCAGCCCGGCCGCCGCCATCATGCAGCCGAATGCCAGCACAATGGGCCACGCCGTCGGCGCCGGCAGATGAATCGTCTCTCCATGCGCCGGTCCCGCCTTGTGCAGCGTGTCGTGCTGTGTGCTCTCCGCCATTCCTTACCTGCCCACGATGTACACCACCGTAAAAACCACCACCCACACCGCATCCACAAAGTGCCAGTACAACGCGAACACCTGGATGCGCTCGGAATGTTCAACGCGCACGTGCCCCGTCAGCGTAAACAGCAGGATCGTCAGCAGCCCGATCAGCCCCACCCCCACGTGCGTCGCATGCAGCCCAACGAGCGAGTAGAACGTCGTCCCAAACAGATTCGTCCGGATCGTCAGCCCATCTATATAGATCAGCTTGTGCCACTCCATCGCCGTGCCGCCGATAAAGATCGCCCCCAGCACAATCGTCAGCGCCCACCACGCGGCGAACGCCCGCATCTTCCCGCGTTCGATCTGCCGCTCCGCGAGCCAAATCGTCACGCTGCTCGAAAGCAGGCACACCGTATTAAAGAAGGGAATCTCCAGCACCTGCGCCGGATATGGCGGTGTCAGGCTGTTTCCGATGTAGTAGATATACGCGACCACGAAGATCGTGAAGATCGCGCTCTCGCCCGTGATCAGCGACAGCATCGCCACGCGCCCGCGCGAGGGCAACTCCCACCGTTCCATCCCCACAGATACAGGAATCGCGCTCATGCTTCGTACTTCCAGTCCGGGTCGTCAGGGTGTTTCAGATCCCACAGCGGCCGCCGGCTGCGGACCACCGGATCGGCGGCGAAGTTATACACCGGCGGCGGCGAAGGCACAGCCCACTCCAGCGTCCACGCATCCCACGGATCGTTCCCCGCCTCTTTCCCCTTGAAATACGAATGCACCAGGTTCCACGCGAAGATCAGCACCGCGATTCCCTGAATCATCCCGCCCACCGAAATCCAGAAATTCAGCGTGTTCCATCCGCGATCCGGCTCGTAGGTGTAAATCGAGCGCGGCATCCCCAGGAATCCCACAAAGTGCATTGTGTCGAACGTGAGGTGAAACCCGATGAGAAACAGCCAGAAGTGCCACTTCCCCAGCGTGTCGCTCAGCATGCGACCCGTCACCTTCGGGTACCAGTAGTAGATGCCGGCAAAAATGTTGAACACGATCGCGCCCACCAGCACGTAATGGAAATGCGCGATCACAAAATAGGAGTTGTGCAGCTGCCAGTCCCACGGCGCCACGCTCAGCATGATTCCCGTCAAACCGGCCAGCAGAAACTGAAACAGAAACGCCAGACAGAACAGCATTGGCGGAGCAAAACGGATCTTCCCGCCCCACAACGTCGCCAGCCAGTTAAAAATCTTGATCCCCGTCGGAATCCCCACCAGCATCGTCGACAGCACGAAGAACGTGTTCCCCACCGACGTCATCCCGATCGTGAACATGTGGTGCGCCCACACTCCCAGGCTCACAAACGCGATCCCCACCGAGGCCGCCACCATCGCCGGATACCCGAAGATCGCCTTCCGCGAAAACACCGGAATGATCTCGTTCGCGATCGCGAACGCCGGCAGCACCAGCACGTACACCTCCGGATGCCCGAAGATCCAGAAGAAGTGCGCCCATACCACCGCCGAACCGCCCGCCTGCGTGTCGAAGAAGTGGCCGCCCAGATAGCGATCGATCGTCAGCATAATTTGTGCGGCGGTCAACGGCGTAATCGTCACCAGCGTCAGCCCGCTCGTCACCAGCATCAGCCACACGAACAGCGGCATCCGCAGCAGGGTCATTCCCCGGCAGCGCATCGAAAGTGTTGTCGCGATCACGTTGATCGCCGTGCCCAGCGTTCCAAACCCCATCACGATCAGCGACAGCGCCCAGTAGTCCACCGCATGCCCCGGAGAGAATGCCTTCTCCGTCAGCGGCGCGTACGCCCACCACGTCGTGTCCGGCGCCGCGCCCATTCCGTACAGTCCAAAACCGCCGATAAAGCTGTAGTACAGCAGCAGCCCGCCAAACGCCGTCAGCCAGAAGCTGAAAGCGTTCAGCCGCGGGAACGCCATATCCCGCGCGCCGATCATGAGCGGAACCAGGTAATTTCCAAACCCGAAAATAATCGTCATCCCCACCAGGAACACCATCGTCGTTCCGTGCATGGTGAAGAATTCGTTGTATGTTTCGGGCGACAGAAAATGCATCCCCGGCCATGCCAACTGGACGCGAATCGCCAGCGCCTCCACCCCCGCTACCAGCAGGAAGAAGATCCCGTACACCATATACAGAATCCCCAGCCTCTTGTGATCGACCGTCACCACCCACCCGTGCAGCCACTCCAGCATCTGCGCCGTCGACCGGCGCCGCGGCGTTATGTCTACACCCGCAATTGGTAAAGTCTGGTCTGCCATTCCGTCGTCCTAACGCAGCGTCTCCAGGTACGCCACCAGCTCGTCGATCTGTTCGTTGTTCAGCTGCATCGCCGGCATCAACGCCCCCGGCTTCAAGTCATCCGGATTCTGAATCCACCCGCGCAGATTCTCCGGTGTATTCAACGCTGCCCCCGAGGCCAGCGTCACGCGGCTCGCCAGATGCGTCAGGTCCGGCCCAAACGTCCCACGCGCCGCCGTGCCCGCAATGGTGTGGCAATTTGTGCAGGCTTCTGTTTCAAATATGTGCCGCCCCGCTGCCTCGCTCGCGTCCTGCACGCCCGGCTGCTTTTGTTGCTGAACCCACGCGTCGAACTGCTCCGGCGTATCCACATACACGCGCAGCAGCATCTTCGCGTGCTCGATCCCGCAGAACTGCGCGCATTGCCCCACATACACTCCCGTCTGCTTTGGCTCAATCCACGTTTCGTTTGGGTGGTTCGGGATCAGATCCGTCTTCCCCGCCAGCTGCGGCACCCAGAAACTGTGATCCACGTCCGCCGACAGCAAATGCAGAAACGTCGGCTGCGGATCCAGCGCNNTCCCACCAGAACTGGTGCCCCACCACCGTCACATCCAGCGCCGCCTGCGGCTTCGGCGCGTCCTGAATCGCAAAAATAATCCGCGCCGTCGTCAGAAACAGCACCACCACGATCAGGATCGGAATCACCGTCCACGCCAGCTCCACCTGTGTGCTGCCGTAAATCTGCGGAGGCTCGCTGTCCTCATCTCCCTGGCGCTCGCGATAGCGAATCAATACCCACGTCAGCACCGATCCGACCGTGACAAATATCCCGCTCAGGATCGCAATCACAAACCAGCCCAGCCCCAGGATGGTATTGGCGGGCGTCGATGACGGCGAGAAAATGCTCGGCGAAGTTTGCGGGCCCTCTGCCCACGCCAGGGGCGCGCAGGCCATCAACACGCCGGACATGATCAGGCATATCCGCCGAATCCCTCCCGCGCCGTTTTTCCGGACCAGGAATCTCATCTGCTCTCGCGTCAGAAACGCTGTTGATGCTGGTGCAGTTGGTTGGAAGTCAGAACCGGGGAGTGAGCGTAAAACTCAGCCTGGGACAACCGCCATGTTGCGCACAATTGCGGCGGCGTTCGCGCGAGCGTCGGATGAAATCTGCGTCTCGCCGAAAAACAATCTTAACAGCAAAGATCGCCTCAACTCCTCCGCCGCGATGCGGAGCTCACTTTCCATCTTTCGTTTTAGGCGCTCGCCGCAAACAAGCGAGCGAACCGGCGAACCGCATTCGCCAGCGCCGCGATCTTCGTCCCGTTCGCGTACGCGTTGATCACCGCGGTCCGAAACACCGGCGCCGTCAGCGCCCTGTACCCCACATCGAGATTCCCGTAGAACCACCGCGACCCCGAAGTCGAAAGCTGCAGATCCTGCCGCAGCTGCGCCGTCAGCGCGCCGAACGCCGGCTGCGCTCTCTTTCTGCCGCGCAGTTCCCCGTCAATCGCCTCCGCCGCGGCCTGCCCGCTCGCAATCGCTCCGTGGATCCCTTCCCCGGTCAGCGCGTCCGCGAACCCGCCCGCGTCGCCAACCAGAAACACCCGCTCTTCCGCAGCTGGAGCCGCCTCCGCGCCGAAGCCCAGATACTGTCCCGTCACGTGCTCGGCGCGCGCCTCTCCGAATCGTTCCCGGATGTACGCCTCCAGCCGCGGCCGGTCCAGCTTCTCCTGGCCCGCATCGTTATAAACCCCGAGCCCCACATTCAAATGATCGCCCTTGGGAAAAACCCACCCATATCCCTGCCGCACCGAACCAAAATCGAAAACCAGATCCCGGCTGTGCCCGTTCGCCGGAACCACCCTGGCCTCCAGCGCAAATCCGCGCCGGAACCACGCCGGACGATCCCCATACAACAGTTGCCGAACCCGGCTGTGCACGCCATCCGCCGCAACCAAAAACCGTCCCCGATACTCCCCCTCCGCCGTCCGCACCGCCACGCCCTCGCGGTTCGCTTCCACTCCCAGGATCGCCCCAATCCGCGCGAACTCCGCTCCCGCCGCCACGCTCTGCTGCCAGCAGAAGTGATCCAGCTCCTGCCGCACGGTCATCGCGCACACCGCTTTGCGGCTGGTCAGCGTCGCCGCCTCCCCGCTCCGCCGCTCCACCACAATCGCCGACACCGTCTCCCGCACCACCGGCGCCACCGAATACCGCAGCGCGCGCAGCGATTTGCGTGTCAGCCCTCCTGCGCACGCCTTGTGGCGCGGAAACTCCGCCTTATCCAGCAGCAGCACCGCGCGTCCCGCCGTCGCAAGATCGAACCCAGCCGCGCAGCCCGCGGGTCCGGCCCCCACAATAATTGCGTCCCAGCGTTCCATCCGAGCATTAGTATGACCGGGAAAAGGCGAGTCCAGGAATAACTTCTCTGTACACCCAGCCTCTACGCCATCCGCGGGGGTGCCGATCCGCCCGGATCGCCATGCGCCAGAACATCCGATCTGCGAATCACCAGCTCCACCCGTACCGGATCGCTGGCCGTCATCTCCAGCGTCTCGCGCGTGCACTGGCACAGCGTCGACATCACCACGTGCGATTGCGCCGTCAGCTCCAGCCCCGCTGCAATCAGCACGCTGTACATCTCCACGCACGTCGCGCGAATGAACTCGAACTCGATCGCCGCCGTCTGCTCCGTGTCGAAGCGCCGCGACAGCACATAGCCCCCGCACGCCATCACCGCCCCGGTGAGAAATCGCACCGTCCGCGCCGCGTCATCCGAGCACAGCGCAGCCAGATTCAGCTCCCAGCCCTTTTGTCCCCAGCGCTCTTCTGCAATTGTCTGCACACTCCCTCCATCGGAGATCTGCACCCATCGCATCACCGCGATTTTCTCCCCCCGGGACCTAAAGATTTACTCCTGTGCTACCGTTGCCTCATGCTGGTCGGCACCGGCATCGACCTCATCGAAGTTCCTCGCATCGCGCGCTCCATCGAGCGCTACGGCAACCGCTTTCTCGAACGCATATTTACCAGCGAGGAAATTGCCTATTGCAGTGCCAGAGCCGGTGCTGCCGAGAGTTTCGCCGCCCGTTTCGCCGCCAAAGAAGCCGGAGCCAAAGCCCTCGGCACCGGCATCCAGCATGGCGTTTCCTGGAAGGAACTCGAGGTCCGTCGCGCTCCCGGAAGCCGCCCCACTTTGGTCTTCAGCGGCCGCGCCCGTGCCATCGCCGGACAACTCGGCGTCACCCGTGTCTCACTTTCAATCACGCACACCGCATCTCTCGCCATGGCCACCGTCCACCTCGAAGCCTGACCTGGGTTCTCCCGCCATCGGAGATATCTATTTCGGATCATCGGATTTGGACTCGGATGGCTTGACACTCAGCCCGTCCAGTGTGAACTCTCCCAGAATGCGGACTTTCGCGATGGCATCGAATGTAACCGGGACCCACATGCCGCCGAGTTCACCATATTGCAGCGTGATATGAAGGCCCTTGAGCCAGAAAGAGGGACTCCGGGCGGGCACTCCTTCGATTTGGCGGATGCGGAAACTGTGGGCGTCGACCCAAATTTGCCCGCGCAAAAGGTATTTATCTTTGAGCTTCGGAAAGATCGCAAAAACATACTCGGGAACCTCACCGAAGTTCTGCTGTCTGAGAAAGACGAAGTCATAGTTTGCCCGGCTGATCTCCGTGCTGTGCTCTCTCCTCGTTGACAATGTTTCGCTGCTGAGAAGTTCACGAACAATCTTCGCTCCCCACGAGTCCCCGCTCGTTTCCACAATCTTGTATGTCTTCACGTCGGGGGGAACGAAATCGATCTGCGCAATGACCTCAGAGGTTGGCTGCCTGTCAGGGCTGCGGAACACTTTGTATTCTCGCGTCACCCGGTAAGGCCGGGACTGAGCGGGGTTCTGGTGCTGGGCGTCCTCAATGCGTTGCAGGATCAGGTCCAGATCGGGAGGTGGGCTCTCCGAGGTGGACGAAGCGATCTGGGACGCCAGGGGGATCGCCCACACTACAACCAGAGCTGACAACCAGAACGCCGACAGAACGGATGGAGTGCGTCTCATCGTGGGAATCACCGGCTTACTGGAGCCTTCCTTCAATCGAAGGCTCATTGGGGTCATCAACCATGCGGCAGAGCGGCAACATCTTGTGCATCGAAAAAGACTCGATCCACGACATCGGCGGCCGCTCGTTCGCTCATTATTTCAAATGCCTTCGTCGCCCTGGGAAAAGTCACGTGACGATTTTGGCTGGTTGTCGGGCTTCCACACTCGAAGCGAAGGACGGCGGCCGAATTCAATTCGGCTTCTGGATGGAAAAGCCACATGTGCGAACAGGAAGAGCAGCGAAGAAGCGTGTAGCTCGGTATTAAAGTTGACAGAGGACGCGTCCGCATCCATACCCGGCTCGCAGCTCGGGTACAGCAGGGACATCGGCTCGTGGAACCCGTCTCGACCTCACCGTGCGGAGATTCTCCCGGCAAATGCTGCGATGCAATTTACCGCTCCGCCATCTCCGCATTCTCTCTTTCGCCGCGACTGCGGTTGCTCACAACCTCGCCCGAGCGGCCGCCGATCTCCGTGAGGCCACTCGAATGGCTCTGCCCGGTTTCGGCAGATGCGGGAACCGCGCGGTCCAGATCCCGGAACGCCGTGTACACAAACGATCCCAGATACCACCCATCAATAAATTTGTACGGAGTCTCCCCCGTCGTGTAATGCCCGCACGGCAACACCCTGGAAACAAAATCAACCCCAAGCTTTGCGAAGCTCTCCAGAACCTGTTCCGAATACTCCGGCAAGAACGTCAGATCATACTTTGCATAGACCACCAGGACCTTCTTGGTATGCTCCGCAAATCGCGTCATATACGAAACCGGGCTGATGGCGCCGAACAGCCGGTAGAGCAGATCAGTCGTCATTTGGGCTTGAGCGAATGCGGTGCGGATATGCCGCGTGCTCTGTCCCGTCCACACCACGTCTCCGAACGCCATCGACGCATGGTTGAACGCATTCACGCGAATCCGCGCATCGTGCGCGCTCGCGATAAACGCATAGCACGAACCCAGACTCGTCCCCAG
>PMAM01000279.1 GCA_003152595.1 Acidobacterium sp.
ATCAAGGCCAACGTTCCCACCCGCATCTCCTTCCGCCTCGCCACCAAGGTCGACTCCCGCACCATTCTCGATGCCAATGGCGCTGAAGCCCTCCTCGGCCGCGGCGACTTGCTCTATCTCCCGCCAGGAACTTCGCGGGTCCATCGCCTCCACGCGCCCTTCGTCACCGAAAAAGAAATCGCCGCTGTTACAGATTTCTGGAAGAAGCAGGGAAGCGCCGACTATGTCACAGGCTTCCTCGAAGCGCCCAAAGATGCGAGCGCGAACGAAGGNNTTCGGCAAGGCTTCGACCTCGCTCCTGCAGCGCCGTCTGCGCATCGGCTACGGCCGCGCCGCGCACCTCATCGACATGATGGAACGCGACGGAATCGTTGGCCCCGCCGAAGGCTCCAAACCCCGCGAGATCCTCAAACCGCCAGACTGGCTCAACGAAGTCGAAACCACCCTGCGCTAACCCCGGCCACTTCATCTTTGAGAGCCGTCTTTGAGACTGCTCTTTGAGAGTTGTCTTTGAGAATGGCCTTTGAGAATCGCACCCCAACGCTGGACGGCCAGGTTCACCCCACAGCAAGAAGCTGATACCCGCGCCAGGCGGAAATCAACACTGTAATTCCGTGCTCCCAACCCAAAGTACCCTCCTGGTTCCGTTTTGAAACGCCGTCAGCTCTACTCACAAGGGCACACGCTGGACGGCCAGGTTCACCCCACAGCAAGAAGCGGATACCCACGCCGGACGGAAATCAACACTGTAATTCCGGATTCCCAACCCAAAGTACTTCTCGGGGTCCGTTTTGAAACGCCACAGTTTCAAATCGGCACTTTGTCGCTTCGCGAATTCTTCAGTCCTGCCGCAAATAACTCCAGGAAAGCAGCGGCCAGGCCCTGGAAAAGCGACTGAAAACCCTCTGCCTTGGCGAGCGCTGTTCTGTCTGCGGAGGACTCCCTACCCCCTGCAACTGCTGCTAAATTAAGAGCATCCCAACGGATGTTTCGCGCCCAAATCCCCCAATGGAGCCGCCATGCAATCTAGACGGACCCCTTCCTTTATCCTTCGCACGCTGACCGCCACCACACTCTTTACCGTCCTCGCCGCCGCTCCAGCGCTGCGCGCCCAGCAAGCCTCTTCCGACGATCACCTCGTCAGCCCCAGCCAACTGCAGCAGCAGGTCCAGGCCGCATCCGCCGCGCGTCAGGCGAACATCGACAGCCTCACGCACTTCCTCTCGACTCCCACTGCCGAGAAAGCCATGCGCGATGCCAAAATCGATCCGGCTCAGGTGAAAACGGCAATACCGACCCTCTCCGACCAGGAACTCGCCTCACTCTCCCAGCGCGCCACCCAGGCCCAGCATGACTTCGCCGCCGGCGCCCTAAGCAACCAAACCCTGCTCATCATCATTCTTGTGCTGGTCGCGGTGATTCTGATTGCTGTGATCCACTGATCGCGCCGTCGACCCTCTCGCTCCCACACGACAGGGTCGATCTCTACCCGCCACCCGCCTTTGGTGTTCCCTTCGCCGTCCTTATCGCCACCACTCCCAGCACCAGAACGACCCCCACCAGCGCCACCCACAATAATCCCGGATGCCTCTCCGTGAACGCCCGCTCATCCGGTCGCGCGCGATATTCCGGATTCTCCTTCTCCGGACCCAGCGTCGCCTGTGCCGCATTCGCGTCCGGCGCAAACAGCGTCGCATAGTCATACCGCGGAGCCGCCAGCGCCGCATCGCCAACCATCAGCGTGTACTGCGCGCCCGCTGCTGCGTCAAAGCACAACCGCCGCTCCGCCATCTCCAGCTTCACATCCGCGATCGCCAGCGGCACATCGTCGCCGTTCTCCACCGTCACCGTCCAGTCCGAGCCCGCATCCCCAAAGCCCTGGCCGGAACTCATCCACGGTGCACCAACCGCCAGATCCTCCTCGTCGAGCGGGTGCCCCTCCCGCGTCGTATGCAGCCGCAGCAGCGTTCCTGCCGACTCCACCGGCCCCGGCGCCTCCTCCTCGGTGTTCGCCTTTCCGGTCGGCAAAAGCGCAGCCTTCACCGTCACATCCCGGCTGAAGTTCGCCGGCTCCGCGCCGACGACAAACTCCACTCGCTCCACCGGCACATGCGCCGGAACTTTGAACGTCGCCACCGTCTCCTTTCCCTTCTGCGTCACCTGATTCGTATCCGCCACGGTGACATACTGCTGCTTCGCAGGCGCCCGCTCCACCGAAAGCCCATGCACATCCTCCGGCTTCACCGCCCCATCGATCCTGAAGTACAGATACTTCAAATCCGACTCCGGTAGATGCAGCACCGTGCTCCGTCCCAGCTTTTGCTTCGTCAGATCGAAAATCGTGAACAACCCCAGCTCCGTCCCCTCGCGGCCGCTCTCTGTATCGGCCCCGGTCACCGCCACCGCCGCAATAAAGTCCTTCGCCGTGATGTCCAGCTCCACGTCGCTGTACCGCCCCTGCGGCATCTCCGCCTCAAACGTCGTATGCACGCCCTTGTGCCCAAGATTCAGCGGTGCAACCTCCCGCTGCTGCTGCTCTAGCGGCGCAGTCTCGCGAATCGCATACGGCGTCTCCTGCTTGTCCCGATACAACCGCAGATCCGCGAGCCCCGGCGCCGCATGCGCGTAGACCCACGCATCCAGCGCAACACACGTCTGCCCCGCCTTTGTCACACCCGTCAGCGGCGTCTCGTACCGGAAATACTTCACCTCCGGCGTCGCCGCCGCGAGCAACAGCAACACCAGCACACCGCGCCAACCCATCAGCACCCGGCCCTCACTCTCAATGCGCCGCCTTCCGCAGATTCAGCCAGTCTTTCTGATACGCAAAACTGACCGCCAGCAGCAGCGCCCCCAATCCGAGGAAACTCAAAATCCGATAGCCCTGGCTCAGCGCGCTCACGTCCACCGTAAACACCTTCCCAATCGATACCGCCAGCAGCACCAGCGCCTGCCATCGCAGAAACGCCACCCGCCGCCAGAATCCAAGCGCCAGCAGCACCGCCCCAAACAGCATGAAGAACGCCGAATACGTGAACTGCGCGTACATCCCGTAGTCGTGCATCAGCGTCCAGTCGCCGCGCCACTGCAGATACCACCAGTACGCATGGATCTCCCAGCCCACCGCCAGCAGGATCAGCGCATTCACCGCCAGTCCCGCGCCCGCCGCAATGCCTCTCCACGCAATCGTCGACTCAGTACCTGGCTCCCGCATCGCCAGCCATGTCACAAACCCGCACACCGCAATAGCAAACAGATACGTCCCGAACCGCTCGTTGAACACCGGCGTCAGCGACGCCGCCGGATTCACCGCCACCAGCGCCACCAGCCCCAGAGCCAAACACAGCAGCGCCAGCAGCATTAACAGCGTCGACGCGATCCGCCGCGCCAGCCACACCAGCGCCGCGCCCTCCGCCAGCCACCCAATCGTCATCCACCGCCCCTGCGTCTTCAGCGGAATCGCAATCGTCAGGAACACCACCGCAATCGTCAGATGCAGCGCCGCCGTCGCTGCTGCACTCCCACGAATCGCCCCCCGCACTGGCAACCGCAGCAACAATAAATAGAACGCCGCAAACGCCACCGCCACCCAGGGCGCCGCCGCGCTGCCTGCATCCTGCAGCAGAAGGTAGTAGCCCAGAAACCCCAATCCTGCATTCACCAGCGGCACCGCCACCAGCGCCAGGCCGTCCCATCCCAGATCCGGGATATTCTTCCGCAGCCGCACCAGCCGCGGCGCCCACGCAAAAATCAAAAAGAACACTGCCAGGAAAAACGCCGTCGTCCCAAACTGATCCGGCGAGTAGTACTCAAACCACCACTCCGCAAAGAAGAACACCGTGCCCGCAAACGCCCCGCACAGCAGGCGCGACCACGGCTTCAGCGCCACCAGCACCAGCACGGCCAGGTCCAGCAGCAGCAAATACGTGAACAGCGCAACCTCGTGGTTCACGCCCGTCGAGAGCAGCAGCGGCGTCGAGAAGCCGCCCACGATTGCGTACAGCGCCAGCAGTTCGGCGTCCTGCACCCACGCCAGGAATCCGTTGAACGCCGTCACCGCGATCATCGCCGCGAACGCCACGCCCGAATCCACCAGGTGATACAGCGAGAACGCCGCCCACAGCGACAAATACAGCACGCCGCTTCCGATCGCCTTCAGCGAATACGAAAACGCCGCGTACCCGCGCGTCCTGAAGCGCTCCGACCACGCGACCAACCCCGCGCCAGCGACCAGCCCGATCAGCACCCGCCCCGCTGGTCCGATCCAGTGGTTGTCGATCGCCAGCTTCAGGAACCACGCCGCCGCAATCAGCACCGCCAGAATCCCGATGCGGTTGAACCACTGCGACCCGATCCGGCTCTCCAGCGACTGCTCCGCGCGCGCACCGGCGGGTTCTACAGTGGCAAACTGCGGCACCGGCGCCGCCACCGGCTCCCGCGCTTCCTCCCTCGGCGGCATCGGTGCCTGCGCCGCGACGCTCCCCTCTTCTACGCGACCGGCTCCCGCCGAAGCCGCCGCCTCCGGTTCCTCCCAAAGCGCGATCCCCTGTTCCTTCAGCGTCTCTTCCAGGCGCCACACACGNNGCCCCACCGATTCCATCGGCATCGCGCCGTCCCTCACCGGAACAAGCCCTGCCTGACTCTCGCCCCAAAAAGAAAGGAGCCGCAGAGCGCGGCTCCCACAGAAGATGTGACTCAAACTCAGTACAGAATCTTCAAACCAAACTGCAAAATCCTCGGTTCGAACGTGCTCGAAATCTGCCCGCCACTCGTCGGCGCGCCGCCGCTGATCGCCGACAGTCCCGGGGTCGCGCCTATGCCCAGCGTCGAGGTCGTCGTACCCTGCGTTCCGCTGATTGTATTCGGCAGATACATATTTGTGTGGTTGAACACGTTGTACGCCTCGGCCCGGAACTCGATCTTCAGCGACTCCAGCGGCGTGTTGAACTTCTTGTTGATGTCCAGATCCGTCTCGTAGAACGCCGGCGTCCTCCCTGGGTTCCGCGAAGCATTCCCGAAAGGACTCAGCGCGTTGCCCGCCGCGTCCTTCACTGGCGGCAGCACAAACGCCGCGTAGTTGATGTAGTTCACGTACCCGGTGTTCGCCGCGCGGGAGCCGATCCCCTGCGTCACCTTCTTGCTCGGCACAACGTCCGGACGGTACTCGTTCGCGCCGCGGTAGGTCGCAGAAATCTGCTGCGACACCTGCTGCGCCGTGTTCGGCGTGTACGTCAGGTTGAACGGCGTTCCCCCCTGCATGGTGTTGATCGCGCTGATCTGCCATCCGCCCAGCAGCGCGTCCTCCGCGCCATTCAGGTGCGACAGGAACTGCCGCCCGTGCCCGAACGGCGTGTCGTACACCAGGCTCAGCGTGTCCGCCAGCGGCAGGTTGTAGTCCGACTGCGCGTAGTCGCCCCGGATGTTGAACGCGTTCTGCGGCGACGGCGTGTTGCCCTCCAGCGAGGCCGACGCGTTATCCAGCGAGTGTTCCCAGGTGAACGAGTTCAGCAGCGTCAGTCCCGCCACCGCCCGCTGTTCGTAGCGCACCTCCAAAGCGTTGTAGTTCGAGAAGAATTCGTTGTAAGCCTCCGTGATGTCGCTCGGCCAGTTGGCAAAAGGCCGCGCGAACCCGTTCGCCGGATTCTTCTGGTTGCCGTTCATGAAGCCTTCCAGGTGCAGCCCGTGATTGCCGACATACGCGATGTCCACCAGCGAGTTCTTCGCCAGCTGCTGCTGCCAGCTCAGGAAATAGCTCTCCACGTAGCTGTCCGGCCGGTTCTTCGGAATCCACGTGATGTTGTCCGTCGCTGGATTGAACGCTGTCACCAGCCCCGAAGGATATCCCTGGCTCGCCGTCGCGAAGCAGCTCGGCTTCGTCGATCCGGTCGGGATGATCTGCGCCGGCAGCGGTGTCGCGCATTGGTTGGTCGTGGTGGGAGTCGGCTGCGTCACCACAGCAAACTGCGCCTGCGGCGCGTTGATGGCCAGAATATCGCCCGAGCCCGCGCGCGTGTAGTGTACGTACCCTGTGCCGAAACCGCCGCGAATCGCTGTCTTAGCCCACGGCGAATACGCGAAACCGATCCTCGGCATAAAGTCGTTCAGGTCCGGATTCACCAGCGTGTTGCCGTAAACGCCGCTCGGATGCACCACCGTGATCCCGTTGCCCGTTGTCGCGCCCGGCGCGATCGTCAGCACCGTCTGCGTCGCCGGATCCCAGTTCGATACGTAGTTCTTCCACTCCGAATACGGCGACCCGTACTCCCACCGCACTCCCAAATTCAGCGTCAGTTTCGGAGCCACCTTCCAGTCGTCCTGCGCGTACACGCTGTCCAGGCTTTGCCGCAGGTGAACCACAAAGTAGTTCGCCAGCTGGTAGCTGCTTGTCGCGCCGAACAGGAAATCCGCCCAGTACGTGTCCGACACCGGAGCCGTCGGCGCGGCCCCTCCACTCGCCGTCGTCGCGCAGTTGGCTGAGATCGCCGCGTCGCACAGGCTGTACCCGCCACCGTACGTCCACGAGCCGTACAGCGGATTGTTGTCGTTCACCGCCATCCAGATGTGCTCGTATTCATAGCCGAACTTCAGCGAGTGATTGCCCTTCACCCAGGTAAAGTTCACCTTTGGATTCAGCAGCGCCGGATTCTGCCACTGCGGATTGGTGCTCTGCCGCCCAAATCCCGTGAAGCCCGTGATCCCCTCCGATGGCAACCCGCCCGCCACGATCGGATTCGATGGCAGTCCCGGAATTGAAAACGCGTTGTCCCCGATCGACAGATTGAATTTGCCCGCCTTCGTCTTCGAAAGTCCCACCCGCGCGTCCAGGATTTTGCTTGCGCCGAACAGATGGTTGTAACCCAGCGCCACCTGCTCATCCAGAATCCGAATCGTTCCATTCGTCTGCCCGTCCAGCGGCAATGGAATCGTCGTGTAGTTCACGCCCGTTTCTTTCCGGTCGCTCACGCGCAGGAACCACGAGCTGTTCGCATTTTGCTGATAGTCCAGCCGCAAATCGCCCTTGTCCGAGTTATCTGTGAACGGCGCTTCTACTGAGTAGTCGTTCGAGTTCAGCCCCGTCGTCGCCAGCCCCGACTGTGGCAGAGGAATCTTCTTGAAGGAATTGACCACCTGCGCATTCAGCGGATCGAACGCTGTTGACGGAATCGCGGTCCCCGCCGGATAGGTCGTCCCCGTCAGCGGATTCCGCACCGGAACCACCAGCACGCCGTTCAGCTCGTTCTGCGTCGGCAGCGTCAGCACGCTCAGCGGCGTCAGCGTCTGCCGGAACCCTTCATAGTCCAGGAAGTAAAACAGCTTGTCCCGCATAATCGGGCCACCGAAGTTCATTCCGAACTGATTGCGGTTGAATGCGGGCTCGTGGAAAGGCGTCACCTTACCCGTGTTGCTCACGATATTCGGCTTGAAAAAGCCCGCCGCGTTCAGATCCGTGTTGCGCAGGAATTCGTACAGCGTGAAGTGATAGCGGTTGGTGCCGCTCGCCGAGGCCACGTTCACCGTTGCGCCCGACCCGCGCCCGTACTCCGCGCTCTCGTTGTTCGTCACCANNTTGAACATGCTCCGCTGGCCGTTTACGTTGTACGCGCCCGCCCGCACCAGGCTCGAGATCGAACTGGTCGTCGCCGCCGTCGGAGCCTGCCGCGCCCCCGTCACCAGTCCCATCAGGTCGGAGTAGTTCCGGCTCACCAGAGGCAGCGCTTCGCTCTGATAGTTCGTGATCGTCTGCTCGCGCTGGCTCGAATCCGTCTCCAGCTGCAGCGCCACGTCGCTCACTTCCACCGTTGTCTCGGTCTGCCCCAGTGCCAGCCGCAGGTCGATGCGCTGCCGGCTGCCCACCGAAATCGTGATGTTCTGCGCAACCGCCTGCGCGAATCCTTTCGCCGTCGCCGTAATGGTGTAAATGCCCGTGCGCAGAGAAGGGAACTCGTAATCTCCAGCATCGTTCGAGACCGTTTTCTCCATGATCCCCGTGGCCGTGTTGGTGGCGCTCACCGNNACAAGGCTGCCGTTCTCATACTGAGCGTGTGCCGGTTTGGAACCAATGAAGAATAGGCCTGCCAGAAGGAGAATTACCCCAAAAACTCTATATTTTGCAGTCATGCGGACGAAACTACGGTCTTATCGCAAATACCAGGTGAATACTTTGCAAATGCCCGATGAATCTGTATCAATCCATGTGTAAAATCGTCACCGACATGCATTCCGGGCCTTCCCCCCACCCCCGCCGTATCCTCGCCGTCGATGACGACCCGGTGAGCCTCGCGGTTACGGCAGTCCTGCTGGAGTCCGAAGGCTGTGTCGTTCTCCAGGCCGAAAGCGGCGCCCAGGCCCTCAATCTCGCCCAGTCCGATCCCCCTGACTGCATCCTCGCCGACCTCCGTATGCCGGGTCTTAACGGCTCCGACCTCGCCCGCTCCCTGCGCAAAGCCGCGCCCCGCGCTCTCCTCCTCGCCATGAGCGCCACGCCCCCGCCGCAGCTCGACGGCTACGACGCCGTCCTCAAAAAGCCCCTTTCTTCGGAAAGCCTCCGCTCCGCCCTCGCCGGCCGCCCCGCCGCCGCACCGGCCGCCCCAAAGTCCCCGAAAGAAGACGCCGTCCTCGACCCCGACATCTTCGAGCGCCTCCGCCGCGCCATCACCCCCGACGGCCTCGAAGAAGTCTTCACCGTCTTCCTCAACGACACCCATGCGCGCATCCTCGCCATGCGCACCGCCGACCCCGCCACCATCAAAAAAGAGGCCCATACTGTCAAAGGTGGCGCCTCCATGGTCGGCGCTCTCCAGATCTCCCGCGCCGCCGCCGTCCTCGAATCGGGTGTTGACGATCCTGATGATCGGCTGCGCAAACTCGACGAGATGGAGGCTCAATGCCGTTTCGCCGCAATTATCCTTAAACAGAGGCTCAAAGCATGAACTCGCCCACACGGTCTGCTCGCCCCGCCGCTCCCGCACGACCCACCAAAACCGCGGCGCCGCCGATCCGCATCCTCATCGCTGACGATCATCCGGTCATCCGCATCGGCGTCCGCAACATGCTCCAGAGCGAGCCCGGCCTCGATGTCGTCGGCGAGTGCTCCGATGGCGATGAAGCCATCACCCAAACCCTCGAGCTCCTCCCCGACATCCTCCTCCTCGATGTCTACATGCCCCGCCTCCCCGGCATTGAGGCCATGCGCTCCATCATGAATGGGTCGCCCACCGTCAAGATCATCCTCCTCACCAGCACCATCAGCACCCAGCAGATCATCGAGGCCCTCCAGATCGGCGCCCGCGGCATCGTGATCAAGGACGCCGTCGCGGACCACATCACCGCCGCCATTCGCGCCGTCTCCGGCGGCGACTACTGGATCGGCGGCAAGCGCGTCGTCAACCTGGTCGGCGCTCTCCACGACCTGATGCAGCAGGCCGCTGTCCCCGACCGCAAGACCTTCGGCCTCACCCCGCGCGAAATGGAAGTCGTCGGATGCATCGTCGAAGGCTGCTCCAACCGCGACATCGCCAAGCAGTTCGGCCTCAGCGAAGAGACCGTGAAGCGCCACCTCTCCAACATCTTCGACAAGACCGGCGTCTCCACCCGTCTCGAACTGGCCATGTTCGCCATCGCGCACCACCTGGTCGCCACCGAGCACTAGGCAGCAATCGCATCCAGCATCGCCGCCGCCGCTTCTCCGCACGCAAGGGCAGCCGCCAGAACCACGTCCCGTCCCTGCAAAGCCCGGCCCCGCTCCCGGGTTCTTCCCCCCCCGCCCCGCCGCCCCCATTGAAACGGCCAGGTTCACCCCACAGCAAGAAGCTGAATCCCTCGCCGCCCAAACATCAATTCAATTCCATCCGCGCCTCACCCCGAAGTACCGCCCGGCAACCAGTCCGTCCCGTTCTGGAACCGAGATCCCCGCCCCCGAAACTCCCCCAGCCGAACCACCCACTCCGGCCACTCACCGCACCCTCTAACCCGGTGATTTTCATCACCGCACACCCCCCCGCACGTCAGCGATTCTACCCTCAGGCCCGGTACAATTGAGTTACCCGCGGGTCCACAAGGGGGCTACGGAAAGAATGCAGTCGGAACAAACCGCCACACTGGAAGCCGGCCGAACCACTTGGTCCCGCAACAACCCGTACTCCGCCACGGTCCTCGAGAACCGCCTCCTCACCGGCTCCGACTCCGAAAAAGAGACCCGCCACATCGAGCTCGATCTCGCCGACTCCGGCCTCACCTACCTCCCCGGCGACTCCGCCGGCATCCTCCCCCTCAACGCCTGCGACGCCGTCGACCTCGTCCTCGAGCGCCTCCACCTCACCGGCCAGGAGCCCGTCACCGACTTCTACGGCAAGCCCCTCGACCTACGCCAGGCCCTCTCCTCCTGGCTCATGATCGGCAAGCTCTCCGGCACCACCCTCAAGGCCTGGGCCAAACACACCGGCAACCCCGAGCTCTCCGGCGTCGCCGCCAACAAAGAAAAGCTCGACGCCTACCTCTGGGGCCGCGAGTTCCTCGACCTCATCGAGCACGCCCCCGCCACCCTCGACGACCCCCAGCAGCTCTTCAAAATCCTCCCGCGCCTCGCCCCCCGCCTCTATTCCATCTCATCGAGCCAGGCCCTCCTCCACACCCACATCGACCTCTCCATCCGCGTCGTCAAATACCAGAGCCACGGCCGCGACCGCTTCGGCGTCTGCTCCACCCACGTCGGCGAGCGCACCCCCAAAGGCGGCAAGCTCCCCATCTTCATCCACTCCAACCAGCTCTTCCGCCTCCCCGCCGACCCCGCCACGCGCGTCATCATGGTCGGCCCCGGCACCGGCGTCGCCCCCTTCCGCGCCTACCTCCAGCACAAGCAGGCCGGATGCGGCCGCTGGCCCATGTGGCTCTTCTTCGGCGACCAGCGCGCCTCCCAGGACTTCCTCTATAAGGAGGACTTCGAGGCCTGGGTCGCCGACGGCACCCTCAACCGCCTCGACACGGCTTTTTCGCGCGACCAGAAAGAAAAGATCTACGTCCAGACCCGCATCCGCGAGAACTCAGCAGAACTCTGGCGCTGGCTCAACGAAGGCGCGTACTTCTACGTCTGCGGCGACAGCAAACGAATGGCCCCCGACGTCGAAGCGGCCTTACTCGAAGCCGTAGCCACCCACAGCGGAAAAGGTCCCGACTACGCCAACGAATTCCTGGCGGAGATGAAGAAGCAAAAGCGCTATCTCAGAGACGTGTATTAAGCACCCAAACCCGGGTGCCCCATTCTAGTTCCACCTTTAGCTGGCACAATTAGGGCCGCAGCGCGCTAAAATCACGACATTCCGAGACAATGCCATCAACCCCACTAACGACGCTGCTCGAATCTGCTCCAGATCAGGCCTATGGACTCAGGATTCAGCAAGTCGTCGTTCTATGTGGCGACGGCATTCTCCGTGACGGCACCGAATGCGAGCATCAATTTCGCAAATTTCTTGAAACGGCTCCCGGCGAGTGCCTAAGTGCATATGCTTCCGAGTGTCTGTCAGAATCGTTCACGAGCAGCGGCTCAGTCCTTCAGGACGTGATAAATGAGTTGGGCCGCCGGTTGGACTACAAGGTTGAGAACGGTCTCTACCAAGGACGCGTCAACAAGATTGGCTATGACGGAATTTGGTCGAATGCCCACGGGGCCCTCGTCATCGAGGTCAAAACTACCGACTCGTATCGAATCAACCTCGACACGATTGTCGGCTATCGGGACCGCCTGATCGTTGACCAGCGAATTCCTCCAGAGTCGAGCGTACTAATAGTTGTAGGACGACAGGACACCGGTGACCTCGAGGCGCAGGTACGCGGATCGAAATACGCTTGGTCCGTACGTTTGATTAGCGTGGAAGCACTCTCAAAGCTAGTCTCCATCCGTGAACGAACCGAGGATGCCACTACTCGGAAAATTCACGACTTGCTCGTTCCATTCGAATACACCAAGTTAGACCAGATCATTGACGTTGTGTTCGACGTTTCGGAGGATGCTTCAGTAATTCAGGAAACTCGGGCGCCAGCAGGCCCAGACGAACGCGGTGCCGAAAGTCCGACACCGATATCAGAGTCAAGAGAAGTACCTGATACCATCGAACAAACTCGCCAAAGAATCGTGTCGGCAATATCAAGGAAATTTAGGCCGATCGTGAACAGAAGCGGAGTACTTTATTGGAGCACAGACAAACAGCTTCGTGTAGCTATTGGAGTTTCCAGCCACTATGAGAATCGAAGCTGGCCATATTGGTATGCGTATCATCCGCAGTGGGATACATTCCTCAGCGAGGCCGATCATGGCTTCTATGTTCTAGTACTCTGACCGCGTGAT
>PMAM01000106.1:0-1644 GCA_003152595.1 Acidobacterium sp.
ATCACGCGGTCAGAGTACTAGAGCGGGCACCGTCGAAAGACGAATGGGCTCGGCGCTCGCTTATTTCACGTCGCCGGCCGTGTTTTCGAGCACCACCTTCGAGAGCACCGCTGTGTCCACGGTGGTCGGCAAATGGGAACAGAATCCGATTCCCACATAGAACGGCGCATCGAGATGCAGTTCGATCGGCGGCCCGAACGGGTGCATCGGCTCGCCCTCGAGACTCACCCACAGCGAAAACTGATCGCCGCGTTTCTCCACTCCGATCCGCTGCGCATTTACCGTCACCAGGCTATCCGGGCTCGCGCCGCCCGGCCGCCCCCGTCCGCCGATGCGAAACTCCATGTCCTTCACGCGCACGTCTTTCTCCGGCCGTGTGGCGAGCTGGATCATTCCCGCCCCATGCAGCGCCACCACCACTTCCTTCGCGTCGTCGTCGAGGCTCTGGCGGATGACGAGCACAGCCTTGCGATCGCCATAGCCCTTCGGATCCGGAAACGCGATGTCGCCGGCGAGCGAAACATCGCCGCTCATCTTCTTCCACAGATAGCGGAACTCGTCGCGCGTGTACCAGACGTTGTAACCGGCCGAGTGGATCGTGTACGCACCGGTTGCTTCGTCGTAGCTCGCGCTCCCGGGGACGAGCGCGCTTCCCACATCCGACTGGCCGTCAAAAATTCCAATCGGCGTGTTGAACGTTGTCGCCGGCCGATGAAAGTCCGGCGGCGGCGCNNGCCGTTCGCCGCGTTCTGCGCCAGCACAGCGGCCGCAGCCACCAGTCCAAAACCAACCACTAGCGCGACCACGCGTACTACAACAAATCTCATGCGAACTTTCCTCGCACGGATTGTAGCTCCGCTGCAACCCAGGCCATCGGCTGCCAACAACCAGCTTCCTGCTCCAATAATTGACAATCGAAAAACAATTCCGGGTTATCCTGCGACAGCAAACCACGTCCAACACTTTGTGATCTTCCGTACCGCCGCGCTGCTGTTTCTCTCCGCATTTCTGTTCGCCACCCCGCGTGATCCGCGAGGCGTTTACTCGGCACCCGCACATGGCCAGCCTCTCTGCACTCTCAACCTGCATGTCACGGGATTCCGCGACAACACCGGAACCGCCGGCGGCCTGGTCTTTGCCTCTCCTGCGGGTTGGCCCGAGAACGTCGCGAAGACCGTCGTGCACGGAGGCGTCGCCATCGATGACCGCCAGGCGCAACTCAGCTTCCACGTCCCGTCCGGACGCTATGCTGCGGTCGTTATCCACGATGAAAACTCCAACATGAAGCTGGACCGGAATTTCTTCGGCATTCCGAAAGAAGGCTTCGGCTTCTCAAACAACCAGCGGGTCGCCTTCTCCGCGCCACCGTTCCAAAGCGCAGAGGTCCCCGTCGCCTGCCCGGAGACGGAACTGCAAATCAGGTTGATCTATAAGTGAGTGAGCCGAACGGCGAGCGGAAGTGCGAGCCAGAGAACGAGCGAAAAGCGAGTGGAACGGCGAGTCCAGAGGCGAGCCAAACCGAAAGCAGGGCTGATCGGGTGCCCTTGTTGCTTATTGACTATTGCCAGCATCAGCCGCAGCAGGCGCTTCTGTCTTCGCTCCAGGGTTCACAAGGTCGCGCAGCTCCTTGCTCGGCTTGAAGTA
>PMAM01000106.1:1660-9000 GCA_003152595.1 Acidobacterium sp.
GTCTCCCAGCTTCGTCACTTCCTCGACAAGATCGGCTTTCGTCATGGTGGGGTTGGCTCCGATTTGGGTTGGCCCTCTGTTCACCATAGTAGATGCATTCTCTTCGCTTGCAAAGTCAATAACTTGCAGGATTTTTCGGGAAATCTCCCTCCGTGGCTTCCGCCTGCCCCGGTCCGCTGGGCCGTCCCGCTCCATGTAACCCGTAACCTGTAACCTGCAACCTGCAACTCCGGGCCTAGCGCCACAGGAAGTAGAACCCCGGCCGCCGCTCCAGCATCTGCTGCGGCTGGTGGACCAGATCGTCCGTGCTGTCGATCAAATCCCATACGCTCCGGTGATGGACCGAGGGCTTCACCACGCTCGGCTCCCCTGAAATCCCCACCTGTTTTGCCGTCGCCAGCAGCGCATCGCGAAACCCGCCCTGCTTGTCGATTAAATGCAGCGGCAGCGCCTGCTCGCCCGTCCACACCTGCCCGGTCGCCAGCCCTTTGATCGANNGCAGATTCCGGCCCTTCGCCACATCGGCAATGAACTGCCCGTACATGTTGTCCACCAGCCCCTGAAAGTACACACGCTCTTCCGGCGTTATCGCGTGCGTCGGATCTCCCGCATCCTTCAGCGCACCGGCGTGGATCACCTCCGGCTTCAGCTTCGCCCAGCTCAGCAGGTCGCCGTAATTGGTCCACTCCATGATCACGCCGATCGACCCCACCACACTCGCATCGTTCGCGTAAATCGTGTTCGCCGCCGATGCGATGTAGTACGCGCCGCTGGCGCCTACGCTCTCAATCGAAGCCACCACCGGCTTTTTCTTCTCGTTGCGGATTTTCAGGACCTCGTGGTAGATCTCCTGCGACGCGGCGGCGCCTCCGCCGGGCGAATCGATGTGCAGGATGATGGCCTTCACATCGTCGTCCTGATCGAACTTCCGCAGCTGATCCACCAGCGTGTCCGCCGACAGGATCTCACCGTCGACGTCGATCACCCCGATGTTGTCGCTGCCCAGCCCCGAGAGCCCATCGTTTTCGCCGCCCAGGGCGCGCGCCACCGACCACAGCACCACCGAGCAGAAGACCAGAAAACCCAGTGCGAGCACGCCCCCGATCGTCACCCACAGCCAGACATGGCGGCGTTTCGGCGGAGGCGCAGAGCCGCCCGGCGCGGCCCCGAAAGGCGCCCCATAACCGGCCGTATAACCCGGCGATGGCGGCACGTAACCAGAAGGAGACTGCGGCGGAGCGCCGTCGGCGGGCGTAAGTGGCTCATCCATAAGGGGAAGTGTAGCACCGTCAGCATCCCGCGTAGCGGGAATGCCTCTGGCTGCGGCTAGCGAAGGCGCGTATCATCTGTGAGACATTCCGTTGACAGCCAGGTTGAATTTTGCGACCGCTGTTGGTCGAAAACTGTCGAATACACAGCAGTGCAGAACGCTAAAACGGTTGAGCCTCAAGTGAACCCTCAGTACACCATCGTGATTCCGGCTTACAACGAGAGTGCTCGCATCGGTCGCGCGCTCACTGAAGTTCTGCATACCCTCGATGAGAAGGGCTGGAACGCCGAAGTGCTGGTGGTGAACGACGGCTCTACGGACAACACCGCCGCCATCGTCGAATCCTTCGTTGCGAAAGATCCCCGTGTGCGCCTGCTCCACAACGGCGCGAACCGCGGCAAGGGCTACAGCGTCCGCAACGGAATCCTTCACGGCAGCGGCAACATCGTCATGTTCACCGACGCCGACCTCTCCTCGCCCATGCCCGAGGCCGAGCGCCTGTTCGACGCCATTCGTGACGGCGCCGACGTGGCCATTGGATCGCGCTGGCTGGAAGTCAGCCGCCAAACCATCCACCAGCCGCTTTACCGCCAGTTTTTCGGCCGCTGCTTCAACGTGGTCACGCGCATGATCATGCGCCTGCCCTTCGCGGATACGCAGTGCGGCTTCAAAGCCTTCCGCCGCTCTGCCGCGCAGACCATCTTCCAGTTGCAGCGCATCGAGCGCTGGGGCTTCGATCCGGAGATTCTCTTCATCGCGCTCAAACGCGGCTACCGCATTCGCGAAGTCCCGGTCACCTGGGGCCACGACGAGCGGTCCCGCATGAGCTACCTGCGCGACGGCATCAAGATGCTCGAAGAGTTGCTCTACGTCCGCTGGAACTCGCTGGTCGGCGTTTACAACCGCAACGTGACCGACTTCGTGCCCGCCGAGCGCGGTTAGTCCACCCCTTTCCTCTTCACCCTGACACCCCTGGTGCGAGAACCCACGGGTCTTGTAAGGGGACGTGCGTCTATCTCGAGGTCCTCCAGCGATATATTTTTGGAGTTGACATAAGATATATCGTACGATATATTGTTATCAGAAAGGAAGTCTCTATGTACCAACAAATGTTTGAAAGAAAAGAAGATCGGAGCGAACGAAAGGGCCACTGCGGACGGCATCAGCATGCGGGACCACAGGCGTGGTTTGAAGGCGGGTTTGCAAGCGAGGGCGAGCGTGGCTTCGAAGGCCGCGGCCGGCACGGATTCGGCGGCCTCGGACGGGGTCGCTGGGAGCGCGGGTTCGGCGGCGGACGGCTGTTCGATGCCGGCGACCTGAAGCTCGTGATCCTGAAGCTGCTCTCCGAGGAGCCCAGCTACGGCTATCAGCTGATGAAGAAGATGGAGGAGCGGCTGGCCGGCGGATACACGCCGAGCGCGGGTGTGATCTATCCAACGCTGACGTTGCTCGAAGAAGAGGGTCTGGCGTCGGTATCGACGTCGGCAGACAGCAAGAAGGTTTATACGGTGACGCCGGCGGGGATCGCGTTTCTCGAGGAGAACAAGCAGAGGCTCGACGAGCTGTTCGCGCGGCTGGAGGAAGCGCGCGGCGGTTTCGAGCGCGGCCGGTCGCCGGAGATCATGAAGGCCTTCATGAACCTGCGCGGCGCGGTGATGGCGCGAGTGTTCCGCGGGAACGTGACGGCGGAGCAGATCAAAAAAATCACCGCGGCGATCGACGCGGCGGCCAAGGCGATCGACGAGTTGTGAGGGGCGGAGCGCCGGTGTTCACAATTGCACGCTTGATGAACACCGGTGCTAAGCTGAACGTGGAGGTGCGTCATGGCCACCGCCAAGAGCCGCATCGCGCATAAGCACTTTCGCCTGGACGCGGGAAAAATCAGCCGCGTCCGGAAGGTGCTGCGTGCCTCAACGGAGACGGAGGCGATCGATCGCGCGCTGGACCTGGTCCTGGATGAGCATGCGCGCAACCGGCTCGCGGCCGCGTCGCATGAGCGCTTCGCCGGCAGCGGCATCGCCATCCGCGACGTCTACGGCACTACCAGCAGCGCCGGCTGACCTGTCTGCGGAGATGCGATGGCGCCTGTCCTGTTTGACACGTCTGTTTATATCGGAGCTTTGCGGCGTGCAGGCAATGCCGGTCTGCTGTTCAGGCGATGGACCGGGGACTCTCCACTGTGGATCAGTTCTGTAGTCCTCGAAGAGTTGTATGCCGGGGCGCTGCCCAGGGATCACGCGATTCTTGAAAAACTCGAGCGCGATTTCGAGCGGGCGAAGCGAATCCTGGTGCCCAGCCTGAGCGATTGGACCCTGGCAGGAAAAGTGCTGGAGCGGCTCGCACAGAAATACGGATACGAGAACATTGGCAGAGGCCGACTGACGAATGATGCGCTGCTGGCCATCAGCGCTGGCCGGTTGGGAATCACCATACTGACCGCGAATCCACGCGACTTTGCACGCCTCGCCGAGTTTCGGCCCTTTTCGTGGCAATCCGTAGATGTCGGTGGGCCCTGACGTCTTCGAGTCCTGGCGGGGGACAAGAGCCGGATTCCGTTGAGCGAAAACGGTGATTTCAGCGCTCAGACCAGCGTGCGGCGGCTGTCGATCATGCTCTCTGTAAAGATGCGGAGGCTGTTGCGGCCCGAGTCTTTCACCGAGTACATGGCGGCATCGGCGCTGCGGAGAAGGTCCTCGGCATCGAGGCCGGCTTCGGGGTAGATGGCGACGCCAACGCTGACTGTGATCCTGTGGTCGCGTCCGTCAACGCTGACGGGCTGAGCGGCGCTGCGGATGATCTGCTGGCCGCAGCGCTCGACGTCGTCCATAGAGCGGAAGTCGGACATGACGATGACGAACTCGTCGCCCCCTAGGCGGGCGACGGTATCGGACTCGCGCACCGACGAGAGCACGCGCTGGCCGACGGTGGCGAGCAGGACGTCGCCGTCGGCGTGGCCGAGCGAGTCGTTGATCTGCTTGAAATTGTCGATGTCGAGGACGAAGACCGCGACAGTCTGACCCTGTTCTTCGGCGCGCGCGACGGCCTGGCGGAGACGCTGGTGCAGCAGCGTACGATTGGCGAGGCCGGTGAGATGGTCGTGGTGGGCCAGGTAGTGGATGTGGTCGGAACGGCGGCGGTGCTCGGTGACGTCGCGGCTGGTAATAGCGACGCCGTTGCCGAGCCGGACGACCTGGACGTTGAGCCAGGTGCCCTGGATCATGTCGTCGTCGATAAAGACTTCGCAGGTATAGGGAATACCGGTGCGGACGACTTCTCGATATTGCTCGATGAGGCCGGAGCGGATCATGAAAGGACGCACTTCGGTGAGGATCCTTCCGTAGAGGCTGTCGCGCGGCACGCCAAGGCGGCGCTCGGCATTGGGATTGATGTAGCTGAAGCGAAAGTCGACGATGGCGCCGGTGGGGTCGGGCACGCCGTCGAAGATGTAGAAGTCGTCGAGGCTGTTCTCCGCCGCGGCTAGGAAGCGGGCATGCTCGTTGTCGGCGCGGGCAGAGGCTTCGCGGAACGCGCGCGGGTGGGGGAGAAGAACTGCGGCGAGCAGGCCGGCGCCGGCCAGAATCCCCGCTGCAAACGCAATGGCGATACGCAGCGAGCCTGCCACGAAGGGAAGAGCGAGAAGGATGAGGGCGGAGCCGGCGAAGACAATCAGGGAAGAGACGGGTATGGAGAGCGGCCTGGGCTGCGGCGGTTGGGCGGGTTCGGCGACCTGCGTAGCTGGGGCGGCTTCGGCGGGCATATTCGGCAACTTAGCCCTGGTTGGGGATCTGTTAACGAGATTGTATAGTGCCGAAGTAACAAACCAGATAGTACTAATTGGTCATCAGCTCGCTTTCAGCGTGTCGATGGGATCCACGCGCGTCGCGCGGCGAGCGGGCAGCCAACTGGCGAGCCACGCAATCAGAAGAAACACGACCGGTGCGAGCGCGAAGGTGCCGAGGTCGTGCGCACTGGTTTGGTAGAGCACGCTCGACATCAGACGCGTGAGCAGAAGGCCGGCGGCGAGGCCGATGGTGATGCCACTGGCCGCCAGAGTGAGTCCCTGACGGAGAACGAGCCAGAGGATGTCGCGGCGCTCGGCGCCGAGGGCAAGGCGGATGGCCATTTCCTGCTGGCGCTGCACGACGGTCCACGCGAGCGTGGCGGCGAGGCCGATAGCCGCCAGCGCCAGCGCAGTGATGGAGAAGACGGCGAGCAGCACCATGGTAAAGCGCGGCTGCGCGCGGCCTTCATCCATGAGGTCGTCGGCGGTCTGGACGGCGGTCACGGGCTGGTCCGGATCGACGGCGGAGATTTGCGCACGGACCGCCGAAGCCATCTGCAGCGGCGGGACCGTCGTGCGCACGAGCAGATTCATGTTGCCCCACGGGAGCTGTTTGAAGGGAAGCCAGAGTTGTGGCTGAACATCGGCGGCCAGTCCGGTGTTGCGAACATCGGCGGCAACGCCCACGACCTCGGCGTAGCCCGGACCTCGTCCGAGGATGAGCCTTTTGCCGATGGGATTCTGCCCGGGCCAAAAGCGGCGCGCGGAGGTCTGGTTCAGGATGACGACCTTCGGCGCGCGAGCATCGTCAGCATCGGTAAAAAGACGTCCGGCGATGAGCGGTACTTCGAGGGTGTGAAACCAGGCCGGGCTGACGGCCTCAATCACGATGAAAGTGCGTTCGGCGAGCGGCACCGCGGGCCGGCCTTCGGGCAGAATCGGCGCTTCACGGATGAAACTGAGCGGGAGCGCGGCGGAGATGGCGTCGTCGCGCACGCCAGGCAGTGCGGAAATACGGCGCAGGACTTCGTCGAAGAATGCGATTTGTTGATCGGGCTTCGCGTATTTTTCCGTGGGCAGCGAGAATCCCATGGTGAGAACGTTGTGCGCGTCGAAGCCCGGATCGACGTGCAGCAGGCGGTCGAAGCTGCGCACCAGCAGTCCCGCCCCGATGAGCAGCAGCAGCGAGAGCGCAACCTGAGCGACGACCAGCAGGCTGCGCAGGCGCGCGCGGCTGCGGCTGCCGGAGAGCCCGCGGCCTTCATCGCGGAGCGTGGAGTTGATATCGGTGCGGGCCAGCTGCAGGGCCGGGAACAGGCCGGTGAGGATCCCGGTAAGGAAGCAGACGGCGACGGCGAACAGCAGCACGCGCCCGTCGATGGTGACCGGGATGCCGTCGGGGATCTGCGTAGCGCCCCAGGCGGTGAGCGCGCGGTCGGCGGCGAAGCCCAGCGCGATGCCGAGGATGCCCGCAGCGCCGGCGAGCATCATGCTCTCGATGAGGAACTGGCGGAGGAGGGCGGAGCGGCTGGCGCCCAGAGCGGCGCGGATGGCGAGTTCGCGGCGCCGGGCCAGAGCGCGAGAAAGCAGCAGACTGGCCACATTGGCGCAGCCGATGAGCAGCAGTACGGCCACGGCGGCGGAGAGAATCCACAACTTGGCGCGCAGGTCCCCGACGACGAGATTGCGGAGCGGCAAAGCCACCAGTTCGCGGGATGCGTCAGAGTCCGGCGCGGTGGGATTCTCGGCGCGGTACTGGCGATCGAGGACCCTCAGCTCCGCATCGACGGAGGCCAGCGTGGCCCCTGGAGCGAATCGCGCGATGTAGGCGAGGTATCCGGCTCCCATCCGCAGGCGCTGCGGCGTCATCAGCGTCANNCTGTTGAAGCGGCTTCGCCACAGGGCATGGCTCAGCATCACGACGAGATTACCTTCCGGGCGGCCTTCGTCCGGAGTGAAGGCGCGGCCCAGCGCGGGGCGAACGCCGAGCAAGGAGAAGAAATTCGGCGTGACGCGCGCGACCGGCACCTGCACCGGCTCGCCCGCGCCGGTGAGATTCAGGTTGTCGTTGGCCCAGGCGGCAATCTCGAAGGTGCGGGCGCGGTCGCGCAGCAGTTCGTAGCGCAGCAGCGTAAGGCCGCGTTCATCGCTGGAGTACTGAAGGCTCGCGAGCCGTTGCGGCTGGCGGAAGGGGAACGGGCGCAGCAGCATGGCGCTGGTGACGGAGAAGATGGCGATGTTGGCTCCGATGGCGAGGGCCAGCGTGAGAATCGCAACGAGCGTGAAGCC
>PMAM01000223.1 GCA_003152595.1 Acidobacterium sp.
GAAGATGCGTGCGCCGATGCGGACGGTCGCTCAAACGTAAAACAAACAAGGGCTGTCGAAGTGTCTGCGCGCCTCCTCGCGCTGTTGTGGTCAGGCGCTCTTCCTGGAGGTGACGGCAGAGAAGGCAGACCAGGACTGTTCGACCTCGTGACTACCGCAGTGCGGACAGGCGATCTTGTCCGCGTCATGCTCTGGGATGGTCAGAATCTTCGAGAATGTTTTTTTGCAGGCGTTGCAGAAGAACTCATAGTGGGGCATACAAACCTCCCACAGCCTTTGAATGGCTATGGCTGGATTCTAGACCCATGGCTGGAGCACGTTCAATTTTCACCGTATGCCCTCCGGAAAAGACAATGCAGCATACACCGCTGGCGTATGGTGCCAACTGTCGAAGGATTTCCGCGATAGCTCACTCTCCTCGACGGAAGGTGCGGATGATCCGCAGTATCGAACGTTGCCACGCGCCCACAGTCGAAAGTCGGGTCGGTGGTGCACCTGCGGGTTGAAGGCTCGTTCGTCTCTCAGGATTAGTCCCCGGAAACGGGCTTGTAGCCAGTCATGGCGAGTTGCCGGTTGTCGGCAAAACCGGAAATATCACGGACGGCGACACCGGAACTCGCCGGAGCAGAACGATCCCACCCGGATCGATCGCAAGAGTGCGATAAGGCGACGATGGTGACCGATCATGACTGCCCTGCCTTGAGCACACACTCACAGCCGATGGGCACGATGGTTTCCTGTCGGCTCCCGAATTAGCTCACTGCGCGCTCTGCAGGTATTGTTGGAGCCAGGCAACAGAACGGGTGAGCTCATCCCGCTGGTGCTCGCGCTTGACGAAGCCGTGCCCCTCCTCGGGATAGTAGACCGCGTCCACGGTGCGGCCTTCCCCCTTCAGAATGCTGACCACCTGCTCGGCCTCTTCGCGGGGGACGCGAATATCGTTATCGCCCTGCAGGACGAGCAGCGGCGCAGTCTCGTTGCGAATGTACCGGAGCGGCGAGCTCGCTTCATACGCGGCGCGGTCTTTGACCGGGTCGCCGAGCAGGCTTTTTTCATATTCCTGGAGGCGCGGGTCTTCGTGCTCCAGCATGCTCAGCCAGTTCAGGATGCCGTACTCATCCACGGCGGCCGACCATACCGCGGGCGTTTTGCCGATCGCCATCAGCGTCATGTAGCCGCCGTACGAACCGCCCCAGATGCCGACGCGTTTCGGATCGATGAGGCCGGTGGCTTTCAGGAACTCCACGCCCGCGATCTCGTCCTTCAGATCTGCCCCGCCCAGATCCTTCACGTTGGCGTTCTGGAATTCCATGCCATAGCCGGTGGACCCGCGAACGTTGGGCGTAATGACCACGAATCCTCGCGAAGCCAGCAGTTCGGCACGCCCGTTGAAGGCGTCCGTCGTTTGCCCGGTGGGACCGCCATGCGGCATCACCACCGCTGCCGCCGTGCCGTCGCGCTTCAGGTTGAACGGGACCCAGACGAAGGCCGAGATCAGCAGACCGTCGAAGCTGCGGTAAGTAACCAGCTGCGACCTCGGTAGCACGATGTGCTGCAGCGTCTCGTTCGCGTTGTGCGTGATCTGGGTGAGGGCGTTGTCCGCCGCCAGCCGGTACAGCTCCTGCGGATGGCTCGAGTCCTCGTGCGACAGCAACATGGAGCCGTCGGGCAGAAAGGGCGTCGGCGAGGCCGCGGGAACGTTCAAGCCGGCCGGCACGCCCCGTTCGGATGCATGCAGGGTCTTCAGATCGACAAAGCGTGTCGAGATGCGCCCATCCGCATTCAGCAGAATCACTGCGGTTCCGCCATCAGGCGTGAAGGCCACGCCGTTAGCCGACCACTGAGTATCGGTCACCCAGCGCAGCTTCCTGGTCGCCACGTCCAGCAGGGCTGCATTCTCATAACCGCCTTTGGCGTTGGAGGTGATGAGCAGGGTGCGGCCGTCATGCGAGACATCGGCGACAGTGATCAGCTGTTTGCCGGTGTGCTCCAGCAATGGCTCCGTGGCGCCGGTGGTCACATCCACGCGATAGATCTGCGCGTCGTCGATCCCGATGGAGCGCGTCGCGTAGAGAAACCGGCCATCCGGACTCCACGCATCTTCCCTCCACGAGGCCTTCGGATCACTCTCGTGCGTCAGCTGGCGAATCGTGCCGCCGGGCCACTGCATCACGGCGAGATCGGTGGATGGTGTGGTCTTCTGCTTGATGCTGACGGCCAGCAGCTTGCCGTCCGGCGAGAACTCGTCCACCGTCTCGCTAACATCGGGAGTGTTGGTCAGGTTGCGAGGCTCGCCTCCGGCGGCGGGGACCACATAGATGTCGTAGTACTCGTTGCCGCCGCGATCCTGGCTGTAGACCACTGCCCTGTCGTCGCGGGTGAAGTGGGCACTCATCTGACGGTCGTTGTTGGTGACCAGTTGTTGCGCTCCGCTCCCGTCCACATTCATGATCCAGAGATTAAGGCGGCCGGACGCGGTGCTGGTGTAAGCAAGCTTGCTTCCGTCGTTCGAGTGCGCCACGCCTAAGATGCGCGTCGTGGTCAGCAGCGCTTCGACCGGCAGCGGCGCAGACGCCGGCCCGCTCACCGAAGTGACGGTGACGGGGTCAGTCGGTCTCCGGTCGGCAGGGCCATCAGCGTACGCAGCGCAAGAAACACAGGCGAGACCACACCACACAAGGTCAGTTATCCGCAAGCGTTGCCACCTCGGGGGAAAAAGAATGGCTCCACGGTAGCACACAATCCGGAAAGACCTTGCGCCTCCTGGATACCGAGAAACGGGCATGTGGCCATGTATTGCAGGAATCTCGAACGAGCGTGGTCCGGGTTTTTCTTTGTGGCAGCTAACCGGCCTTTGCCTGACCGGCACCTCATGACGGGCTCCGATCAGCGTTACCCCGGGTGGTCGCCAGAGCCCTCAACCATGGTTGGTTTCCTATTCGTGCGCGTCAGCGCATCAGAATTTCAGTTCGCGCTGCGGTAGGAACAGTCGCGGAGGAGGGCGTTGGAAGACCGCCGGCGACTGAAGTTGAGGGATGAGGCAGCGTCCCTGTCTTTGGAGGGTTCCTGACTCTGTCTAAATTGATGCGCCGGACCATTCGTGAGCCAATGCTGGTGATGGCCAATTCCAAGTGTTCCGCGGAGTGCATAGCTTTATCATTGTGCCTTCTGCTTCTCTACTTTCGAGGCTTGAGCTATGTGGACGGACAATGAAACAGAACGTGACTTTCTAAACTTCAGTGGAATCGCTGCGACGGTAGCAGAAGTGATCCGACAGGCTCAGCCCGCACCTGTTTCTGTGGGTGTTTCGGGGGCATGGGGCGTCGGGAAGTCTTCGCTCATCAAGTTGATCAAGAACGAATTGTCGATTGCGCAAAGCACGCCGCGAGGTATGTTGGCGACGGCGAACATGTACGTTTTTGTCGAGTTCAACGCTTGGCTCTATCAGGGCTATGATGACGCGCGCGCGGCGCTGCTGGATACTGTCGCGTCCACGCTGGCGAAAGAAGCGGATGCGAGGAAAAAGGGGACGGAGAAGGCCTGGGAGTTCGTAGAACGGGTCAACCTGCTAAGGCTGGCCAAGATGGCCTCGTCGGCCGCCGCAGTCATTGCGGCAGCACACCCAGTCATCGCTCTTGCAGGCACCTTAGTAGGGGCGGCGACGAAGGTGGTCGAAGCAGCGGGAGGGCAAAGCGATACGACGAAAAAGGAGAAGGGAGAAGGCTCTCCCTCTCACGAGGAAAGTGAACGTCTAATCAGGCCGAAGAAGGCAGAGTCTCCGCCGAAGGAGATTCAGGCGCTGCGGGACACCTTCGAAGAGGCGCTGCAGGCGATGGAAGTGACTCTGGTCGTTTTGATCGACGATCTGGACCGCTGCTTGCCAGAGACGGCGATCTCGACGCTTGAGGCTATCCGGCTCTTGCTCTTCCTGCCGCATACAGCCTTTGTCATAGCGGCAGACGAAACGATGATCAAGCACGCCGTCCGCCGACACTTCGAAGGAGTGGAAGATGCGCTCGTGACGAACTACTTCGATAAGTTGATTCAGGTTCCCATTCGAGTCCCACAGTTGGGGGTCCAAGAGGTGCGGGCGTACCTGATGATGCTGTTTATCGAAGACAGCACGCTCGATGGAACTCAGAAAGAAGAGCTGCGGCAGAAGATCTGTGGTCAATTGGGGCGTTCCTGGCAAGGAAAACGCGTTAACCTGGCGTTTGTAAAGTCGCTCGGCATTGTCAAGGGCGGAGTAAAACCAGGCCAGTGTGGCGGAGCAAAATAAGGCCACAGCCGGGCATGAAATTGTTGGTATTGCGGGGGAGAAGGGGCTCTG
>PMAM01000136.1:0-175 GCA_003152595.1 Acidobacterium sp.
GCGAAGCGGTTGAGCTGGTCGACCATGGTGTTGAGGGTTTCTTTGAGCTGCAGAATTTCGCCGCGGACGTCCACGGTGATTTTGCGGGAAAGGTCGCCATTGGCGATGGCGGTTGCGACTTCGGCGATGTTACGAACCTGACCCGTGAGGTTCGAGGCCATGAAGTTGACGTTGT
>PMAM01000136.1:254-1031 GCA_003152595.1 Acidobacterium sp.
CGGTGAGGTCCTTCCAGGTGCCAGCGACGCCGGGGACGACGGCCTGGCCGCCGAGTTTGCCGTCGGTACCAACTTCGCGGGCGACGCGGGTGACTTCAGAAGCGAAGGAACGCAGCTGGTCGACCATCGTATTGATGGCTTCCTTGAGCTGGAGGATCTCGCCGCGGACATCGACGGTGATCTTGCGGGAAAGGTCGCCGGAGGCGACAGCGGTGGTGACCTCGGCGATGTTGCGGACCTGACCGGTGAGGTTCGAGGCCATGGAGTTGACGGAGTCGGTGAGGTCCTTCCAGGTACCGGCGACGCCGGGCACCTGTGCCTGGCCGCCGAGCTTGCCTTCGGTGCCGACCTCGCGGGCGACGCGGGTGACTTCGCCGGCGAAGATGCCGAGCTGCTGGATCATGGTGTTGACGATGGTGGCGGAGCGGAGGAATTCGCCTTCGAGGGGGCGGCCGTCGACGTCGAGGCGGACGGTCTGGGTGAGATTCCCCTGGGCGACGGAAGCAATGGCGCGCGTAACCTCGGTGGTGGGACGGAGCAGGTCTTCGATGAGGTTGTTGACCGAGGTTTCCATCTCGTCCCAGGAGCCGCGGTGGCGGGGGACGCGGATGCGCTCACGGGTTTTGCCCTCCTTGCCGACGGCCTGGCCGACGCGTTTTAATTCGCGAGCCATCTGCTCGTTCGCAGAGACAATCTCATTGAAGTGGTCGGCGATTTTTCCGGCGAGGCCGGTCCAGGCGCCGGGCAGGCGGACGCTGAAGTCACCGTCCTTCATAC